>DAIUEP010000013.1:0-1684 GCA_036845065.1 Xanthobacteraceae bacterium | reverse complement strand
CTTGGTCTTATGGTTGATTATCGTGGTGCATAAGCAATAGGCATAGTGCCGCGATGTTGGTCTCCTACGCCGGCCTCGCAGGTTTGCCCACTGGTCCCACGATTTCCGCATGCCCACCGACATCAGAGCGCAATACGCAAGGTTGGTCGCCTCAGGCGAAATCGAGCGCGATGCCGCCCAGGAGCAAGTGCTCGACCTGCTGGCGGGGCTTGAGCTACGGCTGCGCGAGCATCGGCTCGCGCGCAAGTCGTCATCGCTGGGCTGGCTGTTTGGCGCCCGCGAGCGCCGCGAGGAGCCGATCCGCGGCCTCTACCTGTTCGGCGATGTCGGGCGCGGCAAGACCATGCTGATGGACCTGTTCTTCGCTGCGAGCGCGGTCAAGCGCAAGCGGCGCGCGCATTTCCATGAGTTCATGAGCGACGTGCACGACCGGGTGCGCGAGTTCCGCAACCGAATCAAGCTCGGGGCCGAGCTGAGGGCCGACTTGGGCGAGGATCCGATCCGGCTTACGGCTGCGGCGATCGCGGAGGAGACATGGCTTCTCTGCTTTGATGAATTCCATGTGACCGACATCGCGGATGCGATGATCCTCGGCCGGCTGTTCGCTCGATTGTTCGAGCTTGGTGTCGTCGTGGTGGCGACCTCCAACGTGGCGCCAGAGGAACTCTACCAGGAGGGACTCAATCGCGCGCTGTTCCTGCCGTTCATTGCGCTCTTTGAGCAGCAGATGCAGGTCGTGGAGCTTGCGGCACGCGCCGACTTCCGGCTCGAGAAGCTGGCCGGCCAGCCGGTCTGGCATCTGCTGGACGGAAGGCTCGCCACACTTGCGAGCGGGCGTGACATGGCTCTCGATCAATCCTGGCAGCGTCTCACCGGTGGGCATGCGGGGACAGAAGTCGCGCTGGCGGTGAAGGGGCGCACGCTGCGCGTGCCGCGCGCCGCCATGGGGGTCGCGCGGTTTTCGTTCCAAGAGCTGTGCGAGCAGCCGCTCGCCGCCGCCGACTATCTCACGATCGCACACGCGTTCCACACGCTCGTGCTCGACCGCATCCCGGTGATGGACCATGACGCGCGCAACGCCGCCAAGCGCTTCATCATCCTGATCGATGCTCTCTATGACAATGCCGTGAAGCTCGTCGCTTCCGCCGCGGCCGAGCCCGACGAACTCTATCGCGCCACCGAAGGCTTCGAAGCGCAGGAGTTCAAGCGCACTGCCTCGCGTCTGATCGAGATGCGATCGGAGGCCTACCTGGGATTGCCGCACGGTCAGCGCGAGTCGCAGGCGAGTGCGCCGCCGGAGGGTATCGTGGAGACGTAGTCGTCCAGCGTGGGATTTGTAGCAAGTTTCTTAAGATTATCGATAAATTGCAGGGCAGATCGCAAACTCAAAATTCATTTCCTGATGAGAGTGTGTCGACGCTGCTCGATGGCCGCGCTGCGGTCGGCCGCCGGTTGCGGTGACAGGTTCGAAGGCTCTACGAGCCGAACAGAGCATTAAGAAGGGGCCGCCGATGCATATGTTGCGACGTTTCTTGCAATGTGAGAGAGGCGCCACAGCCATCGAATACGCCATCATTGCGGGCGGTATAGCGGTTGCGATCGTGGCTGCGGTCAAGTCCGTCGGCACGCCTCTGAGCAACACCTTTACGTCAGTGGCCAGCGGCGTGAAATAAGGGCGGCGCGC
>DAIUEP010000012.1:22830-41699 GCA_036845065.1 Xanthobacteraceae bacterium | reverse complement strand
TGGGGCGAGCCCGATCTGCAGGGCATTTGGACCGACGAGAGCGACACGCCGTTACAACGCTCTCCGAAGTTTGCGAACCAGGAGTTTTTCACCGAGGCGCAGCGCGCCGAATTGGACCGGGAGCGATCGGCGCTGATGCGCCGCGACAAGCGTGTCGAGCGCGGCACCGAGCTCGACGTCGCCGGCGCCTACAACGCGGTGTTCACCTCCCAGAAGCGCACCGGCGCGCGCACCTCGCTGATCGTCGATCCGCCCAATGGGCGGATGCCGCCGATGACGCCCGAGGCCCAGCAGCGTGCCGCCGCCGATCGGGAATACCGTCTGGCGCTGCTGCAATCGACCGAGACCTGCAAGAACAAGTCGGTAGCCTGTGCGGGCGGCAAATATGATCCGACGCCCTCGCCGCGCCTTGCTGAACCGCCGCCGCGCTACAACACCGTGCGCATCAATCGCCATGATGGCCCGGAGGACGGCGCCTTGCCGGATCGCTGCCTGACCATGGGCCTGCCCGAGTTTGGCGCCGCAACCGGCAGCTTCCGCCGCATCGTGCAGACGCCGGGCGGCATCTCGATCTTCTACGACGTGGGTCAGGGGCAAGGCTGGCAGCGCAACATCGTCATGGACGGTCGTCCGCATCTGCTGGCCAGCATTCGCCAGTGGTACGGTGACTCGCGCGGCCGCTGGGAGGGCAATACCCTCGTCATCGACGTGACCAACTTCAGCCCCAAGACCGATTATCAGGGCGCGCGCGAGAACTTGCACCTGGTCGAGCGCTGGACCCGGACCGGGCCGAGCAGCCTCGAATACACCGTCACGATCGAGGATCCGACGGTGTGGACGAGGCCCTGGACCGCCAAACAGGACTTCACCAGGCAGAGCGACCAGGACAACCGGCTCTATACCGAGCCCCGCTGCGTCGAGGGAAACTATGGCCATCCCGGGCTGATGCGTGGCGCCCGCATGGAGGAGCTCGCCTATGCGCAGGGGCGCGGTCCGCACCCGGCGACAAAAGACAACGCCACCGATTTTGTGGGCGTTGAAGACGATCCGTTGCAGTAATAGACTGCGGAGCAACAGCAAGCGCCGCAAAACCAAGGCGCTGAAAAAGGTAAAGGGAGGCTCTCATGCGGGACCGCTTCGCGATTTCCATGCTAACGGTCGCCATTGCGGCGGCCTCTGTCGGCGCCGTCATCTCGGCGTCTATCACGCGAACGTCAGGCCAGGCGCCGATCACGCGCCCCGCCACCGTTGCCGGCAAGCCAAACTTCAGCGGCATCTGGCAAGCCAACAACGAGGCCAACTGGGATCTGCAGGCGCATGCGGCGCGTCCCGCCGCCGTCACCCAGCAAGGCGTCTATCCGTATGACTATGCGCGGGTGCCGGCGGCGCCGGTTCTCGCGCTCGGGGCCGCGGGCGCCGTGCCCGGATCGCTTGGTGTCGTGCAGGGCGACGGCGAGATCCCCTATAAGGCTGAAGCGCTGCAAAAGAAGAAGGAGAACGCGGAAAACTGGATCGACCGCGACCCGGAAATCAAGTGCTATCTGCCGGGCACGCCGCGCGCCATGTACATGCCGCATCCGTTCCAGATCACGCAAAGCACCAACAAGATTCACATCGCCTACTCGTTCTCGAACACGGCGCGCACGATCCATCTGGACAAGGTCGAAGGTCCGCCCGACGATACCTGGATGGGCCACTCGGTCGGACGCTGGGAAGGCGACACGCTGGTCGTCGACGTGACGAATTTCAACGATCGGGCCTGGTTCGACCGCGCCGGCAATTATCACAGCGATGCGCTCAAACTGGTCGAGCGCTTCACGTTGAGGTCACCAGACGTCATCTGGTACGACGTGACGATCGAGGACCCCAAGGTCTTCACGCGGCCGTGGCGCATCGCCATGCCGATCTATCGGCGCGCGGAGCCGAACATGCAGCTCCTCGAATTCCGCTGCAACGAGTTTGTCGAGGAGTTCATGTACGGACATCTGCGCAAGCAGCCGCTGGTCAAACGCTGGGAGGGTGAAACGATGACCATCGATATCACCCGCAAGGTGCCGCCCGGCGACGAATTCTATCAATGGTACAGCCGGTAGGAAGGGGACGCTTGCGGGCTGCCGAGCCTTCAATGTGCCTGTCTTGGACTCCGCAGCTTCTTGGACTCGACAGTTTCTTGGACTTCACGATTTCTCGGACTCTATGCGCGACAAAAGGAGGCAATCATGCGAACGAAACTTGCCACGATAGCCGGTATCTCGGGTCTCGCGATGTTGGCATGGACGCCTTCGGCGTCCGCACACCATGCGTTTGCGGCGGAGTTCGACGCCAACAAGCCGGTGAGCTTCAAGGGGACCATCACCAAGATGGAATGGGTCAATCCCCACACTTGGCTGCACATCTCCGTCAAGAAGGACGATGGCACGATGGAAAACTGGGCCATCGAAGCGGGCACGCCGAACGTGCTGTTCCGGCGCGGATTCACCAAGGACACCCTGCCGGCCGGCATCGAGATCGTGGTCGATGGCTACCAGGCGAAGGACGGAACGCGCCGAGCCAACGGCCGGGATCTGACCTTGCCGGACGGGCGCAAATTGTTCCTCGGCTCCTCGGGAACCGGTGCTCCGTACGAGTTGACGCCCGGACGAAACTAGCCGCGCGCCTCTCCTTGTGACCAGTGCGGATTGCCGCAGCGATCTCGGCAACGGATCCCGCAAGCAATCCGCACCACCATCATGACTTTGCCAGCTTCGATCGGGGCGATAGCCGGGATCGCATGTCGACGGGATCGGAATGACTCCTCTGGATTTCTTCACGTGGCTTTCGCAGACGCCGTGGAGCGTCGACCTTCACGAATCCGAAATCGCCTATTCGATTATCGAATCCGTTCACGTCTGGACGCTGTGCCTCTTCTTCGGCCTGATGATGATGGTCGACCTGCGGCTTCTCGGCTGGACCATGCGGGCGGTTCCGGTATCGGAATTTGTGGACCGTCTGCTGCCGTGGGCCATTGCCGGGTTCGTCATCATGGTCATCAGCGGCACGCTGCTGGTGCTCGCCATCCCGCTGCGCTCCTACCAGAACCTCTTCTTCAGGGGCAAAATGATCCTGCTCGTGGTGGCGGGCCTGAATGCCTGGATGTTTCACTATCGCATCTATCCCAAGATCGCCGGCTGGGGCGCCGACGGCGTGCCGCCCAAGGCTGTGAGGGTTGCGGGCGGGCTCTCCCTGGTGATGTGGATCGCCATCGTCTTCTGTGGGCGAATGATTGCCTATAACTGGTTCGACTGTGACCGGCAGCCGCAACCGGCGATCATCAATTTCCTGACCAGCTGTGTCCCCACGCCATCGGTGTACTGATGCTGTCGTTCTTTCAATGGTGCTACGACACGTCGATCGGCGAGACGATACGGGAGTCGACCTGGCTGTTCCCTCTGATCGAGGCCTTCCACCTGGTTGGATTGGGACTGACGGCGGGAGCCGTGTTGATTGTGGATCTGCGCCTCCTCGGCGTGGGCCTGAGCCGGCAGCCGGCCGCGCAGCTGTCGGCAGCCGTTGAGCCCTGGTTGCTTGGCAGCTTGAGCTTGATGTTCGCGTCGGGAATTCCCTTGTTCCTGTCCGAGGCGGTCAAGTGCTACTACAGCTATGCTTTTTGGGTGAAGATGGCGTCGCTGGTGCTGGCGCTCGCTTTTGCATTCACGGTTCGCCGTCACGTGGCGCGAACAGGCCCGGCCGCCGATCGGCCGCTGCAGGGCCGCTTGACGGCGCTCATATCGTTGGCGCTCTGGTTCGGTGTGGCCTGGGGCGGGCGCTGGATCGGGTTTTCGTAGGCGATCCTCAGCCGCGACTCACCGCTGCACGCCCGACGCGATGTCGTCGGATTGTACTCATGTCAAGTCTGGCACGCCCTCCGTGTTGCGGCTAAACTAAGGCGCCCGCTCCTGCTGGCGTTGGGGCCCTGTTGAGGCCAGCAAGGGATAGTGATCGTGAAGCTCGACTATCATATCCTGAAGTCGATCGCGAACGCGTTCTTTGGCTTGTTCGTAGGCCGCAAGACGCGCCCAACCTTCTTTAACATTGCGGAATCTTATCCGGAACTCGATCACGTGACGCGTGCGTATCCGGCGATTCGCCACGAGTTCGACCGGCTGCTATCCGCATGGGACGAGCTCCCACAATATCACGATGTCGATTCTGGCGAGCGCGCCATCTCGGCGACGACGCCCAAGCGCTGGAATGTCTTCCTCTTGGAAATCATGGGTCATCGGCCGCAACGGAACCGCGCCTCTTGTCCGGAGACCTGCCGGGCGCTGGCGAAGGTGCCCAATATGATTCAGGCCTTCTTCTCGATTCTCGAGCCCGGCAAGTCGGTGCCTGAGCATGAAGGGCCTTATCTTGGCTATCTGCGCTATCATCTCGGCGTGCGGGTGCCCGCACGCAATCCTCCCAAGCTCGTCGTGAACGCCCAGAACTATGTGTGGAAGGAGGGTGAGGCTGTCCTGTTCGACGATAGTTGGCCTCACTCCGTGGTCAACAGCAGCCAGGAGCTTCGCGCCGTCCTGATCGTGGACGTGCGGCGGCCGATGCCGGTCTTGGCCGATCTCTGCAATCGCTTCCTCACCGACGTGCTCGCCCGCCATACCTATGGCCGGTCGGTCGCGCGCAAAGCGGAAGCGTTCGCCAGCGCGCGCGGCGCCAACCGCGAACTCGCCGCCTGACCGGAGATCAGCGTTGTCCTACAGCGCCGTGGAGAAGCCGATCGAGGCCCAATCGCTGCCGCTCACGCTGCATGCGTATCGGGCGCTGCTGACCGCGGCCGCTCCGCTGGCGGGCATCCTGCTGTCGCACCGTCTCAAGCGCGGCAAGGAGGATCCCCGGCGTCTCGCGGAGCGCCGCGGTGAAAGCGCCATCGCGCGACCCGCGGGACCGCTGGTGTGGGTGCACGGGGCGAGCGTGGGCGAGATCGCCGCCATTATCCCGCTGGTCGAGCGCATCGTCGCCAAGGAGATCAAGGTCCTGGTCACGTCGGGCACCGTTGGCTCGGCGAAGCTCTGCGAGCAACGCTTGCCAGCGGGAGTCATCCACCAATTCGTGCCGTGGGATTCGCCGCGTTTCATCACGCGCTTCCTTGATCACTGGAAGCCCGATCTCGCGCTGTTCACGGAATCGGACCTCTGGCCGAACATCATCGTCATGAGCTACGCGCGACGAATTCCGTTGATCCTGGTGAACGGCCGCCTATCGGAGCGATCGTTCAATCGCTGGCGCCATGCGCCCGCGACGATCGGCGCAATGCTCGGTCGCTTCGATCTTTGCCTCGCGCAGTCGCCCGCCTATGCCACGCGCTATCGCGATCTGGGCGCCCCTCGCATAACCACGACCGGCAACCTCAAGCTCGATGTGCCGGAGCCCCCGGCCGATCGCGACAGCCTGCAGGCGCTGCAGTCGGCCATCGGGGGCCGCACGACCATTGCGGCGGCGTCGACCCATGCCGGCGAGGAGATCGCGCTGATCGATATGCACAGGCGATTGCGGCACTCATTTCCGCAGCTGCTCACACTGATCGCGCCGCGCCATCCCGATCGCGGGCAGGGCATCGTCGAGATTGCCACCGCGGCCGGTCTGTCGGCATCGCTGCGCTCGCAAGGGCGCCTGCCGGACAGCAAGACCGACATTTACGTCGTGGATACGCTGGGAGAGCTGGGCCTCGTATACCGGCTGGCGCCGATCGTGTTTGTCGGCGGCTCGCTGGCGAGCCATGGCGGCCAGAATCCGGTCGAGCCGATCAAGCTCGGTGCCGCCGTCCTGCACGGGCCGCATGTGTGGAATTTTGCCGAGATCTACGCTGCGCTTGATGCCGCGCATGGCGCCGAGCAGGTGACGGACGTGGGCAGGCTGACGGTGCGGGTGGGCGCGTGGCTGACGGACGCCGCCGAGCGCATGAAGGTGGTGACGGCGGCGCGCGAGACCGTGACGCAGCTGGCCGGCGCGCTCGATCGCACGCTGGCGGCGCTCGATCCCTATTTCATGCAGATCCGCCTGGTGCGCCAAGACGGCCATGCGTGAGGACGGCCATGCGTGAACCGCCATTCTGGTGGCGCGCCGCCAGCATCGCGGCGTGCGTGCTGGCACCGGCCGCCGCGATCTACGGTGCGGTCGCCGCGTGGCGTCTCAGGCGCCGCGGGGATCGCGCGGGCGTGCCGGTTGTCTGCATCGGGAATCCGACTGTTGGCGGTGCCGGCAAGACCCCCACCGCGCTTGCGGTCGCGCGCATGCTCGCCGCCGCGGGCGAGCGGCCGGTGTTCCTGAGCCGCGGCTACGGCGGACGTCTGCGCGGCCCGGTGCTGGTCGATCCAGACCGGGATCGTGCCGCCGACGTGGGCGACGAGCCGCTGCTGCTCGCCCGTGTGGCGCCGACAGTCGTTGCGCATGACCGCGTCGCGGGGGCGAGGACGGCGCTCGCCGCCGGCGCAAGCGTTATCGTGATGGACGACGGCTTCCAGAATCCCTCGCTTGCCAAGGACTTTTCCGCGCTCGTCGTCGACGGCCGCCGCGGTCTCGGCAATATGAGAGTATTTCCGGCCGGTCCGCTGCGGGCGCCGCTCGATGTCCAGCTCGATCGCGCCGATGCGGTCGTCCTGGTCGGAGCGATCGGCGACGCCGCAGCCGCCTTCATGAAAGCGGCCGATGCGCGAAATTGTCCGGTGTTCCGGGCGCGGCTTGAGCCGGACCGCGACGTTGTCGCAACGCTTGCGGGTCAGCGTGTGCTCGCCTTTGCCGGCATCGGCGATCCGGAGAAGGTCTTCGCAACGCTGAGGGATGCCGGCATTTCCGTCGCCGCGACCAGAAGCTTTGCCGACCATCACCGTTACACGCCGGCGGAGGCGCGCGCGTTGTGCATGCAGGCCGATGCCGAAGCGCTGGTATTGGTGACGACCGAAAAGGACAGGGCGCGGCTGCAGGGCGACGAGGCGATGGCGGAGTTGGCGGCGCGGGTCCGCGTGCTGCCGGTCAGGCTCGCCCTCGACGAGGAAGCGACATTTGGCAAGCTTCTGTTCGACAGGATCGCTGCCGTGCGGTCAGCCGCACGTCTCAACGTTTGACTCGATCCGGGAAGTGGCGCTGCAGCACGACCTCGGGGGACACATAGGCCTCCTGCAGATCAACGCTCCAGTACTTGAGCTCCTCGAGCGGGATCGGAGTGCCGGTCACGGCGCAGCGCACGAACGCGCCGGGCCGCATGACCCGGAAATCTCCATCGAGGTATTTGACCTCGGCTTCGCCCGCCGTCGGGGAGGAGCGATCATACCGGTTCAGCACGTCTCAATCTCCCAAGGCGCCGGCTTGGCGGGCTGCTTGACGTTTCACCTTGACGTCTCACTATGCGCAATCCTAACCGCCAAAATCGGCGATTGCATGAAGATAATCGTTAACGCCGGTGGATGTAACCCTCAATAGGCCCCGTTCAACGCTTGCGTGGTTTCGATTCGTGTTATTCTGCCGGTGTATATCAAGGGACTGTCGCGCAATGCGCTTCGCTCTTGCCGCCCTCCTCGTTGCGGTCGCGACCTCGGCGCCTGCGGCCGAAGTGATTGACGTCGGTGAGGGCGATGCGGCGCTCAACGCGGTCCTCTATCGGCCGCCCGGCGCCGGGCCTTTCCCGGTCGTGTTGGGCCTGCACGGATGCGCGGGGCTGCTGAACGCGAGCGGCCAGATCGTTCGCCGTTTCGCCGACTGGGGCGAGCGCCTGTCCAAGCAAGGGGTTGCCGTCCTCTTTGTCGACAGCTTCACGCCGCGCGGGCTCGGTCCGCAATGCGGCGTGCGCGAACGCAAGGTCCGCAGCGCCCGCGAGCGCGTGGCCGATGCCTATGCGGCGCGCCGATGGCTGCAGAACCAGACCTGGGCCGTCAAGAACCGGGTGTCTCTCCTGGGCTGGTCGAATGGCGCCATCGCGGCGCTTTGGACAGTGCGACCCCGCGCCTTGCCGCGCGACGGCCTGCCCGATTTTCGCTCGGTGGTGGCGTTCTATCCGGGCTGCCAGCGGCTCGACGCCGTCGGATGGAGCGCGCGGATCCCGACCTTGATCTTGATCGGCCGCGCCGATGATTGGACGCCGGCGGCGGCCTGCGAGCAGATGGTCGCCGGCGCCCGTGGTCGCAGCGCGCAAGCCTCGATCGTCGTCTATCCGGGCGCCTACCACGAATTCGATCGCCCGGACTATCCGGTGCGCGTGCTCACCGGGCTTGCCTACAGCGCCGACGGCTCGGGACGGGCGCATGTCGGCACCAATCCGGCTGCGCGCGCCGATGCCATCGTGCGCGCCGCCGAATGGCTCTTGCGCTAGCCGCTAGCTTCGTTGAGGCGCGAGTCGGGGATGACGTCTGCGAGCTCGGGATCATTACCATGTTGGCGCCGCTCGCACGGTGCGTGGTCGCGGCAAGGAACCGTGCGCGGATGATGGGTATCGGAACCTACCGTTGCGCTGTGTGCGGCAAGGTCCATCAGGGGCCTGCGCTGAGCTATGGATTCGCCGCCCCGTTGGCGTACGACCAGGTACCGAGATGGCTCCGGTGGTATCGGTGCCACTTGACGACGGACACCTGCCGTATCGACGAAAGGCACTTCTTTGTCCTTGGCAATATACGCATACCAATTCGAGACCCAGACAGTTCATTCTTGTGGACGGTCTGGGTTTCTCTCAGCAAGGACAACTTCCAGAAATGCCTGGACCTTTGGCTCAGTCCAGAGCGAGAGCGAGAACCGCCCTATTTCGGTTGGCTTTCGAACTCCATTCCAGGTTATCCCGAGACGCTCAATCTGAAGACGATGGTTCATACTCAAGCTGTGGGTTTGCGGCCCGAAGTCGAGCTTGAGCCAACGGGGCATCCGCTCTCAACCGAACAGCGCAACGGCATGACTTGGGAGCGGGTGCGTGAGATCGCGTCGATTGCCAATCATCACATTGGTCGCTGACCCCGCGCCCCCCCCCCGCGGATCACGCGCCGAACAGGCTGCCCTGGCCCTCGCCGCCACCGCGGCGCGGCGGCTTGGCGGGGCCCGCGCTCTGCGGCGCCGCCGGGGCTGACGGTCCATCGGCGGTTGCGCGGACGCGCCCGTCCGCGAATTCGATGCTCAGCGCAAGCCCCGAGGTGACCGCCGCCGCGGAGCGCAGCGGCTTGCCATCGCTGGCGCGAACCAGCGCGAAGCCGCGCGCGAGCACGCCGCGGTAGGACACCGCGGCCAACAGCCGTTCGGCCCGTTCCACCCTGGCGGCGCGGTTCTGCAGCAGCGCGGTGGCCGCGAGCTTCGCCCTGGCGAACAGCGCCAGCGTGCGTTCGCGCGCCCGCTCGATCTGGGTGCGGCGGGCGTTGGCGTAGGCGAAGCGGGCTGCCGCCAGCCGCAGCGAGAGCTGCTCGAAGCGCTCGCGCCGCCGCTCCATGCCATGCCGCAGGCATTGCCGCGACCGCTGCGCGAGCAGCGCGAGCTGCTGGCGCTCGCGTGCGACGCGGGTATGCAGCGTCTGCAGCGTGAGGCGCGCGCAGGCGTGATCGAGCCGCTGGCGCGGCAGCGCGAACAGCTCTTCGACGCTCGGCAGCGCCCGCATGGCGGCGCGCAGCTCGGTGCGCCGCGCCTCCTGGCAGCGTTGCCAGCAGGCCAGCGAGCGCCGTGCCAGGCTGTCGACCTGGACGAGCAACTCGGAGCGGACCGGCACCGCCATCTCGGCCGCAGCAGTCGGAGTGGGGGCGCGCTTGTCGGCGGCAAAATCGATGAGCGTCACGTCCGTTTCATGCCCCACCGCCGAGATCAGCGGGACCATGCTCTCGGCCGCGGCGCGCACGACGATCTCCTCATTGAACGACCAGAGGTCCTCGAGCGAGCCGCCGCCGCGGGCGACGATGATGAGATCGGGCCTTGGGATCGGCCCTCGCTCGGAGAGCGCGTTGAAGCCGCGGATCGCGGCCGCGATCTGCTCAGCCGATCCGTCGCCCTGGACCCTGACCGGCCACACCAGCACCCGGCGCGGGAACCGGTCCGCCAGCCGGTGCAGGATATCGCGGATGACCGCGCCGGTCGGCGACGTGACCACCCCGATCACGTCCGGAAGGAATGGCAGGAGCTGCTTGCGGGCCGGGTCGAACAGGCCCTCGGCCGTGAGCTTCCTTTTGCGTTCCTCGAGCAGCGCCATGAGGGCGCCGAGCCCGGCCGGCTCGAGCGTCTCGATCACGATCTGATACTTCGAGGAGCCGCTGAAGGTCGTGAGCCGGCCGGTCACCACGACCTCGAGCCCTTCCTGCGGCGGCATCCGCATGCGGGCGAACTCACGCTTCCAGATCACCGCCTCGATGACGGCCTTGTCGTCCTTGAGCCGGAAATAGACGTGGCCGGACGGCGAGGGGCCCTTGAAGCCCGACACCTCGCCGCGCACGCGCACATGGCCGTAGGCATCTTCGACGGTCCTCTTCAGCGCCGATGAAAGCTCGGAGACGGTCCATTCGACGATGTTGAGGCGTGGTTCCTTCATGCGGTCGATGCGTGCCCTTGGCTCATTTGGCCATCATGCTCTCGAGTGTCGGGCAGGGGCGCCGCTCGACCGGGATCTCGTACTGCTGATAATTGCTTTTGTCGACTACGGCCGTTTTCGCCAGGATTTCCTTGGGCGAGTTCTGCTTGCGCAGGGCGCGAATCGCGATCTCGGCGCCGAGGCAGCCGTCGATCAGGCCGTTGTAGTCACCGCTGGCCAGCATTTCGCCCGACTTGATCAGCTCGACCGTTTCCTTGCCGGCATTGATGCCGACGATGAGCGGCAGCTTCTTCTTGGCCTCCTTGAACGCCTCGACCGCGCCGAGCGCCATGGCGTCGTTGGCAGCGAGGACGCCGTCCACCTGCGCGTTCGGGGTCGCCTTCAGCATGGCCTTGAGCAGATCGGCGGCGGCGGGCCGCGCGTAGAGGGCGTTCTTCGAGAGCACGACCTTCACGTTGGGAGCGTCCTTGAGCGCATCCTTGAATCCGCGCAGCCGCGCCGCAGCGGTCGGAATGGTGTCGGGGCCTTCGAGAATGATCAAGTTGCCCTTGCTCTCCATGGCCTTGAGCAGCACGCGGGCGGTGTCGAGCGCGATCGCGTAGTCGTCGGTCCCGATGAAAGCGATGCTATTGCCGCCGGTCAGCCGGTCGGCGACGTTGACCAGCGGAATGCCGGCCGCGTTGATCTTCTCCACCGCCGGCACCAAGGCCTTGACGTCGACCGGCGTGAATACGAACGCGTCGCGCTTGGCGGCGAGCGCCTCATCAACCAGCGCGGCCTGCTGGCGCGGGTTGTCGGCCGAGGTCGGAATGTAGTGGAAGACCGTGAAGCCATTGGCCTTGGCGACCTGGTCGGCGCCCGCGCGCGTCGCGCGCGCTATCGGATTGCCGGCGCTCTTGGTGAAAACCGCCAGCGTCTCGGCGCCTGCGGACAGCACGCCAATGGGTAGCAGGATCGTCGCTGCGGCAGCAATGCAGATAGGCCGGTGCTTCATCTCGTTCCTCCCGAATATAGGCTTGGTGCCCTTATATCCGATGCCAGCGGTTCCGTCGCCGTCCCCTGTTCGAATAAATTGCCGCACCGCCGTCCCTCATCGTTGGCCGATTGCCTTGCGCGCGGCCTCGACCACCGCCTGTGGCGAGGCGAACATGCGCTTGACCATGGCTTGCAGCGTCTCGCCGGTGACGAGGTCGATCTCGAGCGCCAGCCGGTCGGCTTCGGCCAGGAATTCGGGGTCCCTGAGGGTGCGCTCGAAGGCCTGCCGAAGCGCGGCGACGCGCGCAGCCGGCACTTGCGGAGGCGCCGCGAACGGCCGGCCCATGACCTGCTGGGTCAGGATCAGCTCGAGCGCCGCCCGCTCGCCCTCGTTGCGCGCAAGCTCGGTGGCGAGCGGAACCTCCGGCAGCTCGGGGTGTTTGGCGGCGGCGAACTGGACGGCGATGTAGATCTTCCGGTCCCGGATCCAGTCGGGCTTCGCCGCCTTGACGGCGCCCCAACTCCAGCCGCAGCGCGCCTCGGCCTCGCCGCGCTCGAGCGCGAGGGTGAGATCGTTGACGCCCGGATAGCCGGCGACGACCTTAAATTTGGTCCCAATCAGGCTGTTGAGGACATTCGGATAGACGTCGGATTCGGCACCCGGCGCGTTGGCGGCGAACACCAGCGGGCGCGACAGGAAGTCCGCGGTGCTGCGCACGCCGACGGCGTGCCAGACGCCGCAGATCGACACCTCGTTGTTGGCGCTGCCGATCCAGTTGAGCGCGACCGGATCGTAGTTGGTGCCCTCGCGGCCGAGCAGCCGATTGAGCGCGATGCTGCGCGCGAACATGCCGATGACGCTGCCGTCGCGCGGCAGCACGTTGTACAGCTCGTTGACCAAATTGAGGCTTGCCGCGCCCGGCTTGTGGCGCACGATGATTTGCGGGTGGCCCGGCAGGTGGCGGCTCATGTGGCGTCCGACCAGGCGGGCGTAGATGTCGTAGGCGCCGCCCGGTGGATAGCCAAGATAGAGCGTGATGCTCTTGCCCTGATAGAAATCCGCGGTTTCGTCGGCGTGCGCGATGGGGCCGGCGAGAAGTGCGGCTGCTGTCGCAGCGGCGGCAATCTGCAGCAGGAATGAGCAGGTGCGCATAGGTGGAATGTTACATGATCGGCGCGACGGACTGTAGAGGCGGCGGCGAATGTCTGGAAGGAGGTGTTGAAACTTGCTAGGCTTATTGGAGATCGTTTCACCGATTTCAGCTGGCCTTTCATGACGCTTCGCGCCGCCATTCTGCTGGCCATGATGATGATACCGCTTGCCGGCGTTGCCGCTGCGCAGCCGGATCGCCCCGGCGCGCAGAAAGCCAAAGCCGTGGTGAGGTCGCCACCTATGGTCTTCTTCCTCGCCAAGGGCGAGGAGGGCGCCTGCGGTCCGCGTTGCAGCGAATGGATCGCCGCCGAGGGGCAGATCGAGGCGGGCACTGCACAGCAGCTGCGGTCATTATTGACCCGCCTTGGCAGACGCAATCTGCCGATTTTCTTTCACTCGCCTGGCGGCAATGTCACGACATCGACGGTGATGGGCCGGCTTCTGCGCGAGCGCGACATGACCGCCGGCGTGTCTGAAACCATTCCGGTTGGCTGCGCGGGCGTGAGCGAGCAGGCCTGCCGCGCCTTGAAGCAGTCGGGACAGGTGCTGCCGGCGACCTTGCGCAGCGTGGCGGCCTGCAACTCGGCATGCGTCTATGCGCTCATAGGGGCCAGGGTCCGCTACGTTCCGCCGGGCGCAAAACTTGGCGTTCATTCCTCCAAAGTGGTGATATTCCGGCCTGATGGCGGCAAGATCAACGCATCGAGCAAGCAGATCGCGTCGCTGCAGAGAACCAGGCTTGCAGAGCTCAATGTCGAATCGCGCCGCTATGTCCAAGAGATGAAGATCGACGTGCGGTTGTTCGATCTGGCCGCCAAGATCCCGCATGAGGACATTCACTATCTCAGCCGCGACGAGATCGTCGGCTTCGGCATCGACGTCCGAGGCGCTCACGAAGCGCGTTGGACCGCCGCGGAAATCCTGCCGCAGCGGGTCTGGGCCATGAAGTTTTTCATTGAGGCCAGGGGGGAGAGCCGCAACGAATTGCGATCGAGCATGATCCGAATGGAATGCGCGAGCCAGCGACACGCCAGCATCGCCTATTTCCGCGGGATCGGCTCGGAGGAGCGCGGAGCGAAGCGAACCGTGGAGCTGGCGATGGCCGAGCGCAAGATCGCGCTGTCCGGGTTCGGCTCGTTGTTCAAGGTCGACGCAATCGAGGCCGGTACCTCGTTCGAGCTGTGGACGGCGGAGCTGCCGCTGGATCTGCTCGAAGCGACGGGCACGCGCGACCATGTCGAGATCGTCGAGACCGAATCGGCGCGCGCGACGCCGCGCGTCACCAGGCTCTCGACGGCGGGCTTGTCGCAGGCGATCGGGATGTTGCGCGGACGTTGCGGCCGCATGCCGGATTGTCCGCAAGTGAGCTCCTGGGCGGCTGGCAACGCCGTTGGCGCCCCGCAAGGCGGCTGGGCCGCGGGCGCCCTGATGCCCAAGGCAGGAGCCGCGTCGCCTGGCTGGGGCGGCGACGCAGCGTCGCTGAATTGTGCCGCGATGCAGATGCGATAGCCGTTCCGCCATCACCGGCACAATCGGGCGATCCGTGCCTCACGGCGCTGGCAACAGCTCGCGTGCGCGCGCCACCGCCGCCTCCGGCAGGGCATAGATGCCGCGCACGACGTCGGTCAGCTCGTCGGCGCCGATCGGATCGATGTCGAGACCGCCCTTGAGCACCGCATCGATGAACTCCGGATCCTTCATGGCGGCCGCATAGGCGGCGCGGATCGCGTCAACGCGCTCCTTGGGCACGCCCGGGCCCATGAATGACGGGTATCCGGTCGCGCTCGGCGCGCACAAAACCTCGAGCACCTGGCGGTCTTCCGGCGACCTGGCGAGATCGAGCGCGAGCGGCACCTCGGCCGGGATGTCGGGCGACTTCTTGACGCCAAGCTGCACCAGCACCGACACGATATTGTCCTTCACCCAGTGCGCGCTCGGCCCGCTGTTGAGCGACTTCCAGGTGGAGCCGACCTTGCCCTGCACCTCGCGGCGCTCCATCGCAATGTCGACCGCGCCGAGGCTGGCGTAGCCGGTGACGATCTTGAACTTGGTGCCGAGCACGCGGTTGAGCGCGCGCGGGAAGATGCCGGTGTCCTGCGCGATCGAGGTGGCGCCGACCACGACCTCCTGCTGCATCGCATCTTGGATTGTCCGCACCGGCGTGGATGCGTTCCACACCGCGCCGATCGACACGGTGCGCGAAGGGCTGCCGATCCAGTTGAACCTCGTGGGTGTGAAGTTGGCCTGCGGCAGCTTGAGCAGCGGCGCCAGCATGAAACCGCGGGTGATGAAGCCCCACGCCGTGCCGTCCTGCGGCCCGACGCTCTCGATGAAGGTCGCCGCCTTGATGCCGCCCGCCCCCGGCATGTGCGAGACCACGACGGTGGGATTACCCGGAATATATTTCCGGATCACCGGCGCGAGCGCCATCGGATAGGCGCTGACCGCCCCGGCGCCGATACCGGTGCCGACATAGATCGTGATGGTCTTGCCGCGATAGAAGTCTTCGACCGATTGTGCTGCGGCGGGCGCGCAAGCCGCGAGCAGGCTGGCGGCGGCCAGAACAAACCTTCCTCGCATCACCGTCTCCTCGTCACCGTTCCGTCGGCCCCGACGCTCACATCATAGTCGCGCATGGCAGCCTCCGCTGACACATAGCCGGCGTCGAGATCGCGTTGGATGAGATCGAGCGATCGCTCGTGCGGTGACCCGTAACCGCCGCCACCGCCGGTCTCGACGCAGACGAGGTCGCCCGCCGCAAGACGAAAGCCCTTCTCTTTTTCGATCGATCGCATCTCGCCATTCGCGCCACGCACGACCGTGAAGCGGCCGGGCGTCGCCGCCATGCCGCCCTGCACGCCCCAGGGCGGAAAGCGCGTGCGGTCGAGATTGGTCTGCAATTCACAAGGAGAGAGAATCCGGTAGCTCTTGCGAAAGCCCAGCCCGCCACGGAATTGTCCGGCGCCGCCGGAATCCGCACGCAGCGAGAACTCCTCGATCCGCACCGGCAGGTAGCTCTCCTGCAGCTCGAGCGGGATGATGCGAGTGTCGCCATGCGCCATGGTGCGGAACGGGCCCGCGCCGTCATGGGTCGCACAGGCGCCCCAGCCGCCGTGGCCGCTGTCGTGGGTGGCGAAGTAGCTGCCGTCGGGCCGCCGGCCGGAAAAGCGGATGCCCGAATGGGTGCCGAAATGCCCGCCCGGCACGCGCTCGGGCAGCGCGCGCTCGAGCGCCTTGATCACCGCGTCGATCACGGTCGGGAACGGCGTCGAATAGTTGCCCATCGGCGCCGTGGCGTCGGCGCTGAGGATCTTGCCGGGCGGCAATATGAGCTTGAGCGGCCGGAACGTGCCTTCGTTCGCCATCTCGCCCGCGCCCATCAGATATTTGAAGGCGACGCGCGCGGTGGTCTGGCCGCCGCCGAACCAGCCCGAGTTGATCGGCCCCTTCACCTGATCGGCGATGCCCGAATAGTCGATGGTCAGCTCGTCGCCTGCGACCACGACCTTGATGCGGATCGGCAGCGGCTCGTCGCCCGAGCGGTCGTTGTCGAGAAAGGTCTCGTGCGTATAGACGCCGTCCGGCATCGCGCGAATGAGCGCGCGGGCGGCCGCCTCCGACTGATCGAGAATGATCTCGACCGCGCGCTCGAAGGTCGCGATGCCGTACTTGCCGACCAGCTCGGCCACCAGATCGCGCCCAAGCAGGCAGCCCGCCAGCTGCGCCGCGATATCGCCGAGCAGCTCGGTCGGCTGGCGTGTGTTGCATTCGATGATGCGATAGATTTCCTCGACCGGCTCGCCGCGCTTCCACAGCTTGATCGAGCGCAGCTGCAGCCCTTCGCCGAAAATGTCGGGCGAGCGCGGCACCGCGCCCGCGATGTCGATCCAGTGCACGTTGATGGCGAAGAAGCCGATCAGGGTGGCGAGCCCGGCATGGATCGGCGTGTACATGACGGTGTTGTTGAGGTGCTGGCCCTGCACGGCGGCGTGATTGCACAGCACCACGTCGCCGGGTTGCAGGCGGTCGTGCCCGTAGATGGCAAGCCCGTCGCGCACCGCCATGCCGACCGAGTCGGCGACGAACGGCGGCATGCCGCCGGTGCACTGCGCGATCAGCCTTCCGTCGGCGTCGGTCAGGCCCACCGCAAAATCGTTGTATTCATAGATGTACGGGCTGAACGCCGTGCGCTTGATGTTGGCGTCGATCTGGTTCGCGATCGAAACGAGCCCGTGCCGGATCACCTCGAGCGTGATCGGGTCGACGGTGGGATGGGGGACGTCCTGCATGCGGGCGAAGCCATATTTCTATCCATCCGCCATCGCGTCAAGCGCGGCCACGGTGGTGCCGCATGGTTCAGCGTCGGAAGAAGGCGAACGCTTCATCGGCAGCGTGCAGTGCCCGGTAGCCCCGGCCAAGAAACAGCGGCAAGAATGAGCGCTGGCCGGGCACCTGATGGCCGCCGCCGTCGAAGCGGTAGAGCGCGACGGGGCTGCCGGTTCGGCAGAACGTCCATTCAAGCCGCGTCACCTGTACATGGCCGCTCCGCGCGCTGGTTGGCAGCGGCAGGGCACGTGCAGCCGCGCAAGCGTTGACATCGGCCATGAACTCGGCGGTCTCCTCGGCCGCCCACACGGAGCCGCGCAGGCCGGCAAAACCGACGCCGCCGCCGTCATAGGGCACGAGCGGATCGGCGGTGCCGTTGAACATCACGACCGGCACCGGCTTGCGCGGCGCGCAGCGCGCGCCGATACGGGCCGGCATGTTGGCAATGACGGTCGCGGCGCCGGCGAATAACTCGGAGGCCTCGCAGAGCATGCGGAACGTCATCATGCCGCCGTTGGAGATGCCGGCGAGGTAGACCTGCGCGGGATCCGCAATGCCGCGGCCCGCGAGCGCGCTCACCAGTCGCTGCAGGAAGCCGACATCGTCGATGTCGGCGGCACGCGCTTCCCGGCCGTCGTTCCATTGCTTCCTGATGCCTTGCGGGAAGACCGCGGTGAAGCGATGCGCGGCGGCGGCCTCGGCGAAGCCTGAGTGCTCCGCCGTCCACGCCGCCGTGGACGTGGCGCCGTGCAGCACAATGATCGTCGGCGCCGGCCCCTGCCGCGATGGCAGGACGATCGCCTCGCGCTCACCCTGATTGGTCAGGAGGTGCATGGTTTCTGCGCGTGCCGGCAGGGTCACGGCGGAGAGCGCGGTCGCAAGGGCAGCGGCCAGGAAGCCCAATCCAACAATTTGCATGGTCGCCTCAATGACGTGCATGCCGCCCCGGCGGAATCCTACACGCATCATGGCTGCCCGAACAGGACCTGCCGGGCCTGATCGGGCCAGGGGGTCTCAGTGCTCCTGGCGGGCTACCCGGAAGCCGCCCATGGGGTGCCGAAGGCAAAAGGCTCACGCCGCACTCATGGCGGGCGTGCGTCAGAGCGGATAGGCGGCGGGTGTAATGCCGCACGTTTCGAGAAACTTGCGCACCTGCACGACTTCTTCCTTGGGCAGGTCGTGGTGGGCGTGCGTAAACGCGGCCGAGTGCCCGTTGAGCTTCACCCCGACCCGGTTGCCAGACTTGTTCTCCACTTCGGCACCCATCTCTTCGAGGAGATGGATGACCTTCTTGAAGTCGATATTGGCGCTGATGGGATGAGCGAACAGAGCGTGCAGCGTCTTGCGATGATGATGATTCATGGAAGCCTTGCCCGAACTTGATGCAACAGCTTTCGCCATGCCCCACGGGGCCGTCGTTGACTTGGATCAAATGCCCGCCTGGCGCCAGTCAGTGTGTTGGGGCGTGCCGCAGGCACTGGCATCAGGTTGCAGCCGGACATGCCGTTTATCGCGACGCGAATCTCGTTGATATTTGTCTTGATGTTTATCATGGGCCGGGCTCTGCGCCTGCATAGCGTCCATGAAGTCCGCCGATCGTACTTTCCCAATCGTACTTTCCCGTGCGGCATACGGAACCGCGATCTGCGTTTGGGAGTTGCTTGGCGGGGTAGGCCGCGCCTCGTGACCGATGAGGGAGACAGCAATGGCAAACCGCATCTTTGCCGTGATGGCGGCGGTGATTGTCGGCATATCCGTTCTTTTCGTCGCCCGCCCCTATATCGACTATCGACTTTACGCTGCGACCAACCCGCGGGCGGTCGAGCCGCGCGGCGATCTCGCCGATTACGAGCGGGCCACCATCGCGCTGTTCGAGCGTGTGTCGCCCTCCGTTGTCCA
>DAIUEP010000012.1:12398-22730 GCA_036845065.1 Xanthobacteraceae bacterium | reverse complement strand
GCGGCGTGCGGCAGATGCCGCCGCCGATCGCAGTCGGCAGCTCGGCCGAGCTCAAGGTCGGGCAGTCGGCGTTCGCGATCGGCAATCCGTTCGGGCTCGACCAGTCACTCACCACTGGCATCATCAGCGCCTTGAAGCGGCGGCTGCCCACCAGCGGCGGTCGCGAGATTTCCAATGTGATCCAGACCGACGCCGCGATCAATCCGGGCAATTCGGGCGGCCCGCTGCTCGACTCCGCCGGGCGGCTGATCGGTGTCAACACGGCGATCTATTCGCCATCGGGCTCGAATGCCGGGATCGGTTTCGCGATCCCGGTCGATGTGGTGAACCGGATTGTCCCGGAGCTGATCCGCAACGGCCGCGTGCCGACGCCCGGCATCGGCATTGTGGCGGCCAACGAGGCGGTGGCCACGCGGCTTGGCGTCGAAGGTGTCGTCATCGTACGCACGGCTCCCGGCTCGTCGGCCGAGAAGGCGGGACTGCGGGGCGTGAACACCTCGACCGGGACGCTCGGCGACGTGATCGTGGCGGCGAACGACAAGCCGGTCAGGCGGCTGGCCGACCTCACCGACGAGCTCGAGCAGGTCGGCGTCGGCAAGACCATCGCGGTCACCATCAACCGCGGTGGCAGCAGGACCTCGGTCACGCTCGAGATCACGGACATCAGCGCCAACCGCCCGTGAGCGGTCGGCTCGCAGCCGCCCGTTGACGCTCCCCCTCTGAACAACGGCTGCCCGCAAGAGTCATCGTCGTTGTTGGACCGCATCGGATGCGCCCTGGCGGCAGGGCCGCTTTCGCCTTACCAATGCAACGCCCTGACGGCATTGGGAGGCATTCATGACGATGACACGCCGCGGCCTGCTCGGCGCGATGGCGCGGCTCGGCGGCGCCGGCGCGGTCTACGAGACGCTGGCGGTCTGGGACTTCCTGAAGCCTCCGCCGGCGCTCGCGGCGGGTCTTGAGCTGCCGCGCGGCTCCGGCGCCGGCAAGACGGTGGCGGTGCTGGGCGCCGGCGTCGCCGGCCTGTGCGCGGCCTACGAGCTCGACCGCGCGGGCTACGACTGCGTCATTCTCGAAGCGTCGCGCCGCATCGGCGGGCGCAGCCTGACGCTGCGCCGCGGCGACGGATTCAAGGAAATGGATGCGCCCTACCAGGAATGCCGGTTCGACGACGGACAGTGGCTCAACGCCGGGCCGGGACGCATCCCGCATCACCATGTGCATGTCATCGACTATTGCCGGCAGTTCGGCGTGACGCTGCAGCCCTATATTTTCGCGAGCCGCGCCAACCTCGTGCATTCGGGCCATCTCGGCAATGGCCGCACCATGCAGGTGCGCCGCGCCTTCTACGACCTGCAGGGCCATGTCGCGGAGCTGCTCGACAAGTGCGTCACCAAGCCCGACATGGACCTGCCGATCCCGAAGACCGAGCTGGAGACCTTTCGCGACATGCTGGCGAAGTTCGGCGACCTCACCAAGGTCGAGCGTGACGGCAGGGTGACGTATTCGTATCAGAACAAGTTCGGCTGGGCCGGCTACGACGTGCCGCCCGGGCTTGCCAACGAGCCGGGCCGGCCGCTGTCGCCGATGGCGCTCGACGAGATCCTGCGTTCGCGGGTGTGGGACGACTACATCTTCCGCGACCAGGAATATTTCTGGCAGACCTCGCTCATGGAGCCCGTGGGCGGGATGGACCATTTCGTCAACGCCTTCGCGCGCCAGGAGCTGAGCGGCCGCAACGGCACACTCGAGCGACTGGTGCGCTTCGGCGCCAAGGTGACGGCGATCGAGAACGGCGCCGACAAGGTCACGATCGCGTACGACGACAACGGCGTGACGCGCACACTGGCGGCGGACTTCTGCATCTCGACCATTCCGATGCCGATCTTCAAGGCGCTACGCACCAACCTGCCGGCGGCTTTCATGCAGGCTGCGCAGCAGCTGCCGACGCAGGCGGCCGGCAAGGTCGGCTGGCAGGCCGATCGCTTCTGGGAGACGGACGATCACATCTATGGCGGGATCTCCTGGACTACCGATCCCATCACCCAGGTCTGGTATCCGTCCTCGGGCTTCTTGTCGCGCAAGGGCGTCCTCACCGGCGCCTACATGTATGGAGCGCCGGCCGACGAGTTCAACGCCAAGCCGATCGCCGAGCGGCTGGCGATCGCTCGCGCGCAGGGCGAGAAGCTCCACCCCGACTACGGCCGGTATGTTGAACACGGCCTCGCGATCGGCTGGAACAACATGGAGTTCGAGCGCTTCGCCTGGGCCGACGAAAGCCATCCGGAGTTCGGGGCGAACGCCCAGGCGCTCGCCACGCCCCAAGGCCGCTTCCACATGGCGGGCGATCAGATCACCTACTGGAGCGGCTGGCAGGAGGGCGCAATCATCAGCGCCTGGGAGGCGGTGAAGTCGATCGACCGGCAGGGAAGGTAGCGAATAGCGAGTGGCGAATAGCGAATAGGGAAAGCGCACGCCGCACTTCCTCTTTCTCCCTATTCGCTACTCGCTATTCGCTACTCGCCATTCGCTATTCGCCTTTTTTCTCAAGAGGATCTCATGGAACTGACCATCGCACTCGAACGCTACGACCGGCACTTTCCGTTCTTCGACGGCACCGTGAAGCCGCGCAACGGAGTGTCGCTGAAGGTCTACCAGGTCGGGCAGTCGCATCCGGCGCGCGACGGCGAGGATCGCCACGGCCGTATGCTCAAGGGCGAGTTCGACGTCGCCGAGTTCTCGATGTCGACCTACCTGATGGCGATCGACCGCAACCTGCCGATCACCGGCGTGCCGGTGTTTCCGCGCCGGCTGTTCAGCGCCGGGCTGTTCTTCGTGCGCGCGGATTCCAAGCTGACGTCGCCCGCCGATCTCGCCGGCAAGAAGGTGGCGATCCGCTCGTTCCAGACCACGCTGTCGCTGCTTGCCAAGGGCGACCTCAAGTTCGAATACGGGGTGCCGTGGGAGGAGATCCACTGGTTCCTGCAGGACGACGAGAAGATCGCGTTCGAGCCGAAGCCGGGGCTGCGGCTCGAGCACCTGACCAAGAGCACCGACGTTGGCCACCTCCTGCGCGACGGCAAGGTTGACGCGGTGATCCAGCCGCATCCGCCGAAATCGATGACGTCTGGCGAGGTGCCGATGCGGCGGCTGTTCGCCGATCCGGACGCCGAGGAGCTGCGCTACTTCAAGAAGTACGACTACCCGATCATGCACATCCTGGCGATCAAGAAGGAGCTTGCCGAGCGCAACCCTTCCCTGCCGGTGACCTTGATGGAGATGTATGCGGACGCGCGCGCGATCGCGGACGATTATTACTCCGACCCGAACTGGTCGAGCCTCGCCTTTGGGCGCCGCTACTACGAGCGCGAGAAGGCGATGTTCGGCAAGAATATCTGGCCGGTGGGGCTTGCCGCCAACCGCGCCAACCTGGAGCGCTTCATCAAGTACTCGCGCGACCAGGGCCTCATTCGCGGCGCGTTTGCGGTCGAGGACTTGTTCGCAGAAGGGGCAAGGGAGACCTGAGACCGGCCTTTGCTCGCATCTCTCAGGTGTCGCTCCCGCGAAGGCGGGGAGCCATACGCCGTGTCGTCGCGATGTGGCACGGCTCGTGACATGCCGATACCTCAGTGATTATGGGTCCCGCCTTCGCGGGGACGATAATAACAGCAACCCTGCTCACGCCGCCTCGGCCGGCTCTTTCGCGCGCGCGCCGGCCGTCACATCGTGGCCGTAGATCCACTCGATGCCGTAGGTGTGCTCGTTCGGCTTCAGAAGCTTCTTGATCCGGTAGCGGATGTCGCGCGTGAAGCGTGCAAGGGCCGAGGTCGTGTTGTTGATCTTGCCGCGCTCGCGGGCATGCAGCTGGATCCGCGACGTGCGGGGCAGGCGTGCCTGCTGGTAGGCGAGCAGCGCCTCGCATGGATCGTTGCGGTGCTGTGCCAGCATGTCGGCCAGCACATAGCCGTCCTCGATCGCCTGGCCGGCGCCCTGTGCGAGGTAAGGCAGCATCGGGTGGGCGGCGTCGCCCAGCAGCGTCACGCGCCCTTGCGTCCAGCGCGGCAGCGGATCGCGATCGTAGAGCGCCCACTTGTAGCAGCGCTCGGTCCGCGAGAAGAGCTCGGCCAACAGCGGATGCCAGCCCGCATAGGCCTGCGCGGCCTCGCGCCAGTCCGACTCCGCCGACCACGATTCCTCGCGCCAGTCGGTCTCGTAATGCGCGATCCAGTTCACGATCTCGCCGCGGCGCACGTAATAGTGCACGACCGTGCCCTTGGGGCCGAACCACGCGGTCATGTCCGGCTCGATCAAGCCCTTGGGCAGCGCGCTGGTCGGCACCAGCCCGCGCCAGACGATGTGGCCGGTGAAGCGCGGCGCGTCCGGGCCGTAGAGGCTCGCGCGCACGCAGGAGCGGATGCCGTCGGCGCCGATCACCACGTCGGCCTCCGCCTCGCTGCCGTCCGCGAATAGGATCACCGCGCGGTCGGCGCTCTGCCGTAGCCCCGTGCATTTCGCATTGAGGCGGATCGAGCCTGACGGCACCGCGCGCTGCAGCACCGCATGCAGGTCGGCCCGGTGCGCGCCGAAATAGCCGGCACCGTATTGCGGGCGGAACACGCCCTTCATCTGTGTGGCCGACACGATGCTGCCGCTCTTCCAGTTGCGCACCACGTGCCGGTTGGGCTCGAACGCGATCGCCTCGAAGGCCTGGTCGAGGCCGAGCGCCATGAGGACACGCGCGGCGTTGGGGCTGAGCTGGACGCCGGCCCCGATCTCGCCCAGCGCATCGGCCTGCTCATAGACCGTGACATCAAAACCGCGCTGGTTGAGCGCAATCGCGGCGTTCAAGCCGCCCAGCCCCGCACCCACGACCGCGACCTTTTGCACCTTGCTCATGGCCCTGCCTTCACGATGCTCGTTCGTTGCTGGTTGGTATGATAGCAGACGCTTTGCATGGTATGGAATTCAGGAGCTGTCGTCCCCGCGCAGGCGGGGACCCAGTATCCAAAGGCGGATGTTGCGAAGCCGGGGCACCAACCGCCTGGTTCGTGCTTACTGGATCCCCGCTTGCGCGGGGATGACAGCGGAGAGACGGGAGAGAACAATGAAGGTCGGTAGCCGTACGGCTCTCGTCGCCCTCGCCGTAATGCTTCCGCCGGTTGCGCACGCCCAGGACGACTTCTATCGCGGCCGCACCGTAAGCCTGGTTGTGGGCTTCAACCCGGGCGGCGGCGCCGACACCTATGCGCGGCTGATCGCGCGCCATATCGGCAAGCACATCGCCGGCAACCCGACCGTGGTGGTCCGCAACATGCAGGGCGCCGGCAGTGTGGTCGCCGCCAACCACATCTATAACGTGTCGCCGAAGGATGGCACCGAGCTTGGATTGTTCGCCGGCAACATCACCATCGATCCCTTGATGGGCGGCACCCAGCACAAGTACGACGCGCGCAAGTTCGGCTGGATCGGCGCGCCGTCGTCCGACTCGAACGTGTGCCTGTCGTCGCCGTCGAGCCCGTTCAAGACCATCGACGACGTCATCAAGCGCGAGATGATCACCGGCACATCGGGCACCTCGACCTACGACTTTCCGGTGGTGATGAACAACGTGATCGGCGCCAGGTTCAAGCTGGTGAAAGGCTATGGCGGCAGCGCCGCGCTGCGGCTCGCCATGGAGCGCGGCGAGATCGAAGGCTTCTGCGGCGTCGGCTATCACTCGATGCGCACCGCCGGCCTCGCTGACGGCAAAGCCAACATCCTGGTGCAGGTCGGGCTCGCCAGGAACCCGCACATGCCGAACGTGCCGTTCATCTTCGACTACGCGAAGTCTGAGCAGGACCGCCAGATCTTCCGCCTGGTGTTCGGCTGGCTCGACCTTGAGCGCCCGATCGGCGCGCCGCCCGGCGTGCCGGAGGAGAGGGTGCGGGCGCTGCGCGACGGCTTCGACCGTGCCATGAAGGATCCAGGCCTGCTCGCCGACGCCGAGAAGGCGCAGGTTGGGATCGAGCCGATGAGCGGCAGCGCCATTGCGGCGTTCGTGGACGACGCCTATCGGACGCCCGCCGAGGTGTCCGCGCGCGCGGCCCAGATGCTGGGGCGTAGCGCACAATGATCGGGCGGCTTGCGGCTCTGAGCCTTGTGGTTGCTCTCTGCGCCGGCGGTGCCACCGCGCAGACGGTCGAGCAGTTCTACAAGGGCCGCACCGTCAGTCTGATTGTCGGCTTCAATCCGGGTGGCGCCTATGATCCTTACGCCCGCTCGGTCGCGCGTCATTTGCCGAAGCATCTGCCCGGCGCGCCCGATATCGTGGTCAAGAACATGCAGGGCGCAGGCTCCGTGCGGGCGGCGAACTATCTCTACAACCTTGCGCCCAAGGACGGGTCCGAGATCGGCCTCATTGCGGGCTCGGCCGCGCTCGAGCCGATGTTTGGCGCGCGGCCGACCCAGTTCGAGGGACAGAAGTTCAGCTGGATCGGCAGCGCCAACGATGAGCCGGGCGTCTGCTTTGCCTGGCACACGACTCCCTTCACGCGGGCGCAGGACCTGTTCGAGAAGGAGCTGGTGCTCGGAACGTCGGGCACCTCGAACCTCGATTTTCCGCTCGCACTCAATGCGGTGCTCGGCACCCGCATGAAGCTCGTGCGCGGCTATAACGGCACCTCCGCGATCATGCTGGCGATGGAGCGCGGCGAGGTGCAGGGCATGTGCGGCATGGTCTACGCGGCGCTGCAGGCGGCGCATCCCGACTGGCTGCGCGAGGGCAAGGTACGCACGCTCCTGCAGATCGGGCTTCAACGCAACGCCAAGATGGGCGACGTGCCGTTTGTGATGGACTTCGCCAGGAGCGCGGACGACCAGCGCGTGCTCCGCCTCCTGGTTGGCTGGACCATAATGGGCAGGCCCTATCTCGCGCCGCCGGGCATTCCGGACGACCGCAAGCTTGCGCTACGCCGCGCCTTCGACGCCACCATGCAAGACAAGGCGTTCCTCGAGGAGGCGGCGAGGCTGCGCCTCGACATCGCGCCGATTACCGGTGAGGCGATCGAGCAGTTCCTGCAGGATGCCTACGGCACGCCCAAGCCGCTGGTCGAGCGCGCGGGCAGGATCCTGGCGCAGAGCCAGCAGTAGTGGGCCACAATGGTCGGCGTGGAGAGGATTGATCAGGATCAAGGAGCGTCCGCGCGGCGGGCCTCTATTGTCTCGCCAGTTGTAGGCTGGCGGGATTTCTGGCCTATCTGCAATCCCGGTCCTTCTCCATGAGCCTGATCGAGCATGAACGAACCTGCCAATCAATCGAACCCGGCTGGTCGAATTGTGTCTAAAGACGACAGGAGAGGGCTGCTGTCCGCCGCGACGCTTCGCAAGCCGCTCGTCAAGTATGCGCTGGTGGCTGCCGGCCTCGTCGCGCTCATCGCCTTCGGCGCTTCGGTCTACGGCAATCGCCCGCTGTCCGTCCAGCTGGCGTCCGTCGAGCACAACGTTCCGGTCCGCGTTTTCGGCCTGGGCACGGTCGAGGCGCGGGTGCTGTCGAAAATCGGATTTGAGGTCGGGGCCACGCTCGTCGAGCTCAATGCCGACCACGGCGACCGCGTCAGCAAGGGCCAGGTTCTGGCGCGTCTCAACACCGGCGAGCAGCAAGCCAAGGTGGCCAAGGCGCACGCCGCACTGCTGATTGCCGAGGTCAATATCAAGAAAGGTGCGGCCAACGTCGAGAAGGCGCAGGCCGTGTTCGCCCAGAAGCAGGACGTCAACCGCCGCAGGCAGGTCCTGGTCGGCCGCGACGTGGTCTCGCAGCAAGCCGCGGAGGAGGCCATCCGGGACGAGGCCGTCGCGAAGGCCGACGTTGCGATTGCGTCGAGCGAGGCAGAGAATGCCAAGGCGCAACTGACGGACGCGCGGGCGCAGCTCGAATTCGAAGAGACCATGCTGCGCCACCGGACCCTCGTGGCGCCCTATGACGCGGCGGTGATCGAGCGCCACAAGGAGCCCGGCAGCGTCATCAAGGCCGGCGATCCGATCTTCACGCTCATTGCGAACGACTCGTACTGGGGGCTCGCCCATGTCGACGAGGCGCGCGCAGGCTACATTCAAGAGGATCAGCGCGTCGACGCGCGTCTGCGCTCGCGTCCGCAGGATGCTTTTACGGGTCGAGTCGTCCGCATCGCCCTTGAAAGCGACCGCGTCACCGAGGAGCGGCGCGTCTTCATCAAAGGGGACAATCCACCGCCTCGGGTGTACCTCGGCGAGCAGGTGGAGTTCTGGATCACGGTCGCGCACCTCGACAAGGCGTTGCTGGTGCCGGAGGCCGCCGTGCAGGGCTACGACGGCCGGCAGGGCTCGGTGTGGACGGTCGAGTCCGGGCGGCTGCAGCGCCGTCTCGTCCAGTTTCTCCATCGTACTGAAGACGGGCGGCTCGAAATCGTGGGTGGCTTGCCCGACGATGCGCGCGTGGTCGTACGCCTGGACAGCGGTCTGCGCGAGGGCCGCGCTGCACGGGCAATCGAGGCGAAAACGAAATGAACCTCGCGTATCGCGATGCCCGGCACAATCTTGGCCGTTTCCTCCTGACCTGTGTCGGGCTTGGGCTCCTGCTCAGTGTCGTGCTGGCGATGATCGGCATCTATCGCGGCATTGTGGTGGATGCGCTGACCATTGCGCGGGCGCCGGCTGTCGACCTGTGGGTCGTGGAAGCCAATACGCGCGGTCCCTTCGCGGAGGCATCGCGCATTCCGGGCGACACGCGCGAGGCTGTCGCACGCATCGCGGGCGTCGCGACTGCCGGCAGCATCACGTATCAGACGGTCGAGGCCCGGCATCAGGGCAACAAGCTCAGGCTCTATGTCATCGGTTACGAGCCCACACGGCCGGGCGGCCCACCGGAGGTCTACGAGGGGCGCAGCATTTCCCGCAGTCACTATGAGATGGTCGCCGATCGCACGAGCGGGCTGGTCCCGGGAGATCGGATCGAGCTCGGCCGCAACACCTTCACGGTGGTCGGTCTAACCCGATACCAGGTCAACTCCGGCGGCGACCCCGCCGTCTACATCACGCTGCTCGACGCGCAAAGGCTGCAGTTTGATCTTGCCCCGCCGGCCGCCCGTGTCGAGCAGGCCCGCAATGCCGTCGCGGGCGCCAGCACTGGAAGTCGCGACACCGTCAACGTGGTCGTCGCGCGGCTGCAGCCGAGCGCCTCGCCCGTGACGGTTGCCGAAACGGTGCGGCGCTGGAAGCACCTGGCGGCGATCACGCAGGAGGGCCAGGAGGCGATCCTGACGCTCTCGCTGGTCGACCGTGCCCGGCGGCAGATTGGGCTGTTCACGTCGCTTCTGCTCACCGTCTCGGCCGTGATCATCGCCCTCATCATCTACACGATGACGATGGAGAAGCTGAGACAGATCGCCACCCTGAAGCTGATCGGGGCTCCGGACCGGACCATCATCGGCATGATCGTGCAGCAGGCGCTTGCCCTCGGCGTCGTGGGTTTCACGATCGGCACCACTCTCGTCCTCGGCATCAAAGACTTCTTCCCGCGGCGCGTGGTGCTGGAGCCCGACAACGTGGCGATCCTCGGGCTGGTCGTGTTCGTCGTATGCCTCCTCGCCAGCGGGCTCGGCGTGCGCGCCGCTCTGCGGGTGGAGCCCGCAGCGGCGCTCGGGGGCTGACATGGCCACTGCTGGCGTACCTCTCGTGCGGGTCGATCGGATCTCCAAGCATTTCGGCGAAGGCGAAACACGCGTCGATGCGCTGCGCGACGTGTCGCTTGACGTCTATCCACGCGAGGTCGTCGCCCTGCTCGGTCCTTCCGGCTCCGGCAAGACCACTCTCCTCAATGTCATCGGCTGCATCCTCGATCCATCGTCGGGCTCCATGGATCTCGACGGCGAGCGCGTGCTGCGCGACGGCAAATGGCAGCGCAGCGATTTGCGACGCCTGCGGCTCGACAAGATCGGTTTCATCTTCCAGTTCCACAATCTGCTGCCGTTTCTCGATGCGACCGACAACGTCGCGGTCGTGCTGCAGCTGGCGGGCGTCGATATGGCGACAGCACGCAAGCGCGCCGTGGACCTCCTCGACTACCTGGAGGTGGGTCACCGCAAGAACGCGATGCCGTCCAAGCTCTCGGGAGGCGAGGCGCAGCGCGTGGCGATTGCGCGCGCGCTCGCGAACAGCCCGCGCATCATTCTCGCGGACGAGCCGACGGCCGCGCTCGATTCCCAGCGCGCCGGCATCGTCATGGATCTGATGCGCCGGCTGGCGGTCGAGCGGGACGCGGCCATCATCGCGGTGACGCACGACGAGAAGATCTTCGACCGCTTCGATCACATCTTTCAG
>DAIUEP010000012.1:1652-12298 GCA_036845065.1 Xanthobacteraceae bacterium | reverse complement strand
TGGCGCACGGTCTTGCCGCTTTTAAGATCAAACTCGACGATCGCCTGCCGGGCCGGCTCCGCGACGGTGAGCTCCGCGCTCGGAATGAGCGTGATGGTGCGGCGCACGGCCTGCACGGTCGCCTCGCTCATGCGGGCGTGGTCGTGGGTGGCCGCGAAGGTGACGGTGCCGTCGATCACGGCGAGCGTCGCGAGATGCTGCACGCAGACATCCGGCATCGAGCGGTTGTCGACGATGTGCATGCGGTCGTCCGGCATGGTGATGCGCATGGCCTTGATGTCGTCGGGGCGGATATGGTGCTCGGCGACGAGCGCGGTGGTGGCGTCGAGCACCGACTGGATCGGCGAGCCGACGCACCACTTCTTGATCGAGGCCGCCATGATCTCGAAGCGGTGGCCGAGCTCGTGCGTGAGCAGGTCGGGCTTCGGCGTCTCGCCAAACGCCGTGTAGAAGTGATTGCGGCCCGTGAATGGATCGTCCACACCGGAACAGCCGGCTGCCACCATCAGCGCGCTGGCAACGCCGTTGCGCGCCCCCATGCCGCCGAAGTCGAATGCCTTCTCGACGTGCTCGCTGTCGCGATGCCAATAGGGCACGCCGGAGGCCTGCTGGGCCGCATAAGAGAGCACATGGCGCACGCGCTGGGCATCGAAGCGCAGAAGTGCGGCTGCGGCCGCCGCCGCCCCGAAGGCGGTGCCGAGGCTGTGGGTGCTGTGGCCGGGGCGATTGTTGGGCGCGCTGTAGCCGAGCGACATGGAGAGCCTTGCGCCGATGTCGTAGCCGAGCGTGACCGCGCGCAGGAAGGCCGCGCCGTCGCAATCCTTCAGCTCGGCGACCGCGAGCGCCGCCGGCACGATGCCGCAGCCGGGATGAAAGCGGCCGCCCAGATGCGAGTCGTCGGTCTCGTCGGCATGGCCTGACATGCCGTTGGCGAGCGCCGCGAGCTCGGCCGGGACCATGAGCGCGGTGCCGACGACGGTCGCCTCCGGGGTGCCGGTAAAGCGCGCCACATAGGCGGTCGCGAGCCTGCCGGCCTTGAGCCGCGAGCCGGACAGGATCGCCGCCAGGGTGTCGAGCACGTGGTGGCGGGTCTTTTCGGCGACCGCGGGCGGCAGCGGGCGATCGGCGGCGCCCGCGATGTAGTCGGACAGCCGCTGCGCCAGCGGGGAGGTCGCGCTATCGGATTGAACGCTCATGGCTCCTCACGTATGGGTTTGTGCCGCCATTCTGCCTAGTGCCGCCGATTTGAAGTTCCTACACCACCTGCAGCAAACTCGGCTAGGAACTTCAAATCGAAAAGCGGCACTAGAATCATAGAGTTGCTAGTGCCCCTTTGTTTCCGAAGCTCGTGTCAGAGCGTGCTGAGGTGTATCACGAGCTTCGGAAACGGGGCACTAGCGGGGGCGGCGGGTAGCAATTGTGGTAGGCACGAGCGAGCCGCGAGTGCGGACGGCTCCCTCTCCCAAAGGGAGAGGGGTGGGGTGAGGGGTTACAAACCATCGAGTGAGCTGAACCCCCTCACCCCAACCCTCTCCCCTGCGGGGAGAGGGAGTTCCGCCCTGCCGCGCTTTGAGGCCGTGCTCACCAGGGAACGGAAATATCTTGGAGGCGGCATTGGCGAACGAACGGGTTCTCGACGGACAGGTGGCGATCGTCACGGGCGGCGTGCGGCGGCTGGGCCGCGCCATGGCGCTGTCGCTTGCGCGCGACGGGGCTGCGGTCGTGATCAATGCGCGCTCCTCGCGCGAGGAGGCGGAACGGACTGCCGCGGAGGTCGAGAAGGCGGGCGCCCGCGCGCTGGTGCACCTGGCCGACATCACCGACGAGGCGGCGGTCGGCCGGATGGTCGACACGGTGATCAAGACCTTCGGCCGCGTCGATATCCTGATCAACAATGCGGCGATCCGCGCCGAGGCGCATTTCCTCGACATGTCGCTCAAGCAATGGCACGAGGTTCTGGGCGTCATTCTTGACGGCGCGTTCCTGTGCTCGCGCGCGGTGTTGCCGCATATGCTCAAGAACAAGTACGGGCGCATCATCAACCTGGGCGGGGTCTCGACCCATCTGGGCGCGCCCGGGCGCGCGCATGTCGGCACCGGCAAGATGGGCATCGTCGGCTTCACCAAGGCGCTGGCGTCGGAGTTTGCGCCGCAGGGCATCACGGTCAACTGCGTGGTGCCGGGCAAGATCGGCGGCGAGCGCTCGGCGACGTCGGGCCGCGGCATCCAAGCCGTGCCGCCGGTCGGCCGCGAAGGCGTGCCGGACGACGTCGCCGCCGTGGTGCGCATGCTGTGCCAGCCGCAGGCGAGTTACATCACCGGGCAGACGATGCATGTAAGCGGCGGCCTCTATATGCCGTGAGGAATACCGAGTTCAGGGTGAGGATGGGGTTTATGGCTTCGCAAGTCGCGACCAAGGCTGACTACAATCTCGCCTCGCCGGGCTTGAACACGACGAAAGTGTTCGGCGACTTCCTGGCGCGGTTTCGCTTCGAGGATCTCTCGGAGCGCGCCGTGCACGAAGCGCGCCGCGGCCTGATCGACTGGATCGGCTGCGCGCTCGCCGGCAGCGGCCATCCGACCATCGACAAGCTGCTAGCCGTTCTCAACGCAATCAGCGGCAAGCCGCAGGCGACGGTGCTGGGCCGCAAGCGCAAGCTCGGGCTGATGGAGGCGGCGCTCGCCAACGGCCAGATGGGCCACATGCTCGATTATGACGACACCCACATGGGTGGCGTCGTGTTGCATACCAGCGGGCCGATCCTGGCGGCGTTGTTTCCCTTGATCGAGCTTGGCGACGTGAGCGGGCGCGACTTTATCTGCGCCTATGCGGCCGGCTTCGAAGCGGGCGTGCGCGTTGGGCAGTCGGCGCCCGGCCATCACGCCGGCGGCTGGCATCTCACCGGCACGCTCGGCTCGATCGCGGCCGGCGCCGCGGCGGCGCGGCTCATGCGGCTTGATACGCCGCGCATGATCCATGCGCTCGGCATCGCGGCGACGCAAGCCGGCGGCATGCAGCAGAACCGCGGCACCATGTGCAAGTCGTTTCATGCCGGCAAGGCGGCATCGAACGGGCTTTTGGCGGCGCTCTTGGCCGAGCAGGGCTTCGACAGCACCGACGAGATGATCGAGGGCAAACGCGGCTTCTGCCGCATCTACAGCGACAAGGCGGCGCCTGAGCTGGTGCTCGAGGAGCTCGGCACCCGCTGGGAGATCGCGCGCAACGGCCACAAGCCTTATGCCTGCGGCGTCGTGCTGCATCCGGCGCTCGATGCCATGGTGGCGCTGCGCGGCGCGCGCGTGCGCACACCGGCCGAGGTCGAGCGCGTGGAGCTCACCGTGCATCCGTTTGCGGTGCGGATCACCGGGCTTGCCGATCCGGAGACCGGGCTGCAATCGAAGTTCAGCCTTTATCATGCGGCCGCCGCCGCCTATCTCGACGGCTGCGCCGGGATCGCGCAGTTCACCGATGAGCGCGCCGCGATGGCGGACGTGGTGGCGCTGCGCGGCAAGATCGAGGCGCGGATCGACGAGACGCTGGCGAAGGACCAGGCGGCGGCGACGCTGATCACCACTGCGGGCGAACGTGTCGAGGCGCGGGTTGCGCATGCGAGCGGCACGGTCGAGAACCCGATGTCGGATCGCGCCATCGAGGACAAGTTCATGGCCAATGCGGCGCCTGTGATCGGCGAGCAACGCGCGCGGCAAGTGGCTGCGGCGGCGTGGTCGCTGGATGGGCTGGCGGACGTGCGGGAGGTGGTCGCCCTTTGCGCCTGACCGATTGATTGCGGCGCCAACGGCTTTGGACGATGACTCACTGCGTGGTCATGGCCGGGCTTGTCCCGGCCATCCACGTCTTACTTCGTTCGAGAAAGACGTGGATGCCCGGCACAAGGCCGGGCATGACAAGAGAGGTCAAGACAAACAGCCGAATGAAAAGCTACACCAAGCCGAGCTTCGCCATGATCCAGCGCGCGCAAGCAAACAGTCGGTCGTCGTCGTAGCGGCGCGCGACCACCTGAAGTCCGACCGGCAGGCCTCTCGGGCCGCGATGAGTGGGCAGCGACATCGACGGGCCATAGAGCACGGTCCAGAACTGCTGGAACGCAGGGTCGCCGGTCGGATTGAGGCCCAGCGGCGCCTCGCCCTTGACGCATGGCGAGATCATGCAGTCGAGCCCCTCGAACGCATGCTCGATCTTGGCGCGGCAGTCTTCCGCCAGCCGCAGCGCCGCGAGATAGTCCTCATGCCGCATCGCCATGCCGAGCTTGATGCGGTCGCCTAAGACCTTGCTGATGCGCTCGCCGTTGCTGGCCCAGTCGCCGGCCATCGATTTCGAGCGCTCGTAATTGTTGATGGTCTCGCGTGAGGCCTCAAACAGGCGCGTGAATTCCTCCGGCAGCGCGATCTCGCGCACCGCGGCGCCGGCCGCCGCCAGCCGCGTGGCTGCGTCCTCCACGGCATGCTTGGTCTCCGGCTGCGCCGTGTCCCACAGCGGCGTGCGGCACAGCCCGATGCGAGGAGCCGATGACATGGTCAGCCGCGCCGGCTCCTTGCCGATGACCGCGGCGGTGACGAGCTCGGCATCGTCTATGGTGCGCGTGATCACACCAACTGTGTCGAGGCTCTCGGCCGCGAACTTGATGCCTGAGCGATTGATCAGGTTGAAGGTCGGCTTGTAGCCCACGACGCCGCAATAAGCCGCAGGCCGCAGCACCGAGCCGCCGGTCTGCGTGCCGAACGCCGCCGGCACCATCAGGTCGGCAACCGCCGCTGCCGACCCGCTCGACGAGCCGCCCGGCGTGTGCGCCGGATTGTGCGGATTGGTGGTTGCGCCAGGGAACATGCCGGCGAACTCGGCGGTCACGGTCTTGCCGAGGATCACGGCGCCGGCCGCGCGCGCGACCGCCACGCAGGCGGCGTCGCAGGCCGCGCGGTTGCCTTTGTAGATCGGCGAGCCCATCTCGGTCGGCAGATCGACGGTGTCGATCACGTCCTTGACGCCGATCGGCACGCCCTGCAGCGCGCCCCGGTGTGGCCCGCGGTCGAGCGCGCGCGCCTGCGCGAGCGCGTGCTCCGGATCGACGGTGGCGAAGGCGTGCACGGTCTGGTCGCGCGCCATGATGCGTTCAAGGCAGTCGCGCGTCACGGCTTCGGCGGTGAAGGTGCCGGCCGCGATGCCTTGCACGATTTCGATGCAGGAGAGTTCGTTGAGTGAGGGCATATGCCGACCTCTTCTCTGCCTCATCCTGAGGAGCGCTCCAAAGGAGCGCGTCTCATAGGATGGGCGGCCCCATGCTTCGAGACGCATTGCTTCGCAATGCTCCTCAGCATGAGGCCGATTGAATCTCGTCAATTCGCCTTCGCACGCCCCGCCGAGGTGCCGGCGATCTTGCCGAACACCGCGCCCGAGCACAGGCCCGAGCCGCCCGGATAGTTGAAGTAGAAGATGCCGCCGACCAGCTCACCGGCCGCATAGAGCCCGCGGATCGGCTGATAGTCGGTGTTGAGCACCTCGCAGTCGGTGTTCACGCGCAGGCCCCCGAACGTAAATGTAATGCCGCAGGTGACTGCGTAGCCTTCGAACGGTGGCGTGTCGATCGTGTTTGACCAGTTGCTCTTGTTGATGGCGAGACCCTCGGTGCGCCGGCCGTCCTTGACGTTGGGATTGAACGGGATGTCCTGTCGCACCGCCTTGTTCCATTCCGCGATGGTGTTGAGGAATTGCTCGGCGTTGACGCCTTCGAGCTTGCCCGCCAGCTCTTCGAGCGTGTTGGCGGTGACCTTGGTGATCTGCCGGATGCGGTACTCGTCGCGCTGCAGATGCTTGACCTTTTGATCGAAGATCTGCCAGGCGAACTGGCCCGGCTGCTCCAGGATCACGCGGCCGTACTTGGCATAGGTGTAGTTGCGGAAGTCGGCGCCCTCGTCGACAAAGCGTTTGCCGGTCGCGTTGACCATGATGGCGAACGGATAGGAATGCTTCTGGAACTGGTCGCCGACCGCGAGGTCGCCGAACTCCGGCGCGTTCATCTCCCAGCCGACCGCGTGGCAGCCCGACCAGTTGCCGCATGGGCTCGCGCCGATGTCGAGCGCCATGCGGATGCCGTCGCCGGTGTTGAAGCGGGTGCCGCGCACCTTGGCGAGGTCCCAGCCGGGCCCGAGATAACGGGTGCGCCATTCCGGATTGGCCTGGAAGCCGCCGGAGGCGAGCACGACCGCCCTGCCGGCGAGCTCGCTCACCTTGCCATCGTGGCGGATGCGAACGCCGGTGACGCGGTCGCCATCGCTGAGCAGGTCGAGCGCGCGGGTGCGATAGCGGATCTCGATGCCGCGCTTCTTGGCCGATTCGGTCAGCATGTTGACGAGGCCAGGCCCGCCGCCGACGGATTCGATCGTCAAGCCGCCCCAGAACTTGAACTTGCCCTCGATCTTGAATGCCTGCCGGCCATAGATCGGAATGAAACGCACGCCCTTCTCGCGCATCCAATTGAGCGTGTCGAAGCTCTTCGTCACCAGCAGCTCGACCAGGTCGGGATTGGCGCGATGCTGCGTCACCCGCGCCATGTCGTCGAAGAACTGCTCGGCCGTATAGGTGCCGAAGTCGGTGGTGTCGATCTCGGCCTGGGTCAGGTCGGGGACCAGGGTCTTGATGTCGTCGACCCCGTTGTAGACCACGCGGATCGAGCCGGCGGTGAAGCGGCTGTTGCCGCCCGCCTCGTCCTCGGGCGCGGCCTCCAGCATGACCACCTTGGCGCCCTGCTCCTGCGCGGCCAGCGCCGCACAGAACGCCGCATTGCCGCCGCCGACCACGATCACGTCGTACTCTGACATTGCTTCCACCCGCTCCATCGTCTGATCCGTCATCCTGAGGTGCGCGCCACTTAGCCTGAGGTGCGCGCCACTTAGCGCGCCTCGAAGGATGACGGGCATTACCCGGGCCGTACCCTTCGAGGCTCGGCCTGCGGCCGAGCACCTCAGGGTGACGGAGATAGGTTGGTGTTAGATCAATTCTCGACCACGCGCCACTCGATCGTCTCGCCGCCGCGATAGACCAAAGCCTTGTCGTCCGGCCCCTCGACCTTGACCTCCTCGGGCGCGGTCCAGGGCGACTTCTCCAGCGTGATGGTCTCGCTGTTGGGCGGCAGCTTGTAATGGCGGGCGCCGTTGAGCGAGGCGAAGGCCTCAAGCTTGTCGAGCGCGTTTTCCTCCTCGAACACCCGGGCGTAGGTCGCAATTGCCACGGGCGCGTTGAACAGCCCCGGGATGCCGTTGACCGAGAGCTTGCGGGCGATCGGGTGCGGCGCCGAGTCGGTGCCGAGGAAATAGCAGGCTTCGCCCGAGGTCGCGGCTTGGCGCAGCGCGTCGCGGTCCTTGGCGGTCTTGATCACCGGCATGCAGTACATGTAGGGCTTGAGCCCCCAGCCCAGCCAGTCGGTGCGCGTGAGCACCATGTGATAGGGCGTGATGGTGCTGCCCAGTTGCGGCGCGGCGCTGCGCACGAAATCGACGCCGTCCTTGGAGGAGAGATGCTCCAGGATCATGCGCAGGCCCGGAAACTGTTTCACCCACTTCGACAGATAGCGCTCGATGAAGCGCGCCTCGCGATCGAAGATGTCGACCGCGGGATCGACGTCCTCGCCGTGCATCAGGAACGGCATGTCGATCTTTTCCATGCGCTCAAGCACGCGCATGACCTTGCGATAGTCGGTGACGCCGGCGGCCGAATTGGTGGTGGCGTTGGCCGGATAGAGCTTGACCCCGGTGAACACGCCGCTGCGAAAGCCGTGCTCGACATCGTCAGGGTCGGTGTCGTCGGTGAGGTAGCAGGTCATCAGCGGCTGAAACGTGGAGCCCGACGGCAGCGCCGCATGGACCCGCTCGCGATAGGCGATCGCCTCCTTGGTGGTGGTGACCGGCGGAATGAGGTTCGGCATCAGGATGGCGCGGCCGAAATGCCTCGCGGTGTAAGGCAGCACAGCTTTCAACATGGCGCCGTCGCGCACATGCAGGTGCCAGTCGTCGGGCTTGCGAATGGTAAGGCGGGTGGTAGTAGTCATGAGACGCCAATACGCTTGATATTTGGCACTTGATGCTAGGAGATGCCTGGCACTTTGTAGCTCCCCCTGTACCAAAATCAAAATTTTTTCCAATTTTTGTACGGCAGGTGGCTAAATAGGGTCGCAGGAGCAACCCTTGGTAAATCAATCCTGGCGAAGCAAACCTTGGCGAAGCAGACATCAGCCGAATTTCGCGCGCTCGTCGGCGACGCCATGAGCCATTTTCAAGGCGGGCGGCTCGCCGAGGCCGAGGCCGCTTATCGAGCGGCGCTGGCCATCGTGCCGACTGATCCCGCGGTCACCCACAACCTCGGCGTCGTCATTGCGGCCCAGGGCCGTCACCAGGAGGCCATCGGCTGTTTCGAGGAGGCGCTCAGGGCGGACCCCGGCTTCGTCTCGGCTCACTACAACCGTGCCGTCGCGCTGACGACGCTCGGCGAGACGCAGGACGCGATCAAGGCCTTGCGCCGCGCCGCTACGCTCGAGCCGCAGCATTATCAGGCGCATCGCGCACTCGGCTTCCTCTGGCTGTCGCAAGGCGAGCGGGGGCGGGCGCTCGATCATTTTGCGCGCACCTACGAGCTCCGACGCGGCGATGACCGGACCACCATCGCGCTGAGGTCGTTGACGACCGCGACGAGCCACAAGCTGCAACACGATGCCGAGCAGTTTCTCTATCTATCGCAGAGAAAGCGGGACCGTCTGCGCTTCGACCTGCTGGCGCGCAGCTACCTCGAGGTCGCGAAGCAGGTCCCGGCCGAGATCGTCACGCTGTCCGAGGCGCAGATCGAGATTCTGGGCGGTGACTACAACACGCCGATTCATCTGCGCGCAGCGCCCGAAGTCGCCGGGCGCGCCGTCAAGGAACGGGCGGATCGGGCCGCGTTGACCGCACAGTTTAAGGAGCGCGGCGCAATCCCGGTCGACGACCTGCTCACGCCGCCGGCGCTCTCCTCATTGCGGCGGTTCTTGCTGGAGAGCACGATCTGGCACGACTTCGCCCATATCGATGGATTCGTCGCGTCCTATCTCGAAGATGGACTCGCCTGCCCGCTGCTCCTGCAGATCGCCGACGAGTTGCGCCACGCGTTTCCCGACATTCTGGGCGCACATCCCTTGAGCCAGGCCTGGGCTTTCAAAGGCCTGCAGGCGCAGGCGGCCGTCGACGTTCACGCCGACGATGCCGCCGTCAGCGTCAATTTCTGGGTCACGCCCACGGAAGCCAACCTCGAGCCGGGAAGCGGAGGCCTGGTTGTCTGCCGCGCGCCGCCGCCGGACGATTGGAAGATCGAGGACTATAAAGGGGACCGGGAGCGGATCGTAACATTTTTGGAACAAAAGGCGGCAGACAGCCTCGTAATACCGTATCTCCAGAACCGGGCCGCGCTCTTCCGGTCACGGCTTTTCCACCACTCGGATCGCCCGAAATTCGCATTAAATTACGAGAATCACAGAATAAATCTGACGCTGCTCTATGGGTAGAGCATAACTCGGCTTGCCGAGGGTCTATCGAGTTCCCCTCTGTTCCAAAATTGACACAGTCGCCTTCGTAGGCCTATACCAACACCAAAGATGCCCCCTCGGCAGGAGAGTGCCCGACCGATGCCGCTCGACCCGAACCATAACTACACCAACTCCGCCCTGCGGGCCGGCGACGTGGACCCCTATCCGGAGCGGCGCGTCGGCGAGTTCATTGGGATCGTGGTCTCCAACGCGTGGGTCAACGACGAATACAAGCACCTCGTGCTCAAGGTGCATGAGCAGGCGCTGAAGGCCTATGCGGGGCAGATGTTTCACCTGCTCTGCCCGTCGCCAGACGGCGCCGAGGTGTGGATGCGCCGGCCCATGAGCGTCTACCGGGTCGACGAGGCGGCAGGCGAGGTCGAGTTCCTTTACAAGCGCGAGGGCCGCGGCACTCGCGGCATGGCGATGCTGCAGCCGGGCGACGAGTTCAACATCGCAGGCCCGCTAGGCGTCGGCTTCAAGCTGCAGCCCTCCTGGAAGAACATCGTGGTGTTGGGGCGCGGGGTCGGGCTCGCGACGCTGGCGCCGCTCTCGCAGCTCGCGGCGGCGCAGGGCGTCGGCGTGACCGCGATCCTGAGCGCGCGCCACGACGGTGTCGTGATGTCGAAAGCGCTATTCGAGGGGCTGGGTGCGCGCACCATCACGGTGCTCGACTCGGACGGGACGAGCGCAGTCGAGAACGTCGAGCGAATCCTTAAGGAGCTGATCGCGGCGGGCAAGGCGGATGCCTTCTTCACCTGCGGTTCCAACCGGCTCCTGAAGCTGATGCAGCGGCTCGGGAAGGCGCACAACATCCCGGGGCAGGTCGCGATGGAGCAGATCATGGTCTGCGGTTTCGGAGCCTGCTACGTCTGCGTGCGCACCTTCGAGGTCGACGGCAAGCGCGTGCTCAAGCGCGTCTGCCGCGATGGTCCGGTGTTCAACATGCAGGAGGCCGTCGGATGGTAGACCTCACGGTCAAGATCGGCGACATCACCCTGCAGAATCCGGTGCAGCCGGCGTCCGGCGCGTTTTCCTGGGAATACAACGACGTTATCGATCTCAACCGGCTCGGCGCGCTGGT
>DAIUEP010000012.1:0-1552 GCA_036845065.1 Xanthobacteraceae bacterium | reverse complement strand
CGTTTTCCTGGGAATACAACGACGTTATCGATCTCAACCGGCTCGGCGCGCTGGTTGCCAAGACCATCTGCCGTGAGCCGCGTCTCGGCAATCCGACGCCGCGCATGGCCGAGACCGAGGCCGGCATCATTCAGTCGATCGGCCTGCCGGGGAAAGGCATCGAGTATTTCATCGAGCACATCGTCCCCGAATACGCCAAATTCACGCCGCCACTGGTGGTCAGCGTCTCATCGGAAACCATCGAGGATTTCGCCGCTTTGGCCGAAGAGCTGAGCGTGCCGGACGTTGATGTCATCGAGGCCAACATCTCCTGCCCGACCCGCAACGCGACCGGCGGCAACTTCGCGATGCACGAGGACTACACCCGGGACTGCATCAAGGCGATCCGCGCCAAGACCAAGAAGCCGCTGTGGGTGAAGCTCTCGCCCAATGCCGGGGACATCGTGTCGATCGCCAAGGCGGCCGAAGAGGCCGGAGCCGATGCGCTGGTGATCGCCAACACGTTCCTCTCGCTCAAGATCCGCACCGACAACTTCCGTCCCGCGCTCGGCAACAAGTTCGGCGGCCTGGTCTCGCCGGCCTTGAAGCCGATCGTGCTGCGGATGGTCTATCAGGTGGCCAAGCAGGTCAAAATCCCGATCATCGGCATTGGCGGCGTCACCAAGGCCGAGGACGTAGTCGAATACATGCTGGCGGGAGCGAGCGCGGTCGGCATCGGCTATGCGGGCTTCCGCAACCCCACCGCGCTGATCTCGATCATTGAGGACCTCGCGGCCTGGTGCGACGAGCGCGGCATCAAGAAGGTGACGGAGCTGATCGGCGCCGTGCGCGACCATGACATGGAGACCGACACGCTCGCCGCGGCGTCCGCGGGCGTTTGAGGCGGCGGTTACGCCCGCGCTAGCTGGTCGCGCATGAATGCCACCGCCGCCGGCCCCTTGAGGGCGCGGTGCCAAAGGTCCTTCGCCATCTTCTCATGCAGCGCGAGCGCCTCCGGCGCCGACGTGATCATGGCGACGCCGACCCGGACGTTCGGCTGCTCGCCGAGCCGGAACGGCGAGAGCGCCAGAATGTGGCGGTCGGGCTGGCGGAAGATCTGAAAGCTCGTATGCGGCAGCGTGTCGGGCACGATCCCGATCTGCACGCCGATCGGCTCGTCCGCCATCAGGGCGGTGAAGTGCAAGGCTTCGGTGCGGGCGAGCGCCCGGCGCTCGGCCAGCAGCTTGTTGGGCAGGTCGGAGCGGCCGATCAATCCGTTGCGCACGAAGCGCTCCATCTCGGAGGCGGCGATCAGATTGACGATACCGGGCTGGCGCCGGCGATAGCCCTCCTTGCGCTGGCGCAGCACGTCCATGATTTCGTCGACCTGCGCGAGCGCGCGTTTGCGGTCTTCCGCCTCGTCCGGAATGTTCTCGCGCAGCACGTCCGCAAGCGTGCGGTCGAAGGCGTCGGAGGCGAGCAGGTAGGAGATCGGCCCGGCCAGCACGATGATGTGCTCGGAGGTCTCCTCGATCTGCCGCATGCGCTCGAAATAGGCGACCGCCGAGGCGAC
>DAIUEP010000011.1:28326-41862 GCA_036845065.1 Xanthobacteraceae bacterium | reverse complement strand
TGGCGCAGGTTTTGGCGCAGGTTTTGGCGCAGGTGAAGGCGCATGAAGGTCGTTCTCCAAGATCACGACGAATCACTTGTTGCGACGAATCACAGATTGCGACGAATCACGCGGGACCGGGCCATGATAGCCTGCGTGGCGCGCGCCGCGACGGCACCGCCGCCGGGCCGCTTCCTGCATCGGCGCCCGAATCAATAGCGGACGGAAACGTGCGGCGCGTAGCGGTATGACGGGCAGGCGGCGGTACGCGTGCGCACGGCCGGAATCGCAAAGCGCGCGATGCGCGGGTTCCACAGGCACTGGAAGCTGATGTAGTCGCCGTCCTGCCGGTGCACGCCGGTGATGCGGTGGTACTTGCCGTACCAGGCGCAATGCTCTCCCGCGATCTGGGGCGCCATCAGCTCGGCCTCGCATGACCATGCGATGATGCCGCCGGTGTCGTTGCCCTTGAGATAAGGCTGCGCATGCGCCGCGCCGACCATGCCGATTGGCAAGCAGATCGCCATGCCGACGATTGCCAATACCGCCGCTGTTCGCATCGCTGCCTCCTGCCCGCTTCTTGACACGGGTGACCTTAGACAGCCGGGGCGATGATGGAAAGCGCGCGCCATCAGCCGCCCACAGGTTGCCTCGTGGCCACATCCACAGGGATTATGGGGATCGCCCGCCCGTTCGGCCTTGACCGGGGTGGGGGCGCACGGCACCGTTACACTTCAGCAGTGAGAGGATCGATTCCGATGTTGAACCGGTATGCCATGGCACTCGCCGCGGCGCTTGCCGCACTGATGGTCGTTCCGGCGGCGGCGGCCAATCTCCTCGAGCTCAATTTCTACCTTGGGGGGCCGCGCTTCGATGGCGTGGTGCCGCCGTGCGATTCGCCCGATGCGCTGGCCAAGATCAGCGCGCGCTTCGCCGAAAAGGAACACCGCTTTTGGAATCCCGACCTGTCGATCGTGGCGTTCGACAAGGTGCGCGAGGTCGCCTACCGGCCGGGACCGGCGAACGCGATTCCGCGCCGGTTCTGCACCGCGATAGCCTTTGTGTCCGATGGTCTCAAGCATCCGATCCACTACTCGATTGCCGAGGATACCGGCATGATCGGGTCGACCTACGGGGTCGAATGGTGCGTGGTCGGCCTCGACCGCAACTGGGCCTACAATCCATCCTGCAAGATGGCGCGGCCGTAGATCCTCCGCGCAACGACGCTGCGCAAAGGATTGCCGCGGTGCGGGCTATTGCCCGCCCAAAAAGTGTTGATTGATTCCCCCTTTTCATTGCTGGTTTGTTCTTGTAATGTTCCGTCGCGCTGATGCGGCAGACTTGCTACAGCGCGGACTCGGTCCAGCAGAGGCGGACTAAGGTCCAGCAGAGAGTGTGCGAGGGGGTGTTGCATGGTCAGGAATTTTGTCCGTTCGTCGCTTGCCGTCGTTGTTGTGATCGCGCTCGCCGCGGGCTTCGCGCTCGCGCAGGATCGCCGGCAGAACCGGGCCGGCCAGTTCGACTTCTATGTGCTGTCGCTGTCCTGGTCGCCCTCGTTCTGCGATGCGGCGGGCGAGCGCGGGACGCCGCCGCAGGATCAATGCGGAGCGCGGCCGTTTTCGTTCGTGGTGCACGGCCTGTGGCCGCAATACGAGCGAGGCTTTCCGGAATTCTGCCAGGTGCCGGCGCCGCGGCTCGACCGCAATATCGTGAGCGCCATGCTCGACCTGATGCCGTCGCCGCGATTGATCTTTCACGAATGGGACAAGCACGGCACCTGCTCGGGGCTCGGCGCGCGCGCCTATTTCGACACCGTGCGCAAGGCCCGCGCCCAGGTGAAGATCCCTGAGGCCTATATCGAGCTCACGCGTACCATCACGGTGACGCCGGACGAGGTCGAGGAAGCCTTCGTCGAGGCCAATCCCGGCCTGTCGCGCAAGGCGGTCGCGGTCACCTGCGACAACCGCCGACTGCAGGAGGTCCGCGTCTGCCTGTCGAAGGAGTTCGGCTTCCGCGATTGCGAGGAGACCAACCGGCGCGCCTGCCGCCGCGACAAGCTGGTCATGCCGCCGGTTCGCGGGCGCCGCGGCGCGGCGGTCATTCCATTTGAGTCTATTCCTTGAGGGGACGCTTGTTATTGTGCCCTCTCCCCTTGTGGGCGAGGGCAGCGCCAGACGTTCAACAGGTACGGTTGGGTGAGGGGTTGTAGCCTACCCCTCACCCTACCCCTCACCCATTCGTTGTGTTGAATCGCTGGGCCGCCCTCTCCCGCAAGGGGAGAGGGCACTGTAACGCACGCCGAGCTCGCGGCTGGCTTGAGACAACGAACACACGCATAAGCACTAAGCAGATGAACTACCGCCACGCCTTCCACGCCGGCAGCTTCGCCGACGTCGTCAAGCACGCGGTGCTCGCGCGCATCCTGGTGCATCTTGTTGCCAAGCCCGCCGCCTTTCGGGTGATCGACACCCATGCGGGCGCGGGCCTCTACGATCTTGCGGGCGAGGAGGCAAGCCGCAGCGGGGAATGGCGCGCCGGCATCGAGCGCCTGCTCAAAGCAACAATCGCGCCATCCGTCCAGGCGCTGCTCAAGCCTTATCTGGATGTGGTCGCGTCTCTCAACAATGCCGGTGAACTGGCGACCTATCCGGGCTCGCCCGCGCTCGCGCGCGCGTTCCTGCGTCCGCAGGACCGGCTGGTGGCCTGCGAGCTTGAGCCCAAGGCTTTCGCCGCGCTCACGCATAATCTCGCTGGTGATCGGCGCATCAAGACGATCGCCATTGACGGCTGGGTTGCCCTCAACGCCTACGTGCCGCCGCCGGAACGGCGCGGCGTCATCGTGATCGATCCGCCGTTCGAGGACGCCCAGGACTTCACCCGCCTGGCGCATGGGCTTGAAACCGCGCACCGCAAATGGGCGAGCGGCATCTACCTCCTGTGGTATCCGATCAAGGGTCGGCAGGAGCCCGATGCGCTGGCGCGCAGGCTTAAACGCTCCGGCATCCCCCGCGTCCTGCGCGTGGAGCTCGCTGTTGCGGCCACCACAGCCCAGCGGCCGCTCGGTGGCTGTGGCCTGATCGTGGTCAATCCGCCGTGGACGCTTGCCGGCGAGCTTGGCGCCATTCTGCCGGAGCTCGCCAAGGGCTTAGGTGGTCGCAACAGCAACCATCGGCTCGATTGGATTGCGGGTGAAAATTAGTTTCACCGCTTTTCCACAAGGGGCGTTTAGATTAACGTTGTGCTGTTGGCTTTGACGTTCCGCCTCCGATGGGGGCTGGCGGAGTGACTGAGGCCCAAGAACGGCCGATGCCCTACCCCGCGTGTGAATGTCCGGCCGAGCCGTCGTGCCGTGTTGGCCGGCGGCAGCTTTGGGGTTGGGAGCTTCCCAATGGCAATGGCAGGTACGGTCAAGTTCTTTAATGCAGAACGTGGCTACGGCTTCATCAAGCCGGACGACGGCGGTCGCGATGTGTTCGTTCACATCACGGCGGTCGAGCGCGCCGGGCTCAAGTCGCTGACCGAGGGTCAGCGCATCTCCTTCGATGTCGAGCCCGACAAGAAAGGCAAAGGCCCCAAGGCCGTAAATCTCGTTATCACCGGCTGATCACCTTCACCGGGCGTGCCGGTGCGCCCGATCCGGTTTTCCCGAAATCCCGCCGCAACCGCAATCGTGGTGGCGGCCAAAGAGAGTGACGTTGTCCATGGTGACCCTGCGTACTGGATTTGGTTCTCCGTTCGGCCGCAAGGCCCGCATCGCGGTGAGCGTGCTCGGCCTCGACGGCAAGGTCAAAGTCGAGCCTGCCTCGACCCAGGATGACGCCGATCCGCTGCCGCAGCAGAACCCGCTCGGCAAGGTGCCGGTGCTGTTGCTCGATGACGGCTCCACGCTGTTCGATTCGCCCGTGGTGCTGGAATATCTCGATGTGCTCGCGGGCGGCGGCCGGATTCTTCCCAAGGACACCAAGGCGCGCTTCGACGCGCTGCGGCTCGAAGCGCTCGCGGACGGCATTCTCGATGCCTCGATCCTGATCGTCTACGAGGGACGCTATCGGCCGGCCGAGATGGCGGTGAAGGGATGGATCGATCGGCAGGCCGGCAAGGTCGAGCGCGGCCTTGCGTCGCTCGAAGCGGCGCCGCCGTCGCTCGGTTCACCGCCGAATGTGGGCGAGATCACACTCGCCTGCGCGCTCGGCTATCTCGACTTCCGCTTTAAGGGGGAGTGGCGCAAGAGCCATCCGCGGCTGGTCGCCTGGCTCGACAATTTCGCAGCGCGCGTTCCGGCCTTCGCGGCCACGGTGCCGCCGCCGTCCTGATAGGTTGCAGCGGCCGATAACGAAAGACCCCCGGGCGCGGCCCGGGGGTCTTGTCGAGTTGCCGGTGTGAAGCGCCGGTCAGAACCGGTAGTTGAGCCCGCCGCGCACCATGTGGGTCGAGAACGACGCGTGGTCGTTGGGCAGCGCCCCGCAGGCAAAGCCGCAATTGATCTCGCCGAGGTCGACGTAGAGGTATTCGCCCTTGGCGGTCCATGTGCCGATGAGCGCGATCTCGAGACCGGCGCCGACGGTCCAGCCGAAATTGGTTTCGTCCTTGCCCGCCAGGAACGGGGTGTGCGCACGGATGTCGCCGAGCGCGAAGCCGCCGGTCACATAAGGCATGAAGCGGTCGAAAGTGTAACCCACGCGGCCGCGCACGGTGGCGAGCCAGGAGTTGCTGGTCTCGCAGCCGAGGCCGCAGAACGCGAACGTGTGGCCCTTGATGTTGGTCCAGTCGACGTCGCCTTCGACACCAAAAACCCAGGTGCCGACCTGCCAGTTGTAGCCAGCGGTCACGCCCAGGACGCCGCCCGAGACATCGAAGTCGCCGGTGGAATCCCACGCCGACGTGCCCCAGGCACCGCCGCCGTTGAAGCCGAGATAGAAGCCGGTCCAGTTGTAGGCCGGTGCGTAGATCGGCGCTCTGGTCACTGGATAACGGGGAGGGAGATCGGCGGCCTTCGCTGCGCCAGCCAGCGCAAGCACACCGCAGCACGCGAGCAACACTTGTTTCATCACGCAACTCCTACGCAGACACGAGGGGGCCACAAACGCACGGACTTGGTTGATGGATGGTATGCGCGACGTGCTGAAGGATGAGTGAATCTGCGGAGCGTTTGCTTACGAAATGATTTATCGTTACCGATCAATGAAGACGACGCTGGCTTGGCCTGCACGACCTTGCTTGAGCCGATGCTGCGCGTCCGGCCCGCAATAGCGCGAACGAAGACTGCGGCCCGCGCGCTCCGATGGCTGTCAGCTCACACGGGCTCGCCAACGCAAAATGTCAGCGCAACTGGATGTCAGCGCGACCGTCCGCCAGCGCGACGGTTCCTCAGCCGCACTGGACGATGATTGACGAAATGCGGTCGTTCCACCGACGTCCCACGAATGGGACGCTGCCGCTCCAGCTCTGACTGCGGCCGGCGAAATTGGCATGCTCAAACGAGATCAGCTCGCACCCGGGCGCGCAGGCGAGCGACGATATCCGGTCGTTCCAGAAATTTCCGACAAAGCGGATGTTGGCATTGCCCCGGATCGGGAACTGGGCGCCGTCGAAATCCCTGTGCTCAAAGGCGACGCAACCGTAGAACTGGGGCCCGCCATAGGGCCGATACTGCGCGCCGGCGCTCCCGACGAGACATGCGAGCAGGCCAGTCGAGATTGCTAGGACTTTGAGCATTGGCACCCCCGGCCGTTTGCGTGGCACGATCGATTGCATGGCGCGCTTGAGCCTACATGAGCGTGGCTGTCTCGAACAGCAATGGAGGCGAAACGCGTCGCAATTTTTTTGGCGGTGGCGCGCCCGCAACTCGGTGCGATGAAACCGTCGCCGGTCGAACCGGCGGTCAGAACCGGTAATTGACCCCGATTCGCAGCAGGCCCGACTCGAAGCCGTGGCTGCCGCCGGTCAAGCCATAAGGCCGGTCGGACAGATCGACGTAGAGATATTCGACCCGCGCCGACCAGGCGCGGGTGAGGGCGACCTCCATGCCGGCGCCCGCGGTCCAGCCGGTGTGGGCTCTGCTTTCGCTCGCGCCGCCGAGCTCGACCCGGCCGCCGCCGAACGCGAGCCCGAGCGTGCCGTAGACGAGCACATTGCTGAAGGCGTAGCCGACACGTCCGCGCACCGTGCCGAACCACGGGTTGGAGAACTTCCAGGCTGCGAACCGGTCCTGCGCCGCCGAGAGATTGAGCTCGGCTTCGCCGCCGAACACAAAGGCGCCGGCCTGCCAATTGTAGCCGCCGCGCACGCCGCCGGCGATGCCGGAGGGCTGCGCCGGGTTGTTGGTGGCATTGCCCCACTGATAGCCGAGCTGGCCGCCCAGATAGGGCCCGGTCCAGCCATAGGCGCTCGCCATATAAGGCGTCGCGTAGGATGAGCGCGGGACGTCGGCGGCGCCGGCGGCGCCGGCCGTCGTGATCGCGGCTGCGCCGCAGATCAGGCGTATCATCCTCAAGCCTCCGAGCCGTTGTTCGGCGGCCGCCACGCAAGGGCAGCCGCCGGGCGCCCACGCGCCCCGTTGCAACAGGCAATTGTCGTTGCCCCGATTGCCCGGGCCGATCGCGGGCGGTTTTTCTTCGATAAAATTTATGGCGAGTTGCTATTTAACTGCTGATGAATCGTTAGCGAGCAGCGCGCCGCAGGCTTAAGGAAGTCTCAAGCGTGCGCGCTGCGATCGACGTTTCATTCATGATGAATGGACCCTATCTTTGCAGCCAGGACACTTTTTGAGCACATGAGCGGCCCGAGAAAAGACATCGATCCAGCGACCGAGCTCGTCGAGGAGGACGAGGAGCAGAGCCTGCCCGAGACCGAGCAGGCGATCGATCTTTCGGCTTCGGCAGGCCCGCTCGCCGCCGGCCGCGCCGCGATCATGCGCCATGCCAAGACCGCGCCGGGCGGCCCCGGCGTCTACCGCATGATCGACAGGAATGGCGACGTGCTCTACGTCGGCAAGGCCAAGAGCATCCGCAAGCGCATCCTCTCCTATACGCGGCCGACCGGCTACGACCCGCGCATCGAGCGCATGATCGCGGCGACCGCCGCGCTCGAGTTCGTCTCGACCGCGACCGAGACCGAGGCGCTGCTGCTCGAAGCCAACCTGATCAAGCGGCTACGGCCGCGCTTCAACGTGCTGCTGCGCGACGACAAGTCGTTTCCCTATATCTTGATCACCGGCGACCACTGGGCGCCGCAGATCCTCAAGCACCGCGGCGCGCGCACCGGCGCGGGCCGCTACTTCGGTCCGTTCGCGTCGGTGTGGGCGGTGAACCGCACCATCACGGCGCTGCAGCGCGCGTTCCTGTTGCGCTCGTGCTCGGACGCCTTCTTCGAAAGCCGCACGCGGCCGTGCCTGCTGTTCCAGATCAAGCGCTGCTCCGGCCCCTGCACGCGCGAGATCGACTTCGCCGAATATCGCGAGCTGGTGCGCGAAGCGAACGACTTCCTGTCCGGCAAGAGCCGCAAGGTGAAGGAGGAGCTCGCCGCCGAAATGGAGAAGGCGTCCGCTGCGCTCGATTTCGAGCGCGCCGCCATCTATCGCGACCGGCTGGCCGCGCTGTCGGCGGTGCAGGCGCATCAGGGCATCAATCCGCGCGGCGTCGAGGAAGCCGACGTGTTCGCGCTGCATCAGGAGGGCGGCTTCTTCTGCGTGCAGGTGTTCTTCTTCCGCACCGGCCAGAACTGGGGCAACCGCGCCTATTTCCCGAAGGCCGATCGCACGCTTGACGCCGGCGAAGTCTTAAGCGCGTTCCTGGCGCAGTTCTATGACGACAAGCCTTCGCCGCGGCTCATCCTGATCTCACATGCGTTCGCGGAGCGCGAGTTGCTGGCGCAGGCGCTCTCCACCAAGAGCGGCCACAAGATCGAGGTGGCGAACCCGACCCGCGGCGAGAAGAAGGAGCTGGTCGACCACGCGCTCGCCAACGCGCGCGAGGCGCTGGGCAGGAAGCTTGCCGACACCTCCTCGCAGCGGAAACTGTTGGCTGCCTTGGCCGAATGCTTCGGCCTGACGCGCCCGCCGCGCCGCATCGAGGTCTACGACAACAGCCACATCCAGGGCAGCAACGCGGTCGGCGCCATGATCGTCGCGGGCCCCGAGGGCTTCCGGAAGAACCAGTATCGCAAGTTCAACATCCGCTCGGCCGAGCTGACGCCGGGCGACGACTTCGCGATGATGCGCGAGGTGCTGGAGCGCCGCTTCAAGCGGTTGATCGCGGAAGCGCCGCGCAAGCCGGCAGAAGTGACAAGCGTGCAGCAAACTCCGTCACCCTCTCCCCTTGCGGGAGAGGGTGGCGAGGACCGCAGGTCCGAGCCGGGTGAGGGGGCGTTTGAAGAAAACCCCTCACCCGCCCTCGCGTCGCTTCGCTCGCTCGGGCACCCTCTCCCGCAGGGGGAGAGGGTAACGGAGCAAGCCGAGAGCGAAGAGGCTAACGCGAGTCCGACAGACGTTGAAAGCGATGAAGAGACCGAATCACCCTGGCCCGATCTCGTGATCATCGACGGCGGCCGCGGCCAGCTCACCGCCGCGCGGGAGACCCTCAAGGCGCTCGGCCTGACCGACATACCGCTTGTGGGCGTGGCCAAGGGGCCGGACCGCGACGCCGGCCGGGAAACCTTCCATATCGCGGGGCGCGACCCCTTCATGCTCAGGCCGCGCGACCCGGTGCTCTACTTCGTCGAACGGCTGCGCGACGAGGCGCATCGCTTTGCGATCGGTTCGCACCGAGCTCGCCGCAAGAAGGATCTGCGCGAGGCCGGGCTGCAGGAAATCCCCGGCATCGGCCCGACCCGCAAGCGCGCGCTGTTGCAGCATTTCGGGACCCTCAAGGCGATCGAGCGGGCGTCCCCCTCAGACCTCGCCAAAGTTCCCGGCGTGAACGCCGAGACGGCCCGCAAGATTTACGACTTTTTTCACGACCGCCCCGGTTAACCAGCGATAACGCAGATAACGCAAATGTGCGCAACCCGAAAATCCATGCATCAGGCGCTTGAATCAGCGCCGTCAGGGGCCCAGTTCCACAAAGTGGGACCTCGAGATGGGGGATGTCACAAAGCGTTGCCTTTTTATGCAGGACCAGGAAGGGTATTCTCTGATTCATGGAAGCCGTGACCCCCAGGCCCATTGCCGTGCCGGCGCGCCCGCTCGCGCTGCCCAATCTTTTGACCTATGGGCGCATCGTGGCGGTCCCGATGGTGGTGGCCTGCATGTACTGGCAGGACATCTGGCAGGGCGGCATCTGGCTGCGCTGGGTGGCGCTGACGATCTTCATTGCGGCCGGCATCACCGATTTTCTCGACGGCTATTTCGCCCGCAAGTACGGCGAGCTGTCGACCTTCGGGCGCATGCTCGACCCGATCGCCGACAAGCTCCTGGTCGCCTCCTGCCTGATGATGCTGGCGGTCGACGGCACCATCCGGGGCGTGCATGTGTGGGCCGGGATCGTGATCCTGTGCCGCGAGATCCTGGTCTCGGGGCTGCGCGAATACCTGGCCGAGCTGCGCGTGAGCGTGCCGGTCACCCAGCTCGCCAAATGGAAGACCACGCTGCAGCTTGTCGCGGTCGGGTTTCTGATCGCGGGCGATGCCGGCGATGCAATCCTGCCGGTGGTGACGCCAACCGGTCTGTCGCTGCTGTGGCTGTCCGCGCTGCTGACCCTCTACACCGGCTGGGACTATTTCCGGGCCGGCGTGCATCATCTCATCAAGTGACCGAGGACGTGGCGTGAAAGTCTTGTATTTCGCCTGGGTGCGTGAGCGGGTTGGCAAGCTCGAGGAAGAGGTTGTGCCGCCCGCATCGGTCGCGACCGTCGGCGAGCTGATCGCGTGGCTCGCGGCGCGCGGCGAGGGCTATGCCCATGCGTTCGAGAATCCGCGCGTGATCCGCGCCGCCATCGATCGCGCCCACGTGCGGGCCGATGCCGCGATTGCGGGCGCGCGCGAAATCGCGTTTTTCCCCCCGATGACCGGAGGGTGATGGTGATCCGCCTGCAGCAGGAACCGTTTGATGCGGCCGCCGAGGCCAGCGCGTTGACGCGCGGACGCACCGATGTCGGTGCGGTCGTCACCTTCACGGGCATCTGCCGCGGCGATGAGAACGGCGAGCCGATCGCCGCCTTGACGCTCGAGCATTACCCCGGGATGGCGGAGGCCGAGATCGCGCGCCATGTCGAGGCGGCCGAAAGCCGTTGGTCGCTGCTCGGCGTCACCGTGATCCATCGCTACGGTCGGATCGCGCCCGGCGAGGACATCGTGCTGGTGGTGACGGCCTCGTCGCACCGCCAGGACGCCTTCGCGGCCGCCGAGTTCCTGATGGATTACCTCAAGACGCGCGCGCCGTTCTGGAAGCGGGTCGAGCGCGCCGCGCGCGGCGCCGTTAGTAACTCTTGGGTCGACGCCAAGTCGTGCGACGATGCTGCCGCCGACCGCTGGAGCAACAAGCCGCCCGGCCGCCGTGAGGCGGCAGAGTGATCGTGGCGCGCGCCCACAGCTTGATGTAGTCTTGCGACCACGCATTCACGAGCTCGATCAGGGTGTCCCCGATGTGGCAAGCGCGCCCGATTCTGGCTTTCGTTGCCCTCGTCGCGCTGCTCGTCGTCGCGTCACCGATGGTGGCGCAGCAGGCTCCCGAAAAGGCTCCCGAGAAACATGTCTCGCTCGCCGGTCAGTTCCTGGTGGCGACGCCCACCATGGGGGACCGGCGTTTCGAGCGCACCGTGATCCTGATCGCGCGACACGACAAGGACGGCGCGTTCGGGCTGATCGTCAACCGGCCGGCCGCCGAGCGCCCGTTGTCGGAGCTGCTTGGCGCGCTGGGCGACACAGGCGCGCCGGTCAGCGGATCGGTGCGCCTGTTCGCGGGTGGCCCGGTGCAGCCCGAGCTCGGCTTCATCATTCACAGCCCCGACTATCGCTCCCCGCAGACGCTTGAGATCGATGGCCGCGTGGCGGTCACCATGAGCCGCGAAATCCTGCGCGACATCGCGACCGGCAAAGGCCCGCACAAGAGCATGATCACGTTCGGCTACGCGGGCTGGGGAGCAGGCCAGCTCGAGGGCGAGATCGCGCGCCGATCATGGACCACGGCGCCGGCCGACGGGAAGCTGATCTTCGACGAGGACCGCGAGAAGCTGTGGGACATCGTCTATGCGCTGCGCATCCAGGAGCTTTAGTCGGTCTGCGAAACGGATGGGCGCTGCCATGATGGCGATCGTGGCAGCGCTTGTGGTCGCAGGCTCGACTCCGCCGGTGGAGGCGCAGACGGCGCGCACGATCCGGGTGGTGGTGTCGGTGCCGGCAGGAGGCGCCATTGACACACTGGTGCGCATCCTGGCCGACGAGATCGCGCGCAGCAATGGCCAGACCATCGTGATCGACAGCCGGCCGGGTGGCGGTGGCGTGATCGCGGCCGAGGCGGTGGCGCGCGCTGTGCCCGACGGCAACACGCTGCTCATCAACTCCACCGGCCTGCTGATCAACGCGATCCTGCGCAAGGTCAGCTTCGATCCGCTGACGAGCTTCGAGCCGATCTGCAATCTGGTGACGTCGCCGCTGGTGCTCGTTGTCAACAGCGCCTCGCCCTACCGTACGCTCGCCGAGCTTGTGGCGGCCGCGCGCGCGCGGCCCGCCGAGCTGTCGGTCGCGAGCGTCGGTCCCCATACGAGCCCACACATCGCGATCGAGCGGTTCAAGCGGCAGGCCGGTATCGACGTCATCTACGTGCCGTATCCGGGTGGAGCGCCCGCGATCAACGCGCTCCTGGGCCAGCACGTGACTGCGGCGCTGCAGAATTATCAGGAGGTCAAGGGGCAACTGGACGCGGGATCGCTGCGCGCGCTGGCGGTCGCATCGGCGCGGCGGATCGCGCCGCTGCCGGGCCTGCCGACGATCGCGGAATCCGGCTATGCGGGATTCGACGTCGAGGGCTGGTTCGGCCTGGTGGCGCCGGCGAAGACTCCGCCGGAGACGGTCGCGCAGCTCGTGGGCTCCTTCAGCCGCGCGGTCGAGGCGCCGGAGGTCAAGGCCAAGCTTGCCCTGCAGGCGCTCTACCCGGACCCGCGATGTGGCTCCGCGTTTGCCGCCCATATCCGCCGTCAATACGACGAATACGCGCGTATGATCCGCGACCTGAACATCAAGGGTGAGTAGCCCCGCGCTTTGACAGGCCGCGGGGCAGAGCGCACATTGCGTGCCAACATGTAACAAAATGCAAAGCGTACCAAAGGGGGAAATGTCGATGTCCCATCATTCCCATCATTCCCATCATTCCAATCATAGAGCCGCTTGGTTGGGTCTTGCCGCGCTTGCGACGGCCACCTTAGCGCAGCCTGCGACCGCGCAGACCGTACTGTTCGAAGGCGCGCGGCTGATCGCCGGCGACGGCAGCGCCGCGGTCGAGAATGCAGTGCTCCTAGTTGAGCGCGGCACCATCACGCGCATCGGCCGCAGCGGTGAGATCGCGGCGCCTGCGGGTGCGACGCGGATCGACCTTGCGGGCAAGACCGTCATGCCGGCCCTCATCGCCACCCATGTGCATCCGGGCTTCCAGAGCGGGCTGACTTATCTCGCCGAGAACTTCAAGCGCGAGAACATCCTCGATGATCTCAATCGCGCGCTCTATTTCGGCATCTCGACGGTGATGTCGCAGGGCATCGAGCGCGGCGAGGTCATGTACCAGATCCGCACCGAGCAGGCCGAAGGCCGCCTTGGCGGCGCTCGCCTCATGCTCGCCGGCCGCGGCATGGGGGCGCCCAACGCCGGCCCGGGCAATCCGATCTACGCCAATTTCGCCTACGAGGTCACCACCGAGGAGCAGGCGCGCAGCAACGTGCGCGAGCTCGCCGCCAAGAAGGTCGACGCCGTCAAGATCTGGGTTGACGACCGCGGCGGCCGCGCGCCCAGGCTGCCGATCGCGATCTCGCGTGCCGTGATCGACGAGGCGCACAAGGCCGGCCTCAAGGTGGCCGCCCACATCTTCTATCACGATGATGCGGTCGCGCTCGCGGAAGCCCGCATCGACAGCTTCGCGCATCTCGTGCGCGACAAGGAAATGAGCGACGAGCTGATCGCGCTGACGATCAAGAACAAGGTCTACGTCATGCCGAACATCGGCTCGCCCGAGCGCGGCACCTACACGCAGCCGGCACCATGGCTCGACGAGCCTTATCTGGCCGGCCTGCTGCGCGACACGGTGGCACCCGACGTGATCGAGCGCGTGCGCAAGGCGCATACTCAGCGCGATCCGGCGCAGGCCGAGCGCAATGCCAGGAACTACGCCATCCTCAAGCGCAGCGTGGCCAAGCTCGGCGCTGCCGGCGCGCATGTCATTCTGGGCGCCGATACCGGGCTCGAGGACCATTTCTTCGGCTATGCCGAGCAGAAGGAGCTCGAGCTCATGGTCCAGGCCGGCATGACGCCATCGCAGGTGATCGTGGCGGCGACCAGCCGCGCCGCGGACTATCTCGGGCTGGCCGATCGCGGGCTCCTGGCGGCGGGCAAGCGTGCCGACCTCCTCGTGCTCGA
>DAIUEP010000011.1:23502-28226 GCA_036845065.1 Xanthobacteraceae bacterium | reverse complement strand
ATCACGGCGCCCGATGGCTCGGCCTGGCTCACCGACGGCGGGCAGAACGCCATGGTGCGCTTCGACCCGGCGACCCGGGCCGTCAAGGTGTTCCCGCTGCCGAAGGAGTTCCCACGCGCCAATCTGAACACCGCCGCGATCGACAAGCGCGGCATCGTCTGGTTCACCGGCCAGGGCGGAGTCTACGGCCGCGTTGATCCGAAGACCGGCAAGGTCGACGCCTGGGCCTCGCCGCGCGGGCGCGGGCCTTACGGCATTACGGTGACGCCTGCGGGCGAGGTCTGGTACGCCTCGCTTGCTGGCGATCATATCGCGCATGTCGATCTCGACACCGGCGCGGCCACGATCGTGGAGCCGCCGCGCAAGGGCGTCGGCCCGCGCCGGATCTGGTCGGATTCCAAGGGCATGCTGTGGGCGAGCTTCTGGAACGCCGGCGGCATCGGCCGCTACGACCCGACCAAGAAGATCTGGACGCACTTCCCGATGCCGCAGAGCAAGTCGAGCACCTACTCGGTTTATGTCGACGACGAGGACCGGGTCTGGGCGACCGATTGGGCCGCGAACGCGATTCAGCGCTTTGATCCAGCGACCGAGCGCTACGAGACCTTCCCGAGCGACAAGCGCAGCGCCAACGTGCGTCAGATGCTCGGCCGTCCCGGCGAGGCCTGGGGCGGCGAATCCGGCACCGATCGGTTGGTGGTGGTGCGGGATTGACGGCAATGCGTCGTCAATGCGCGAGCGGGCCGGACGGCCAAGCCGTCAGGCCCGCGCGCTGGCTCAAGCGTTAAGGGCTGGATAGTCGATGTAGCCCTTCTCCTCGCCGGCATAGAACGTCGCCTGATCTGCTGCGTTGAGGGGTGCATTCCGGCGGTAACGAAGGGGCAGGTCGGGGTTGGCGAGAAACGGCACGCCGAACGCGACCAGATCAGCCTCACCGCCTGCGATCGCCGCGTTGCCGGATTGGGCATCGTAGCCGCCATTTACGATCAGCGTGCCCTTGAAGATTTGGCGCAAAGTGGGTGTCACCCGCGCGCGACCCGCTGCGACTGGCTCTGTGACATGCAGGTAGGCAAGCTTGAGCTCGCTCAATCGGGTCGCAAGATAAGAGAAGGTCTCGGTCGGATTGGAATCCGACATCGAGTATCCGGAAAAGGAGGGGGACGCTTTGAATCCGACGCGCTCGGGCCCCCAGACGTCGATCACCGCTGCAGCGACTTCAAGCGGGAATCGGGCCCGATTGCGGATCGCCCCGCCATAGGCATCGGTGCGGTGGTTGGCGCCATCACGCAGAAACTGATCGAGCAGGTAGCCATTGGCGCCATGCAACTCGACGCCGTCGAAGCCGGCCGCCTTGGCGTTCGCCGCGGCCTTCCCGAATTGCACAACGATGTCAGCAATCTCGTTGGCCTCGAGCGCGCGCGGGGTGACAATCTTGACCCGTCCGTTCTGCGTGAACGCTTCACCTTCGACCGGCAGCGCCGACGGCGCGACCGGCAGCGCGCCGCCATGAAAATCGGGATGCGACACGCGTCCGACATGCCAGAGCTGGGCAAAGATCGTTCCGCCGGCCTCGTGAACGGCGTCGGTCACCGCCCGCCAGCCCGCGACCTGCTCCGCCGAGTGCATTCCGGGGGTGCGGATATAGCCGACGCCTTGCGGGCTCACCTGCGTGGCTTCGGTGATCATCAGACCGGCGGATGCCCGCTGGACGTAGTATTGCGCCGCGAGCGGATTGGGGACATTGCCGGCGAGGGCGCGGCTGCGCGTCATCGGCGAGAGCACCATGCGGTTGGCGAGCGTCAGATCGCCCAGGGTGTACGGTGAGAACAGGGTTTTGGACCGGGGGGTGGCGCGGGGCGAGGAGGCGGAGGGGCGCGCTGCGTCGGCGTGAACAGTCATGGGGAACTCCTGGATGGCGGCGTGCGGCACTCAATGGCGTGACTTTGGCCGCGGGATGTGGTACTGACCGGTAACACCCAACAGGTACTGACCGGTAACACCCGTGTCAAGAGGGACTGACCGCATGGCCGCAAACCGCATGGCCGCAAACCGCATGGCCGCAAACCGCATGGCCGCAAACGCTCCGCCAAGCCCCGACAACGGCCGGCGAGTACCGCCGCGCGACCGACTGCTCGCGGTCGCCGGCGAGTTGTTCTACCGGCATGGAATCAGGGCGGTGGGGGTCGAGGCCATCGCCGAGGCGGCGGGGACCAACAAGATGACGCTGTATCGTCATTTTGCCTCGAAGGATGAGCTGGTGTCAGAATACCTACGAGCAGCCGCCCGGGCGGCTGACGCCTGCTGGGAGCAGCTCGAGCGGGCTCATCCTGGTGATCCACTGGCGCAACTGCGCGCTTTGATCCGCGACATGGCCGACCACGCCGTCTGCACCGACACGCGTGGGTGTCCGCTGGTCAATGCCGCAGTCGAACTGCCGGAAAAGGATCACCCGGCGCGCCGCGTCATCGAGGAGCACAAGATCGCCTGGCGGATGCGGCTCGTCGCGCTGTGTCGGGCGGCCGGCTTGAGCGAACCCGAGCTGCTCGCGGACGAGCTCAACCTGATGCTCGAAGGCGCGCGGGTGACCGCGCAAAGCGTCGGACCCGAAGGCCTCCGCGAACGGCTCGCGCGCATCAGCGAGGCGCTGATCGCGGCGCACCCACGGATATAGCGACTTGTTGCAGCCTGATTCCCGCCGTGGTGATCTTTCCGAGCGGGGCCGTCCAGGACGGGCGCGAGCGCGCCACGCAGTGCCGAATTGTTTGACGTGATGTTAGGCTGATCTCTTCAGGCCTGCAGCATCGGTGACCGCATGAGCATCCTGGTCGAACTGCCTGAACGGCTCTACCACCCCGACGCCTTTGCGGCGTTCAAGCCTGTTGCGCCATACAGCCTCGGCACCGCGCGGGCGATGGCATGGATGTCACAACTCGCCTACGAGACCGCGCATCGCGACAAGATCGAATCGATCTGCCGGCTCTGGGACCTGCGTCTCCTCCAGGTCATCGCCAATGACAACGACAATGGGTCCGATCTGCTCAAGGTTCACACCCGTGGGATGATCGCGGAAGGACACGGCGCGACCATCATTGCGTTTGCGGGCACCGATCCACTGGTTCCGGCCAACTGGATCTCGGATTTCGATGTCGGGCTCAGCGTCCGGCTCGGTCTCCAGGTCACGCCCGGCCCGGTGCATCGTGGCTTCGACAAGGCGTTTGACGCCGTGTCGGGCCAAGTCACCCAGGCGCTGGCCGGCCGCGGCGCAGCCCCCGTTCTGGTGACCGGTCACAGCATGGGTGCCGCGCTCGCCGTGATCGCCGCCGATCACTGCCTCTCGGAACAACATGTGCGCGCCACCGCGGTCTATGCCTTCGGCATGCCGCGCGTGGGCGACGAGGACTTCGCGCTGCGCTACAACGATGTGCTCGGCGCGACCACCTATCGTCTGGTGCACGGTGACGACATCGTGGCGACCGTCCCGCCGTCACGGTTTGGCTTTCGCCATGTGGGCCGGTTGATCCGCTGCGCGCGCGCCGGCCATTTCGCGGCGGAGCCGCCGGCATTGGAATTCTCCGACGACCCGCCCTTCGTGGGCTCGCTCGTGAGCGGATTGCAGCAGGGGTTGCGTGATCTGTTCGCGCTGCAACTGCAGCCGACCTTCCGCGACGACATGCTCGGCCGCATGTCCGGCCTGCTGGCGCCGCCGATCGCGGACCATTTGCCCGATCGGTACTGGCACGCGTGCGAGGCGTGAATGTGAGAGGCCGATTGGCTGCGATGGCCGGATCAGGTCGATCGCTGTTGTCGCGGCAACAGCGGCGTTCCGCGATAAAGGTCCAAAACTTTGCAGCGCAGGCCAAAGTCCGCCAGCACAAGCGGATCGTCCGGTTGGGTGAGCATCTGTTGGCTCCAGCCGGTGTCGGTGCGCAGATCGACCCGAACCTCGAAGCGGTCCTGCTGCACAGTCAAAATGCAGGTGCAGGAGTCGTGCAGCTTGTAGACCGCACGTTTGCTTTCGACATCTACGCGATCGCTTGAGGACACGATCTCGGCTGCGAGATAGAAGCGATTGGCATAGCGTTCGCCAGGTGTCTCGGCGGTCGCGACGTCGGTGACGACAACATCCGGCTCGGGATCGTAATCCTGGACGAGCGAACCAAGAGTGACGCCGATGGCCTGAAACGCAATCAATGACGGTGCATGGCTCTCCAGCGCATTAAGCAAGAGCCGTTCGAGATTGCTGGCAATGCGCTGGTGCGCGAGAGTGGGTGGCGTCATCATGATGGCGACACCGTCAATGAGCTCCCAGCGCTCCTTGTCAGGCCTGCCATCGACGAATTGGCGAAACTGCCCGAGAGACATGCGCTGCTGTGCATTGAGCGGTGCGCCTGCCATTTGTCGCTCTCCTGCCATGCAGCCAATATCACGTCTGGATGCTGCAAGCGCAAGGGAAGGCGCGGGGCGACGTCAACGGCTCAACCCGCCCGCCGCGCCGCGTCCACGCTCCATGAGCCGCCGCCGGCGACCGAGAAATACAAGAAGACGAAGCAGTAGAGCACCGCCAGCTCGCCCTGGTTCAAGAGCGGATAGAAGCCCTGCGGCGCGTGCGCCATGAAATAGGCGACCGCCATGAAGCCCGCCAGGATGAAGGCCACCGGCCGCGTGAACAGGCCGATCAGCATCAGCAGGCCGCCGCCGATTTCGAGCGCGCCTGCCGCGCCGAG
>DAIUEP010000011.1:19408-23402 GCA_036845065.1 Xanthobacteraceae bacterium | reverse complement strand
GGCCGATCAGCATCAGCAGGCCGCCGCCGATTTCGAGCGCGCCTGCCGCGCCGAGGAGCGACATCAGCTGGAGATTGTCAAACATCGCCACATGCGGAAAGCCCAAGAGCTTCGCGGTGCCGTGCTGCAGGAACATGAGCGCGGTCATGACGCGCAGCACCGAGAGCAGGCGCGGCGACCATGTCTGGCAGAAATTGTCCATAAATGAGGCCTCTGTTGCTCGGGCTCAAGCTTGACCACCTGAGTCCGCGACCTCATCTAGGCGAAGTCGGGCAATTGTCGAGCCTACGCTGCTACCGCCTTGCCCTTGGGCTGCACCTCGGCGGTGTAGTCATCCATCAGCTGCTTGGTGATGGCGCCGGGCGTGAACCGCCAATGCGCGATCTCGGAGACGGCCGTCACCTCGGCGGCGCTGCCGGTGATGAAGCACTCGCCGAAGCCGGTGAGCTCGTCAGGCATGACGCGCCGCTCGATGACCTCGATGCCGCGTCGCTTGGCGAGATCGATCACGGTGCGCCGCGTGATGCCATCGAGGAAGCAGTCGGCGATCGGCGTGTGGATCTTGCCGTCGGCGATGAAGAAGATGTTGGCGCCGGTGCACTCGGCGACGCGGCCCTGCCAGTCGAGCATCATGGCGTCCGCATAGCCTTTGCGCTCGGCCTTGTGTTTGGAGATGGTGCAGATCATGTAGAGGCCGGCGGCCTTGGCGCGCGACGGCGCGGTCGCGGGATCAGGCCTGCGATAGTCGGCGAGATCGAGCCTTATGCCCTTGAGCCGCTGCACCGGATCGAAATAGCTCGGCCACTGCCAGGTGGCGATGGCGAGATGAATCTTGTTGTTCTGCGCCGAGACGCCCATCTGCTCGGAGCCGCGCCAGGCGATCGGCCGCACATAGGCGTCCTTCTGCCCGTTCTTCTCCAGCACGAGGCGCTTGGCGGCGTCGATCTCGGCGACCGAATAGGGAATTTCGAAGTCGAGCATCTGCGCCGAGCGCCTGAGCCGCTCCGAATGCTCGGTGCACTTGAAGATCTCGCCGCCATAGGCGCGTTCGCCCTCGAACACGGCGCTCGCGTAGTGCAGCCCATGTGAGCAGACGTGGAGCGTGGCATCGCCCCAGGGAGCGAGCTTGCCGTCATACCAGATGACGCCGTCAAGCCGGTCGTAGGGTTTGTCGGCCATGGGTTCCTCCGTGCGGACCTCTCTGTCGGCGATCGTCCGCTGCCAAAAATCGATGTTCGCCTGCCGTTCGCGCGCTACGCTTTTGCGTCCCGGGCCAACACCCGGTATGGTCCGGTGGCCCCACAAGAGCGTGACGGGAGAGCGCCACTATAGCGCTCGGCGCAACGTCGGGGAGGGCCGCGATCCAGTTGTTATCGGCGTGTCTCATAGCAACCTGACCGAAATATGTCAATATGGCTGACCTAACTGCTCCGCTTGCCACCGATCGTCCGTCACAACCGGGAGAGCGTCCCGGACGCGCCGGCGAGCCCGCGTGGGACGTCATCGAGCTTTTGTTCTTTGCCTATCGGGACTTCGTCGGCGACCCCGACGAGGTGCTGGACAAGTTCGGCTTCGGCCGCGCCCACCATCGGGTCCTGCACTTCGTCAATCGCAATCCGGGAATGAAGGTCGCCGAGCTGCTCGACATTCTCAACATCACCAAGCAATCGCTCGGCCGCGTGCTCAAGCAGCTCATCGACCAGGGCTACGTGCAGCAGAAGGAAGGCGCCAGCGATCGGCGACAGCGCCTGCTCTATGTCACCGCCAAGGGCGAAACGCTGGCCATGCGGCTTGCCGATCTGCAGACCGCGCGGATCACCCATGCGCTGACGGAGCTTGGCCCGAACGCGCACGATGCGGCGTGCCGATTCCTGGCCGCCATGATCAACAGCGACAACCGTGACGAGGTGCTGCGGTTCATCGCGCGCGCGGACCGCGCGCGCCGATCGCGCAGCTGATCGGTCCATGAAAGCAGAGCCTGCAGCCCTCGCCGACGACGCTCCGCACCTGCTGCTGGTGGACGACGATCGCCGTATCCGCACCCTGTTGTCGCGATTCCTGCTGTCAGAGGGATATCGGGTCACCACCGCGGAGAGCGCCGCCGAGGCGCGCGCCAAGCTTGAAGGATTGCATTTCGATCTGATGATTCTCGACGTCATGATGCCGGGCGAGAGCGGGTTCGAGTTTGCTCGCGATCTGCGCACGCGCTCGAGCGTGCCGATCCTGATGCTGACAGCGCGCGGCGAGGCGGAGAGCCGCATCGAAGGATTGGAATGCGGCGCTGACGACTATGTCGGCAAGCCGTTCGAGCCGCGCGAGCTGTCGCTGCGCGTCGCCAACATCCTCAAGCGCGCCCGTCCGGCGCCAGCGCCGCAGCTTGAATCCGTGCGCTTTGGCGATTTCGTCTTTCACCTCACCCGCGGCGAGCTCAAGCGCGGCGAGGAATTGATCCACCTCACCGATCGCGAACGCGAAATGCTGCGCTTGCTCGCAGCCGCACCCGGCGAGACCGTGACGCGGCTGGACCTCGCCGGCGGCAACGGCAATGTGATCGGCGAGCGCGCCGTGGACGTGCAGGTCAATCGCCTGCGCCGCAAGATCGAGCGCGATCCTACCAACCCGCTGTTCGTGCAGACCGTGCGCGGTACCGGCTACCGGCTGGTGACGACGCCATGACCACGCTCAACCCCGGCAAGCGTGTGTTGCGCTCGGCCGCAGATCGGCTCGCAGACCTGTACGAGCGTTACAGCTTCTCGCTGCGCGGCGTGATGCCGAAGGGCCTCTACGCTCGCGCTCTCCTGATCATCATCGTGCCGATGGTGATCCTGCAGTCGGTGGTCGCGTTCGCGTTCATGGAGCGCCATTGGAACACCGTCACGCAGCGGCTCTCGAGCGCCGTGGTGCAAGACATCAGCGCGCTCATCGATATTTACACGACCTTCCCGCTGGCCGAGCAGGCGCAGATCCGCCGCCTGGCCCAGGAAAAGCTCGGCCTGGGGGTCGATTTCCTGCCGGTGACCGAGATGCCGCCGCCGGGGCCGAAGCCGTTCTTCTCGCTGCTCGACCAGTCGCTCTCGGAGGAGATCAGCCGGCAGATCCGCCGGCCATTCTGGATCGATACGGTGGGGCGCTCGGCGCTGGTTGAGATCCGGGTGCGGCTCGACAACACGGTGATGCGGGTGTTCGCCCGCCGCAACGCGGCCTACGCGTCGAACTCCCACATCTTCCTGTTGTGGATGGTGGGCACGTCGGTCGTGCTGCTCACTGTCGCGATCGCCTTTCTGCGCAACCAGATCCGGCCGATCCTGCGCCTCGCCGACGCCGCCGAGAGCTTCGGCAAGGGCCGCGAAGTGCCGAACTTCCGTCCGCGCGGCGCGCGCGAGGTGCGGCGCGCGGCGGCCGCCTTCATCGAGATGAAGACCCGCATCGAGCGCACCATCGAGCAGCGCACCGCGATGCTGGCTGGCGTCTCGCACGACCTGCGCACGATCCTCACGCGCTTCAAGCTCGAGCTCGCTTTGATCGGCGACAGCCCCGAGATCGAGGCGATGCGCAAGGATGTCGATGAGATGGCGCGCATGCTGGAGGCCTATCTGGCCTTCGCGCGCGGCGATTCCGGCGAGCAGTCGGCGCCGACCGACATGGCGGCGCTGCTCGAGGAGCTGCGCAGCGAGGCCGAGCGCAACGGCCACCAGGCCACCGTCGCATTCCATGGCCAGCCGGTCGTCACCGTGCGGCCGGCCGCGCTCAAGCGCTGCCTCGCCAACCTGGTTTCGAACGCCGCGCGCTACGCGCGCGCGATCACCATCATCGGCCATCGCGACCACCGCTGGCTGACGGTGACGGTCGACGACAACGGGCCCGGCATTCCGGCGCATATGCGCGAGGAGGTGTTCAAGCCGTTCCTGCGTCTCGACCATGCCCGCAACCAGGATGAGGGCGGCACCGGCTTGGGGCTTGCGATCGCGCGCGACATCGCGCGCTCGCATGGCGG
>DAIUEP010000011.1:0-19308 GCA_036845065.1 Xanthobacteraceae bacterium | reverse complement strand
AGCGCGCCGTCGAGCGCCGCCATGGTGTGGGCAAGCCCGGGGTCGTCGTCGTCGAGCCAGGTGCGCAGCACGGAGGCATAAAGCAGCGCGAGCCCCTGCGCCCGCAGCATGCCTTTCGGGCCGGCCGCGGAAATATTCGCGGCGGCCAGCATCCATTGCTGCGATTGCACGGCGAGACCATTGAGCGCGAGCGCGAGTGCCGGATTGCGTGCGGCCGAGCGCGTGAGCGAGCGTAGCGCTTCCCGGTGCGCTCCGTGCGCCTCGAGCCGGCGCATCAGCACGTCGAACAGCCGCTCGCGCGGAGGCTCCTGCGCCATGTCGCCGTCGCCGCCACGCAAGACGGCGCGATCGATCTCCTTCATGTGCGCGGCCAGGATCGCGAGCGGTGTGCCGAACTCGCCGCGCAGGTCGGAGAGCGACACGTCGGCGCGCTTGGCGATCTCGGCGAGCTCGATCCGCTCGATCGGCTTCTCGGCCAGCAACGCCATGAACGCCGCGATGATGCGCTCACGCGCGCTGCCGGTCGGTGCGGTTTCGCTCGCCATGCGGGCCTCCTCGATTGGTCAGCGGTATTTTAGGCCCGCAAGTGGGGCGCCAAGAGGGCGCGACCTCGACGCTCAGCCGGCGAGCTCGCGCGAGCGCCGGGTGGCCGCAATCACCGCCCGGTTCATGAGCTGGGTCAATCCATCGGGCGCCATCAGCACGTCGAGCGCGGCCGCGGTGGTGCCGCCGGGCGAGGTCACGTTCTGTCGCAAGGTCGCGGGGTCGAGCGGAGAGCGATTGAGAAGCTCGCCCGAGCCCGACACCGTCGCGCGCGCGAGCTTGGCGGAGAGCTCAGGCGGCAGACCGGCGGCTGCCCCCGCGAAAGTCAGCGCCTCGACCAAATAGAACACATAAGCAGGCCCAGACCCCGACACCGCGGTAACCGCATCCATCAAGGCCTCGTCGGCCACCCACTCCACCATGCCGGTCGCCGACAGGAGCGCATGCACAAGCTCGCGCTGGCGCTGCGACACCCGCACGTTGGGAACCGCCACCGTGATGCCGCGGCCGATCGCGGCCGGCGTGTTCGGCATCGCGCGCACCATTGCGGTGTGCTGCGCCAAGGCGCCTTCGAGAAAGCCAAGCGTTCGGCCGGCCATGATCGAGAGCACCACGGTGCTGGGCCCGAGCAGGGGAACGAGCGTCGGCACGATGGCGGGGGCGACTTGCGGCTTGACCGCAAGCACGATGGCGGAGGCCTCCCGCACCGCGGTCGGCGATGGATTGAGCCGCAGCCCACGCGAGGCCAGCACGCCGAGCTCGCGGGTCGGTTGCGGCTCGATCACGACGACCGATGTCGGGGGCAGGCCGAGCGCGAGCCAGGCGTCGAGCATGGCGCCCCCCATCTTGCCCGCGCCGACCAGCACGATGGTTCCGGAAAAATCGCCCAGCGCGCGCGCCCCGTGAGCGGTGGGTGTGGTCATGGCAGCCCCTCGTGTCAGCGGCCGCCATCGCGGCCGATCCGGGAATATCACCGGTGCCGGAGACCACCAAACAGTGGAGGCTCGGACCGCAGGTGCGGTCAGGGCCGATGCCGGTCTCTGAGCTTGGTCAGGCCTGGCCCGCGGTCTCGAACATGGCCGCCTCGAGCGCTTCGCGCGCCGGCTTGCCGGCCCAGATCACGAACTGGAAGGCCGGATAGTAGCGCTCGCAGGAATCGAGCGCGGTCGCAAGCAGTGCCTCGCACTGCCGGCGGGAGGCCTCGACGCCGCCCGCGAGCACGAGCGCGTGCCGATACATCATCAGCCCGTCCTGGCCCCAGAAGTCGAAATGCCCGACCCACATCTGCTCGTTGACCAGCGCGGTCAAGAGCTGCACCTCGGCGCGGCAGCGCTCCGGCGTCTTGATCTCGAAGGCGCACGCCAGATGCAGCGCCTCGATGTCGTCCATCCAGGTGAAGGAGACTTGATAGTCAGTCCACTTGCCCCGCACCAGGATGGTGATCTCGTCCTCGCCGGCGCGTTCGAACGACCAGTCGTTGGTCGACGCCATGCGCTCCACGACTTCGAGCGGGTTGCCTCGATGATCCGTTATTTCAATCAGGGACATCCCTGTCTCCACCTGCCGCCCGATTCATGGAATGCGCACTCAACCGTACGCACGCCGCCTTGTTTTTTGGGGACACGGCCCCGGTGGAGCCGACCCATCGCTCCGGGGCGAATCACTTGACTGATCGACTATAAACCTCGCGATTCCAGCGGAGATAGCCCCATTGAGCCCGCCAAACGTTAACGATTGGTGGATATCGACAGGCCATCCACAACTTGCTGGCCAAGCGCACAGCGCAGCGCGCACGAGCGCTTGCAGAAGCTAAAAACGGCGCTGGGTCCGTTCGGTCTGTGGTGACTTTAGGGCTGTGGTTAGGCGCCGCCCGTTTCCGACGCTCGCGATTGGTCGCGGCAACCTGTTAACACGAACTTCAAAAAAGTCAGCGGCGCTGGAGCGCTTTTCCGAAAGACAAACCATGGAAGTCGCAATAATGCGCTCATGATTCAATGGTGGTCGAATCTCTTCCGGAAAAATCAGTGTCCACTTTTCCAGAGAACGCGTTAATCGAACAGGCTTGAGACCGACTCCTCGGCGGCGGTGCGCGCGATCGCCTCGCCGATCAGAGTGGAGATCGACATGACCCGGATATTGCGCGAGACCCTTACCGCCTGGGTCGGCTGGATCGAGTCGGTAATGACGAGCTCCTTGAGCTTGGAAGCGGCGATGCGCGCCACCGCGCCGCCTGAGAGCACACCGTGGGTGATGTACGCGTAGACCTCGGTCGCGCCCTTCTCGAGCAGAGCGTCGGCCGCGTTCACGACCGTGCCGCCGGAGTCGATGATGTCGTCGACCAGGATGCAGGTGTGGCCCTCGACGTCGCCGATCACGTTCATCACTTCGGATTCGCCGGCGCGCTCACGACGCTTGTCGACAATGGCGAGCGGCGCGTTGATGCGCTTGGCGAGCCCGCGCGCGCGGCCGACGCCGCCGACGTCGGGCGAGATCACCATGACCTTGCTGAGGTCGAAGCGCTCCTTGATGTCGCGCACCATCATGGGGGCGGCGTAGAGGTTGTCGGTCGGGATATCGAAGAATCCCTGGATCTGGCCTGCGTGCAGGTCGACCGTGAGCACCCGGTCGGCGCCCGCGTTGGTGATCAGGTTGGCAACCAGCTTGGCCGAGATCGGCGTGCGCGGGCCGGGTTTGCGGTCCTGCCGGGCATAGCCGAAATAGGGGATGACGGCGGTGATGCGTCGCCCCGACGCGCGGCGCAGCGCGTCGATGATGATGAGCAATTCCATCAGGTGGTCGTTGGCCGGGAACGACGTGGACTGGATCACGAAGACGTCGGAGCCGCGTACGTTCTCCTGGATCTCGACAAAGATCTCCATGTCGGCGAAGCGCCGAACCACGGCTTTGGTCATCGGGGTCTGCAGGTAGGCCGCGATCGCGTCGGCGAGAGCCGGATTGGAGTTGCCGGCCACAAGCTTGATTGTGCCGTTGTTGGCCCGCATGGCTCTCTTGTCGGCCGCCATACCTGTCTCCGACGCGAGTCCCCACGCTCGCTTGCGGGGTCCTGATAACAAGGACGCGCCGCGGCTGGCAATATCACGGCGGATCAATGTCCCGGGTTTTTCTGACGGCCCGCCTTGCCGCGGGCGGGCTGGAAAGGCCCAGAATCAAGGCAATAGGCGCATGTTTTTTCGCCCGATGAGCCGAAACCCCGTCGAATCCGCTACCGTCAGCGCGCCGCCCTGGCTCAACCGGCGAGTGCGATCGCGTTGAGATGCCTCCCATAGTCGGGCTCCCGGCTGTGGACCGAGCGGCGATAGCTGAAGAATAGCTGCGGCTCGGCATAGGTGCAGCGGCCGAGGTCGTCGATCCGGCCGATGCCGGCCCTGGAAAGCCGCGCCGCGATGTAGCCGGCGAGATCGAATAGGGCATGGCCGGCGTGCGCCCCGCTGTGGAAGAAGCGCTCGTTGTCGGGATCGTCGTTGGTGAACTGCGCGACGAATTCCGGCCCGACCTCGTAGCTCGATTGCCGGATCATCGGGCCGAGCGCCGCCACGATGCGCGCGCGGTCGGCGCCGCAGCGCTCCATCGCCGCGATGGTGGCTTCCGCGACGCCGGACAGCGCGCCCCGCCAGCCCGCATGCGCGGCGCCAACCACGCCCGCTTCGGCGTCGGCCAACAGGATGGGTCCGCAATCGGCGGTGCTGACCGCAATCGCAAGCCCCGCAACCTGGGTCACGATGGCGTCTGCCTTCGGCCGCGCGGACGTGTCCCAGGGTGCATCAGCGGTTACGACCACGGGCGAGTGAATCTGGTACGCGGTGATCAGACGCTCACTCGCGACCCCGACCGCGGCGGCCATGCGGGCACGGTTCTCGGCGACGTGCGACGGCGCATCGTTGGAGCCGACCCCGCCATTGAGGCTCTCGTAACACCCCTGCGACACACCGCCCGCGCGCGTGAAGAAGCCGTGGCGGATGCCGGCAAGCGCGCACAGGGATGCGGACTGGAGCATGGTTGCCATCGGCCTAGAAGGCGGGCAGTGCGCCCAGCTTCGGATGCGCGAAGCCGATCGCCTTGAACAGCCGTCCCATGCCGACGCGATCCCTGCTGGTGAGGCGCTCGAGCGCGCTGTCGATCTCGCCGGCCTTGCCGGGCGGCACCGCTTTACGCAGCACGGCGGCGCGGCTCTCGATGCCGAGATTGCGCAGGAAGGTGGCCTGTTCGATCGGGCCGAAGACGCGCGCCCCCATGCTTTCGGCGGCCTGGCCCAGAGCCTGGAAATCGACATGCGCGGTGAGGTCGACGGTGCCGGGCGATTCCAGCGGATTGGTGTAGATATGTGAGCCGATCGCCTGCAGGGTGTCGCCGGTGGCGCTTTCGGTGTGGCCGTAGTCGATCACCAACGCGGCGCCCTGCGAGCGGGCCACTCGCCGGCCAAGCTCAAGCGCGATGTTGTCGGCGCGCCACTCGAATATCTCTCCGATCTCGGCATCGCGCAGATTGGATGGCAGCATCTGCTCGAACAGCGGGATCGGGTCGCGCGCGTTGCTGAACTGCAGCCGTCCGCCCTCGTCGAGCTTGACCACGCGCTCGTGCCAGCCGTCGACGCACATCACAGCCTGCTGCACCGGCAGGGCGTCGAAGAATTCGTTGGCGAGGATGATCGAGGGGCCGGGCGGAACCTGCTCGAGCGACTGGTGCCATTCGACCGGCACGTTGCTGCCGCCCACGGCGCGGCGCTGCCGCTCCTCCAGCATCGGGCTGACCTCGACGAAATGGATCGCCACCGTTTTGCGGAACTCCGGCATCGCATAAGCCGTGCGCAGAATATCGAGCATCATGGTGCCGCGCCCGGGGCCAAGCTCGATCAGGCGCAGGTTGTCCGGCTCGCCCATCAGCTTCCACACCGCCATGGTCCACAACCCAATCAGCTCGCCGAACATCTGGCTGATCTCGGGCGCAGTGATGAAGTCGCCCCGCGCGCCGAGCGGGTCGCGCTTCATGTAGTAGCCGTGCTTGGGATCGGTCAGGCAGAGCGCCATGTATTGCCCCACCGGCATCGGACCGGCTCCAGCGATGCGCCGACGGATTTCGGTCTCCAGGGCTTGCGATTCGTCGGCCATCAGGTTGCCTGCACGGGCCTCGCCCTGCGCGCTGCCCACAGGAACGCAATGCCGGCGAGCATCAGCGGCAGCGACAGCAGCATGCCCATGGTGAGCCCGCCCCAGAGGAAGCCGAGCTGCGCGTCGGGCTCGCGAAAGAGCTCGCAGACCAGGCGCGCGGCGCCGTAGCCGAGCGCGAACGCGCCGATGATGGTGCCGGGCCGCTTGAGGGCGCCGGCGCGGATCAAGAGCGCCAGCACAATGAGCAACACGAGGCCTTCGAGCGTTGCCTCGTAGAGCTGGCTCGGATGGCGCGGCGACGGGCCGGCACCCGGGAACACCATCGCCCAGGGCACGTCGCTGGCGCGGCCCCACAGCTCGGCATTGATGAAGTTGGCGAGGCGCCCGAGGAACAGCCCGATCGGGGCAACCGCGCAGGTGATGTCGCCAAGCGAGAGCCACGGAATGCCGCGCCGCCAGGCGAACAGCACCACCGCGGCGACGCAGCCGAGAAAGCCGCCGTGGAACGACATGCCGCCCTTCCAGAGCTGCACAATCTCGGCCGGATGCTCGACGAAATAGGGTGCGTTGTAGAACAGCACGTAGCCGATCCGGCCGCCCAGGATGATGCCGAGCGTCACCCACAGGATGAAGTCGTCATAGTCGGTGACGGTGAGCGGCGCCGGGCCGCCCCACAGCGGCTGCGAGCGCACGAGCGCGCGCGCGTAGAACCAGCCACCCAGGATGCCCACGATATAGGCGAGGGCGTACCAGCGTATGGCAAACGGCCCGATGCTCACGAGCACCGGGTCGATCTGGGGGAACGGGATGGCGTTGAGTGGCATTGGTGGGTAGCCGTTATGGTTCGGCGAAATGCAAGGCAGGGGGCGCGCGCGAAGTCAAGTAATCGCTGTACTATTATCTCCGTGGTATGGCGGGAAGCGTCCGATGTTGGGCGGGGGCGGCTTGCCTTCCAGGGCAGGCGTCCCCATTCTTCGTCGGAGACACTCACAGCGGGCTCCGGAGCCGATCCATGACCCAGACCAGCAACCGCTTCTTCGACGAGGTCGCCCGCCTCATGAACGATGCTGCCGGCGTCGCGCAGGGCATCAAGCGCGAGGTCGACACCATGTTCAAGACCCAGGCGGAGAAGTGGCTGCGCGACCTCGATCTGGTCAAGCGCGAGGAGTTCGAGGCGGTCAAGGACATGGCCCGGCTGGCGCGCGAGGAGAACGAGGTTCTGCGGACCCGCCTGGCTGCCTTGGAGGCCAAAGTGGTCGGCAGCCCGTCGGCGTCGCCGTCTCCGCCCCCACCGCCGGCCGATCCAACCTCGCCGGCAGCCTGAGCGCGGCAGAGCCCGAATCCCTGTTCCCATTTCCTGATGTTGCGGGTATAAGCCCGCGCAGCCTGCGGCCCCGACACCCCTGGAGGCATGCCGTGGCTATTTCGTCATCAAATTCAAAGGGATAAAAGGGATAAGACAATGGCGACCGTTCAACAACTGAAGGCGACGGTGCGTCCGCGGGCTGGCAAGGGGGCCGCCCGGGCGGAACGTCGCGCTGGCCGCGTGCCGGGCGTGATCTACGGCGATAGCAAAGACCCCATCACGATCTCGGTCGACCATGCCGAGCTCAAGCGCCGCATCTATGCGGGGCGGTTCCTGACTACGATCTACGAGATCGACATCGAGGGCGCCAAGCACCGGGTGATCCCGCGCGACTTCCAGCTCGACGCGGTGAAGGACCTGCCGGTCCACGTGGACTTCATGCGGCTTGGCGAAGGCGCCAAGATCCGTGTGCGCATCCCAATCCGCGTCCTGAATACGGAGCAGGCGCCTGGCGTCAAGCGCGGCGGCACGGTCAACATCGTGACCCACGCGGTTGAGGTGCTGTGCGCGCCCGAGGACATCCCGGATTCGATTGATGTCGATATTTCCACCCTCGAGATCAACTATTCGAAGCACCTGAGCGACATCGCGCTGCCGGCGGCGCTGCGGATCGTGGAGCGCACCGATCCCACGCTTGTCACCATCGTGCCGCCATCCGGCTACGCCGAAGAAATGAAAGCGGCGGCGGAGGCTGCGGCGGCTGCTGCTGCGGCTGCTGCTGCGGCGGTGGAAGCTGGTGCACCGCCCGAAGGCGCACCGGGTGCCGGGGCGGCGGCGCCGGCTGCTGGTGGGGCTGCTCCGGCAGCGGCGGCGCCAGCCGCGCCGAAGAAGTAGGATCGGCGTTCGGCTGCTCGCTTGGTTTTGTCATGAGGTCTCCGCGCAAGCGGGGACCTCATGAGCAACAGCCCTGTGGGGCGGCCGGATTGCCATGGATTGACATCCCATGCTGCTCTTCGTCGGTCTCGGCAATCCCGGCGCCAATCACGTCGGCAACCGCCACAACATCGGCTTCATGGTGGTTCAGGCGATCGCCAAGCGGCACGACATCGCGCCGTGGCGGCGGCGCTTCCAGGGCGTTGCGGTGGAAGGCACGATCGGATCGGAGCGCGTGCTGCTGCTCTTGCCCGGCACCTATATGAACGAGTCAGGCCGCGCGGTGGCGGAGGCTGCGCGTTTCTACAAGCTCGGCGTCGGCGAGGTGGTCGTGTTCCATGATGAACTCGACCTCTCACCCGGCAAGGTGCGGGTGAAGACCGGGGGCGGGGTTGCCGGGCACAACGGCCTGCGCTCGATCAGCGCGCATATCGGTAACGACTATCGCCGCGTGCGCATCGGCATCGGCCATCCGGGCGTGAAGCACCTGGTGCACCCGCATGTCCTCTCCGATTTTGCCAAGAGCGAGCGGCCTTGGGTGATCGCACTGTGCGACATCATCGCGGACAACGCCGAACTCCTGGCCAAGGGCCAGGATGCGACGTTCCAGAACAAGGTTCACCTCGCCATGCAGGCGAAGGGATTTTCCGACTCCAAGGAACAGGCGCCGAATGACTGACGCCGTCAGAGTCGGCGCTGCTGGAAAGAGATTGAAACAATGGGATTCAAATGCGGTCTGCTCGGCCTGCCCAATGTCGGCAAGTCGACCGTCTTCAATGCGCTGACCGCGACCGCGGCTGCGCAGGCGTCGAACTATCCGTTCTGCACGATCGAGCCGATGGTGGGCGAGGTGATGGTGCCGGACCCGCGGCTCGACACGCTCGCCAAGCTCGCGAAATCGGCCGTGATCAAGCCGGCGCGGCTTTCCTTCGTCGACATTGCGGGCCTCGTTGCCGGCGCCTCCAAGGGGGAGGGCCTCGGCAACCAGTTCCTGGCGCATGTGCGCGAGGTTGACGCCGTCGCGCATGTGGTGCGCTGCTTCGTCGACAGCGACATCACCCACGTGGCCGGCAAGGTCGATCCGGTCGCCGATATCGAGACGATCGAGACCGAGCTGATGCTGGCCGACCTGGACAGTCTCGAAAAGCGCGTCGACAATCTTGCCAAGAAGGCGAAGGGCAGCGATCGCGACGCGCAAGACGCCAAGACGACGCTCAATCTCGTCAACCGGGCGCTCACGCTGCTGCGCGCCGGCAAGCCCGCGCGCCTGGTCGAGCGCACGGCCGAGCAGGAGAAGGCCTTTCGCATGCTCGGCCTCCTGACCGCGATCCCGATGCTGTACGTGTGCAACGTCGACGAAGAGTCGGCCGCAACCGGCAACGAGTTCTCAGGCCTGGTCGAGGAGCGGGCGCGGGCGGAGGGCGCGGCTTGTGTGGTCATTTCGGCCAAGATCGAAGCGGAGATCGCGGTGCTGCCGCCCACCGAGCGTGCGGAATATCTCGCCGCCGTCGGGCTCAAGGAGCCCGGCCTCGACCGGCTGATCCGCGCCGGCTATGCGCTGCTCGATCTGATCACCTATTTTACCGCCGGCCCGAAGGAGGCGGCCGCCTGGACGATCCCGCGCGGCACTAAAGCGCCGCAGGCCGCGGCCGTGATCCACACCGATTTTGAGCGAGGATTCATTCGCGCCGAGACCATCGCGTACGACGACTATGTCAATCTCGGTGGCGAGGCCGGCGCTCAGGCGGCCGGCAAGATGCGGCTCGAGGGCAAGACCTACGTGGTCGCTGACGGGGATGTCATGCACTTCCGGTTTGCGAACTGAGCGGATCTACATCTGCCCACGATTGCGGATGGCGCCGAGATGCTCGTTGATGCGGAAGGTGATGAGGACGAATTCCGCCGCGATGCGGGCCGCCAGAATCCCGATCAGCACGCCAATAAAGCTTGCAAAGATCAGGAACAGGCCGCTGATCGGGTTCACCGCCATGAGCAGTAAACCGGAAAAGATGTTGGTCAGCCCGAACAGCACAGAAAGGCCGACCGCGAGCCAGTAGAACACCTTGATGATCGAAGGCGTAATGAAGCGTTCCCACTGGAACAGGTCGCGTAGATCGAGCATGAGGCCTCCTCTCTCGACGGGCGCGGCGGCGGAGACTGCACCTGTGGCCGTTTTGGGTCAATCGAGGGGTCAATCCGTTGCGTTTGTGCCCATTTGGTGACAGGGATCGGGCGACAGGGGGCATACTGGCTCTTTTCCCCTGATAGCTGGTTCTGATCGCCAATCACGCGTTCTTAGGCCCCGATATCGCTGTGCCGCAACGCCACTGGGAAGACTTCAGTCCGGGGAGCGTGTTCGAGTTCGGACCGCGGCTGGTCACGCGCGATGAGATTGTGGAATTCGCCTCCGCGTACGATCCACAGCCGATGCACCTCGACGAGGCGGCGGCGCGTGCCAGCATGTTGGGTTCGCTCGCGGCGTCCGGCTGGCATAGCTGCTGCCTGCTGATGCGCATGCTGAGCGACAGCTTCATCAGCCAGTCGCACTTCATGGGGGCGCCTGGCGTCGAGGAGGTGCGCTGGCTTGCGCCGTTGCGCCCAGGCGAGACTGTGCGCGCCCGCGCGACTGTGCTGGAGACGCGGCCATCGCGCAGCCGGCCGCAACTCGGCTTTGTCAGATTCCTATTCGAGCTGCTCGACTCCTCGGGCGCCCGCGTGATGACTCTGACGGTCAGCCCGATGTTCGCGCGGCGGCGCGCGCCCTACGCGACCCGCGGCGGGGCGCTCTGCTGATGCGGTTCTTCGAGGACATCGGCGTCGGCGACCGGGCCGAAATTGGCCGCCATACCTTCACGGCCGAAGAGATCAAGGCGTTCGCGGCGCGCTTCGATCCGCAGCCGTTCCATCTCGATGAGGCCGCCGCCGCGCATTCGTTGTTCGGGCGGTTGTGCGCGTCGGGCTGGCACACCGCCTGCCTGTGGATGCGGCTTGCGGTGGAGCATCGCGGGCGCGAGGACGCCATGCGGCGGGCGAGCGGCGAGGCGGTGGCGGCGCTCGGCGTCTCGCCGGGCTTCCGCGATCTGCGCTGGCCCAATCCGGTCTACGCGGGCGACACGGTCACCTATGCGACTGAAGTCTTGGAACTGCGGCCGTCGGCGAGCCGGCCAGAGTGGGGTATCATGACGGCGCGCAACACCGGCACCAATCAGCGCGGGGAGCCGGTGCTGTCGTTCATCAGCTCCGCTTTCGTCGAGCGCAGGCAGCAGCAACGGGCGAGGTCATGAGCGTGGCCGGCGGCGAGGCGATTGGAAATCCTGCCGCCAGGGCCGCCGATTTGAAGTTCCTACAGGGGTTGCAGCACACTCAGAGGATGTTGCAATGGATCACGAGCTTCGGAAGCGGGGCACGAGCCGCGAGGAGCGCCGCGCCGCCGGCGTCGCCTGCGGGGCGCACGCGCTGCACGACGGCTACACCGATCTCATCATCGTCATGCTGCCGGTGTGGCAGGCCGAGTTCGGGCTCGGCTATGCGGAGCTCGGGCTGTTGCGAGGCCTGTTCGCCGGCACCATGGCGGCGTTCCAGATTCCCGCGGGTCTCGTCGCGGAGCGGCTCGGCGCACCGATGGTGCTGGCGGTCGGCACCGCGCTTGCGGGCCTCGGCTACTGCCTGGCCGGAGCGAGCGCGGGCTTTGCGCTTCTGCTCGCGGCGCTCGTCATCGGCGGGCTGGGCGCCAGCACCCAGCATCCTCTCGCCTCCGCCCTGATGGCGCGCGCGTTCGCGGGCGCACGCTCCATGAAAGCGCTCGGCACCTACAACTTCGCCGGCGATATCGGCAAGATGACGGTGCCGGCGCTCGTCTCGCTGCTGCTGGTGGTGTTGCCGTGGCGGCCGGTGCTGGCGCTGATCGGCGCGTGCGGGCTCGTCGCCGCGGCCGCGATCTATCTGCTGACGCCGCGCTATGGGACGGTGCACACGACTGCCAAGCATGATGCTGCGACGGAAGTGGCGGCACTGGGCGCAGGTCGACGGTTCGCGTTTCCGGTTCTGTTGTCGATCGGTGTGCTCGACAGCGCAACCCGCATGGGCTTCCTCTTGTTTCTACCGTTCGTGCTCACCGCCAAGGGCGCGAGCCTCCCGACGGTCGGGCTTGCATTGACGCTGGTGTTCGCGGGCGGCGCTGTCGGCAAGCTGGTCTGCGCCTTCATCGGAGCGCGCATCGGGGCGATTGCGACGGTGTGGCTGACCGAGGGCCTGACAGCGGCGGTGATCGTCGCGCTCCTGCCGCTGCCACTCGAAGCCGCGCTCGTCCTCTTGCCGCTGATTGGCATAGCGCTCAACGGCACCTCCTCGGTGCTCTACGGCTCCGTGCCCGACCTGGTGACGCCAGAACGACGTGCGCGCGCGTTCTCGATTTTCTATACCGGCACAATCGGCGCGGGCGCGCTCGCGCCTGCGCTCTATGGGATTCTCGGGGATCTCCTGGGCGTGCCGACGGCACTTCTGGTCGTTGCCGGCGTCGTAACCTTAACACTGCCGTTATCGCTGGCGCTGCGGCCGGCGCTTGCTGGACGACCGGCCATCGATCCTTAAAATTGTAACGATTCCTGCAACGAAATTCTCGTCGGCCTCCGCTATCGTGCGCTTCAGGCGTCGATGGAGGCGTCTCATGGATCGCCGGAATCAATCGCGAGCACGCACGCTGAAGTCAGCGCGCATTCTGCTCAACCATCATCAATCGGTCATCAACTGCGTGGTGCGCAATCTGTCGCCGACCGGCGCTTGCCTGAAGGTGGAGACCACTTTCGGCATTCCCGATCGCTTCGATGTCCTGTTCGACATGGACAAGTCGATCCGTCCGTGCCGCTTGATTTGGCATGATGACAAGCAGATCGGGGTCGAGTTCGCGACCGATGACGACGTTGCTGCGGCGTGATCGCCGCGCCCAGACCGGCAGCGGTCTTCAGCATCCGTTGACCATGGCGGATTGCGATTCAGCATCTCTTGACCATGTCGCGCGGCCGCAGCCTGCGAGCGTGCCGCATTAACACGGCGGGAAGGGCTGGTTGCTTAGCCTTGAAGCGGGGACTTCAGGGGGAGATCACGATGCGGTTCCGCCATGGCGCGATTCTGCTCACGCTTATCGGCACGGTCGCGTTCACGGTTGCGCACCAGGTCGGGCCAGGCGCGGACCGGTTCGCCAGCCTGACCGGACGGATGCAGGGCATCAGTGATGCCACCGGCAGCATTGATGCCGGCGCTCAGGGCGGATGGATCCAACTGAGCGACGAGCAGCGTGGCTGGGTCTTCCTCGGCGTGATGAATTTGATCGACGTGCCGGATATCCAGCTGCCGGAGCCGGTTTCGGAATCGCTCGCGGTGTTGCCGGCATCCGTCGAGCTGCAGGACCTGCCGGCCATGGTGACGCGCAAGATCCCGCTGGTGCGGCACCACAAGTTCGTCAAGCTTGACGACCGCATTCTGCTGGTCCGACCCGGCGACCGCGCCGTGGTTTCGGAGATTCCGCGCTACCGACTGTTGCCGTAATAAAGAACATAATAAAGAAAGCGCGTGCGACGAGACCGCCGCACGCGCAGGCCGACCGCTGTCGGCCTCATTCCAGCTCTCGAGCCCTCAACGCGGTGCGGTACGCGGCGCCCAATCGGCGCCCTTCCACTTTCCGAGGCTCTCGGCAATGATCTTGGTCGACTGCATCGCCGACTGGCTCAGGTGCGCATACTCGGTGATCTCACGCTGAACGCGCGCGCCTTCCTCGTGCAACATGTCACGCAGGGTCTGCAGCTCAGTGATCAGCCGATCGATCTCTTGGACCGAAGAGCCAGCCACCCGTTGCAGCAGCGTCGAGATGTTGTTGGCGACCAACTCGCTGTCCATTTCGGGAGTGCGGCGGAGGCTGGCGCCGTCCCGGCGGACGAATTCCCGGATTTCTCCCTCGACCGCGACTTCTGCCGGCTGGTCGAGATCCGCAGCTTTCCCGCTAACGACAAGTGTCATGTTTGATTACCCCCTAATGCAGAGCGCGTTGTGCGCGTTCCACCGGTATGGATAGCGACATTAGAATGTGACCAGATCGCGGCCATGCAGCATTCATCCACCGCTGTGAACCGCATATGCGGCCGATCGTTTACACGTGTGGCGGCGCCGTGGCGCATTGTTTGCAACAAGCCCGTTTGCGGGCGCAATCGTTAGCATGGTACCGGCAGCGGACTTTTAATTGCCACGCAGGTTAACGCGCCGTTGGCGATAGCCAAGTCATCGGCCGTGCGCACAGGCAGGATACCCAGCGTGAGGTCGAATCACACCTGACCCGGCATGACGTGTTTGCGCGCCTTTGGGCGTTTCAAGTCCTGTTACGACCTGTTGAGAAAGTCTGGCTGCAGCATTTCCGGCTGGCGGTCTGGCGAAAGCCAATAAGGGCTGCAATGATAAGCGCGCAGCTTGTGGAGGTTAAGTGATATGTGGCGTTCCCTGCTTTCGATGACTTCAGCCGCGCTGCTCGCAGCATTGCCAAGCAGCGCTGTCGCGGCCGACACGTTTGGCTTCAATGCTGAGGAGATCGGCGGACCCGGCTTCGATCCGCCATGGCATGGGCAGAATTCTTATCTGTTCGCGTCGCCGGACGGAAATCCCCGGACCGGCATCACCGTCGTAGCCTACGATCTCGATGGCTACACAACGTGTCCGCCGGTGCTCTTGAAAGGGGAGACGTCCAACGCCGTCATCGGCGTCGGCACCGACTGCAATCCGTTTCCGAAGGCTTGGCTCAACGAAGGCTACGGAGTCTTTCTTGGGCAGCCTGCCGTCGCCGTGGACGTCACGCTCAAGGACATCAGTGTGAGCCGCGATGTGCTTTGGGAGGCCTTCGGCGTGGACGCCGCCGGCAAGCAGGTCGTGTTCCAAGGCACCTTCCATGGCAGCGGCGTCGACGATTCGATCAACCAGACATGGCGGATCGATCAGTCGGTTCTTGCAACCACCCAGGTGCGGCCTGTGGACGGCTACACCGCTCCGGTCGGCATCAACGGCGTGAACCTCAAGTCGTTGTGGGCCAACGCCACCCTGCCGGCGTTCGGATCGACGCGCCTCGATCAGTCGATCTACCTGGTTGGTGTGCGCGCGTTCGGATTCTGAGATGCCTGTTGCGGTCGTGCCGCGCGCCAGCGGGGTACGACCGAGTCGCGGATGCTCGCAATGGGGAACGCCTGAACGGCTCGACGTGCGCGTTAGTAGCCGATGATGATCTCCGCGACCGCCGGCTTAATCGCCTTGATGGCGGCGTCGGTCGACGCGAGCTCCGCGCCCGCCTGCTCAACCGCGTCCGGCGAGGCCTTGGGATCGGCTCGCAATGAGACACCGAGCTTGCAGCCGCCCGCGATTGACTCGAGCGCGCCACCCTGCCAATCGCTGACCGTTCCCTCGCTGCCCTTGCCGAAGCCGCTGAGCTTGAACGGCTTGCCGTTGAGCCGCTCGAGTGCCGCAAGCTGCAGACCGAGCTTGAGGCCCTTCGGCGCACTCCATGTGGACTGGCCGTTGATCACGATCAGGTATGTGCCGGTGCGGGAGGCTTCGTTTTCCCACCACACTTCCAGCCGTCGTTTTGGATCCTTCGGGAACAGGACCGAGGCCATCAGCTTCTTGCCCTCGGAGGCATCGACCTCCGTGAACACCACGTTCTCCGATTTGTAGACAGTCGCGAGCTTGAGGTGGCTTGAGTCCTTCGCGAAGGCGCCGCTGCAGCTGATAGCGCGAGCCGGTTGCGCGGGCGACTGCACCGGCGGATACGAGGTCGGCTGCCGCGGCGGCGTCTGTGACCGGGCCGGTGGCGTCTGTGAGCGATCGGGCGGCGGAAATCGCCGGTCGAAGAGCGGATCGGGTTCCTGTGCGCGCTGGATTTGTCGCGGCGACAGCTCCTCGGTGTAGATCTGCGGATCGGGAAACGGCGAGCGCTGCTGCGCCGATGCGAGTGACGGCGCCGCAACTCCAGCTGCGATGAGCGAAACAAGCAAGCAACGACCAATCATGCCTTTCCTCATGGCCCAACCACATTCGAGCGTAGCCCCTGCGAGCATCATACACATGTTTGTGGCCGTTTGGCGTGCTTCCGCGTTCGCGCCGACAGGCCCTAACAAACGCGCGAGAGAGACGCGGGCCGTACGCTCAAGCCCTCGCCCGTGAGGCAGAGTGCCGAGCGCACGACCCGCGCCTTGCAACCGGATGGCTGTGCTGGAATGGACGCCTTACGGCGCTGCCTTCAAGCGATCGTAGGTTTGTACGAAATCTTGTTTGTCGAGCGGCTTGTGGCAGGCGAAGCAAGTCTTGAGATCGGCCTGCGTGTTTGGCGTCTTGTCGGCGCGGAAGGCCTGATATTCCCACTCACCGTTGCGCTGGCTGTCCGGATATTCGGCGCCCCAGCCGGTGCGCTTCTCCATCACGGTGTAGCCGACGATGTTGGTCTTGATGAAGCGGCCGTTGGCGTCCTTCTCAGGGTTGCCCTGGGCATCGAGCTTGGCGGCGTATTGCACCAGCGTGAGCACGGTGCCGCTCGGCAGCGGCTCGCCCTTCTTGGCGGCGTCGATCGCGGCGCGGCTGGTATAGAGCTCGCGGTACTGCTTGATGTCGGGCCGGTCGATGGTCGAATAAAGGACGCTTTGGGCATAGGCCTCCGGAAAGGCGACCTTGTCGCCACCGGCACGGACCGTGCCCGCAATCGCGAGCATGGCAGCGGTTGCAGCCAGGGTTGCGATGACAACGTTGGGACGAAACGGCATTGGGGTATGTGCTCCTCTGTTGGGGCTGGCAGAGCCCTCCCGCGTGCGCCTGCCAGCATGCAAGCACCACAATACCGAATCGGTCCGGTCACGTCATGACAGTATGACGATACTTTCCAGCTATGGCTGGGGAGCTTGGGCTGGGAGCTTGTCGGCGGTCGGGGAAGGTATCGAGGAAGAATTAAGAGACCCGGATCGATGGGGGGGTGTCGATCCGGGTCTCGGGAGGCGGGTGGGGGGGCCCGCACTTCGCACTTCTCGGGGTCAGCGCATAATGGTAGCGCCGGCAACGTCGGCAACCGCACAGGCCGCCGCCAAAGTGTTCGCCGAGGCTGTGCAACTCGTTACCTGGTGCACAGTGATTTCAGGCGTTCCGGCTTGGCCGGAACCTTGGCCATGGGCTTGAGCAAGCCCGACGATGATGGCGAGCGCGGCGGCCGGAAGAGCGACGAAACGGGGGGACAGGGGGGACATCGGTCGATCCTCGGCGGGCCGCGCCCGCTTGTGATCCATATAGCGACCGCGTGTTTCCGGATGATGTCCTCGAATGTTTCAGGATTGTTTCGTTGGGAGGTACCTCAACGTGGCGGCAGATTGATCGCGAGACTTCGCTCGAACAGCGTTTGCGAGCTTGCGAAGGCATCGGCGGTTGCATCCCGGTCGGGCGGGCGGTTCTGCCGGCCCGGATCGTCGAAGCCATGACTCGCGCCTTGGTAGAGCTTGAGCGTGATGTCGCCGCCAAGCGAGCGGCTGCGCTCCACCAGCTTCTGGCAGCGTTGCGGTGAGGTCTCCTCATCGGCGGTGCCGTGGAAGGCGAGCACCGTCGCATAGGGCCGATAGCCCTGTGCGTCAAAATGTCCGCGCAGGCCGCAGCCGGCATAGAAGACGAGCGCGGCGCGGAAGCCCGCCGCAGGATTGGCGAGGCCGGGCGCGTCGACCGCCAAGGCAGCGAGCGCCGCGCTGCCGCCGTTCGACCAGCCCTGCAGCCCGATCCGGTCGGGTGCGACATCGGGGCGGCTGCGCAGATAGGAGAGTGCGCCATAGGCGTCGAGCGGTCTTACCGTGACCTCGTTCACGGCGTCCGGGCGCTCGTTGATGGTGCCCCGGCCGAAGCCGCCCGGGAAGCCGCGCGGCGCGAAGCTGTCGACCAGCACCGCGACATAGCCGAGTGCGGACCAGCGTTCGCCCCACATCTTGTGGCGCCGCGACAGCGTCGAGGCATTGTAGGGGCCGCTGCTCTTGACGTTGATCGAATAGGGGCCGGCGCGTCCGTGCATCATCACCACCGCGGGCGCACGCTCGGCGCGCTTGGTCTTGGGCGTGTAGACGAAGCCGACGAGCGTCGTCTTGCCGTCGGCGCTCGGGAAATGGACGGTGGCCGGGAGCATGGCGGGGGCCTGCGCGCGCACGTGGCCGGCGTTCAACGCACCCACGGCGATCATCGCGGCTACCAGCATGGCAGCGGCTGCATGACATTGTAAGAGCTGCATCGTTGTCGCTCCGTTCCGGCTCGGAAAGCTTAGCGCGTCGCCGCCGATGCGGTATAGAGCGCGTGACGCAAGTCTTGACGCAAATCTTGACGCAAACTGCGCGGTCGCCTTACGGGCCGTCGCGCATCGATTGGAGACAACCGTGACCCGCGTTTCATCCGACCTCGTGAAGGAATTCGCTCCCACCGGCAAGCTGCGCGCCGCCATCAACGTCGGCAACCCGGTGCTGGTGCAGACCAATGCGGCGGGCACGCCGAGCGGAGTCACGATCGATTTCGCCCGCGAGCTCGCCGGACGGCTCGATGTGGCGCTCGAGACCGTCGTCATCGACGGCGCCGGCAAATCGTTCGAGGCCGTCAAGGCGGGCCAGTGCGACATCGGCTTCCTGGCGATCGAGCCGGCGCGCTCAGCCGAGATCGATTTCACCGCGCCCTATGTGCTGATCGAGGGCGTCTACGCGGTGCGCCCGGATGCGGGCCTTGCGAGCAACGCCGAGGTCGATCGCGCCGGCGTGCGCATCGCGGTCAACAAGGGTGCCGCCTATGACCTTTTTCTCACCCGCTCGCTCAAGCAGGCGACGCTGGTGCGTGCGGAGGAGTCCTTCGAGCTGTTCCTGCGCGACAAGCTCGAGGCGGTCGCGGGGGTGAAGCAGGCCGTTGTGCGGTTCGTGGCCGCCCATCCGGGCGTGCGGCTCCTCGACGGCCGCTTCATGGAGATCGCGCAGGCGATGTGCCTGCCGAAGGGGCGGCCGAACGCCACGCGCTATCTCGCCGGCTTCGTGGAGGAGATGAAGGCCTCGGGCTTCGTCGCCGATGCGCTCGCGCGCGCCAAGCAGGAGGCGACCGTGGCGCCGCCTTCACGCTAGTGTGGCGGTTCAGAAGTCCGCATCATTCTCGCCGCGAGTCCGAGATGCGGACTTCTGAACCAAAGCCACACTAGCTCAATAAGTTGCTAGTGTCCTTCGATTCCGAAGTTCGCAAACGAGGGTGCCTCGGAATGATGCGAACTTCGGAATCGGGACACTAGCAAGTCTATGATTCAAGTGCCGCTTTTCGATTTGAAGTTCCTGAGCGAATTTGCTGCAGGTGTTGTAGGAACTTCAAATCGGCGGCACTTGGGCGCTT
>DAIUEP010000010.1:4253-43197 GCA_036845065.1 Xanthobacteraceae bacterium | reverse complement strand
ATGGCCAAACAGAAGTTTGAACGAACGAAGCCGCACTGCAACGTCGGGACGATTGGTCACGTCGACCACGGCAAGACGACGCTGACGGCGGCGCTGACGAAGGTGTCGGCGGACAAGGGCTGGACCAACACATTTGTGTCCTATGACCAGGTCGCGAAGGCGTCGGAGAGCCAGGGCCGGCGCGACCCGACCAAGATTTTGACGATTGCGACGAGCCACGTGGAATACGCGACCGCGAACCGGCACTACGCGCATGTCGACTGCCCCGGGCACGCCGACTACGTGAAGAACATGATCACGGGCGCGGCCCAGATGGACGGCGCGATCCTGGTGGTGTCGGCGGCCGACGGCCCGATGCCGCAGACGCGCGAGCACATCCTGCTGGCGCGCCAGGTGGGCGTGCCCTGCATCGTGGTGTTCCTGAACAAGGTGGACGTGGTCGACGATCCGGAGCTTCTGGACCTGGTCGAGCTCGAGGTGCGCGAGCTTCTGACCAAGTACCAGTTCCCGGGCGACAAGGTGCCGGTCATTCGCGGCTCGGCGATCAAGGCGCTCAACGGCGAGAAGGGTCCGACCGCGGACGAGGCGATCCTGAAGCTGTACGAGGCGCTCGACACCTATGTGCCGCTGCCGGAGCGTCCGATCGACCAGCCGTTCCTGATGCCGATCGAAGACGTGTTCTCGATCTCGGGCCGCGGCACGGTGGTGACGGGCCGTATCGAGCGCGGCAAGATCAAGGTCGGCGAGGAAGTCGAGATCGTGGGGCTGCGCGACACCCAGAAGTCGGTGGTGACCGGCGTCGAGATGTTCCGCAAGCTGCTCGACGAGGGCGTGGCGGGCGACAACGTGGGTTGCCTGCTGCGCGGCATCGACAAGGATTCGGTCGAGCGCGGTCAGGTGCTGTGCAAGCCGGGCTCGGTGAAGCCGCACAAGAAGTTCAAGGCGGAAGCCTACATTCTGACCAAGGACGAGGGTGGCCGCCACACGCCGTTCTTCAACAACTACCGTCCGCAGTTCTACTTCCGCACCACCGACGTGACCGGTCAGTGCACGCTGCCGGAGGGCACCGAGATGATCATGCCGGGCGACAACGCCGCCATGGACGTCGAGCTGATCACGCCGATCGCGATGGAGGAGAAGCAGCGCTTCGCCATCCGCGAGGGCGGCAAGACGGTCGGTGCCGGCGTCGTCGTCTCGATCACTGAGTAGAGGAACAAGGGGGCGCTCTGCGCCCCTTTGCCGTGGAGCAACAGTCCATGAACGGCCAGAACATCCGGATCAGGCTCAAGGCGTTCGATCACCGCATCCTCGATGCGTCGACGCGCGAGATCGTGGCGACCGCCAAGCGCACGGGCGCTCAGGTGCGCGGCCCGATTCCGCTGCCGACCAAGATCGAGAAATTCACGGTGAACCGTTCGCCGCATATCGACAAGAAAAGCCGTGAGCAGTTCGAGATGCGCACGCACAAGCGCCTGCTCGACATCGTCGATCCGACGCCGCAGACCGTGGACGCGCTGATGAAGCTCGATCTTGCTGCCGGCGTCGACGTCGAGATCAAGCTCTAAAGCGAGTGGGACGAGAAGGAAGAAGCCAATGCGTTCCGGGGTCATCGCACAAAAGGTCGGGATGACGCGCGTCTTTACCGACGGTGGCGAGCATGTGCCGGTGACGGTGCTCCGCCTCGCCAACTGCCAAGTGGTTGCGCATCGCACCAAGGACAAGAACGGCTATGTCGCCGTTCAGCTTGGGTCCGGCGCGCGCAAGATCAACAACGTGAACAAAGCCGAGCGCGGCCATTTCGCGCTCGCGCGGGTCGAGCCAAAGCGCAAGGTCGCCGAGTTCCGCGTGGAGGAGAATGAGCTGATCCCGGTCGGCGCTGAAATCACCGCCGACCATTTCGTTGTCGGGCAGTTCGTCGACATCGCCGGGACCACGATCGGCAAGGGCTTTGCCGGCCCGATGAAGCGGTGGAACTTCAGGGGATTGCGCGCCACCCACGGTGTGTCGATCTCGCATCGTTCACATGGCTCCACCGGCGGCCGCCAGGACCCGGGCAAGACCTTCAAGAACAAGAAGATGGCCGGCCACATGGGTGTCGAGCGTGTCACCACGCTTAATCTCAAGGTGGTGCAGACCGACGTCGAGCGCGGCCTCATTCTGGTCGAGGGCGCGGTGCCTGGCAGCAAGGGCGGCTGGATCACCGTGCGCGATGCCATCAAGAAGCCGCTGCCGAAGGAGGTGCCGAAGCCGGGCAAGTTCCGGCTGGCCGAGGCCGCGACATCCGACGAGGCGTCGGGCGGGAAGGAGGGTGCGTGAGATGGAACTGAAGGTCACGACCCTTGAGGGCAAGGCGGCTGGCGACGTCACCGTCTCGGACGACATCTTCGGGCTGGAGCCGCGCGCCGATATCCTGCAGCGCTGCGTGGTCTGGCAATTGGCCAAGCGCCAGGCCGGCACCCATGACGTGAAGAACCGCGCCGAGATCAACCGCACCGGCAAGAAGATGTATCGACAAAAGGGCACCGGCTCGGCCCGCCACGGCCCCGCCAGGGTCAACCTGTTCCGCGGCGGCGGCCGCTCGTTCGGGCCGACCCCACGCAGCCATGCGATCGACCTGCCAAAGAAGGTGCGTGCGCTGGCGCTGCGGCATGCGCTGTCCGCCAAGGCCAAGGACGGCGGCATCATTGTGCTCGATAAGGTTGCGGTGGCGGACGGCAAGACCAAGGTGCTGCAATCGCATTTGGACAAGCTCGGCCTCAAGAACGCGCTGTTCATCGATGGCGCCGAGGTCGACGCCGGCTTCCAGCGGGCCGCGCGCAACATCCCGTACATCGACGTGCTGCCGGTTCAAGGCATCAACGTCTACGACATCCTGCGGCGGCACACCCTGGTGCTGACCAAGGCGGCCGTACAAGCATTGGAGGCGCGATTCAAATGAGCACCTCGGATCCGCGCCACTACGACATCATCCTGTCGCCGGTCATCACCGAGAAGGCGACGCTCGCCTCCGAGCGCAGCCAGGTGGTGTTCCGGGTGGCCCATGACGCCACCAAGCCGCAGATCAAGGAAGCGGTGGAGAAGCTCTTTGACGTCAAGGTCAAGGCCGTCAACACGCTCGTGCGCCGCGGCAAGGTGAAGACGTTCAAGGGCTCGGTCGGGCGGCAATCGCCCACCAAGCGCGCGATCGTGACCCTGGCCGATGGTCACACCATCGACGTGACCACGGGCCTGTGAGGAAACGACGATGGCATTGAAATCGTACAATCCGACCACGCCGAGCCAGCGCCAGTTGGTCATCGTCGACCGTTCCAGCCTGCATCGCGGCGATCCGGTCAAGACGCTGACCAAGGGCAAGAGCTCGTCCGGCGGTCGCAACAACAACGGCCGTATCACCGTGCGCTTCCGCGGCGGCGGCCACAAGCAGGCCTATCGCACGATCGATTTCAAGCGCCGCAAGTTCGATGTGCCGGCGACGGTCGAGCGGCTCGAATATGATCCGAACCGCACCGCCTTCATCGCGCTCATCAAATACAAGGATGGCGAGCTCGCCTATATCCTGGCGCCGCAGCGGCTTGCGGCCGGCGATACCGTCGTCTCGGGCGAGCACGTCGACGTGAAGCCGGGCAACGCCATGCCGCTCGTCAACATTCCGATCGGCACCATCGTGCACAACATCGAGCTCAAGCTCGGCAAGGGCGGGCAGATTGCGCGATCGGCCGGCACCTATGCGCAGATCGTCGGACGCGACGGAGACTATGTCATTGTCCGTCTCAACTCGAGCGAACAGCGCCTGGTCAACGGCCGCTGCATGGGCACGATCGGGGCGGTGTCGAACCCGGACAACATGAACATCTCGATCGGCAAGGCCGGTCGCACGCGCTGGATGGGTCGGCGCCCGCACAATCGCGGCGTCTCGATGAACCCGATCGACCATCCGCACGGCGGCGGCGAGGGGCGCACCTCGGGTGGCCGTCATCCGGTCACCCCGTGGGGCTTCCCCACCAAGGGCAAGAAGACCCGCAAGAACAAGTCCACCACCAAGTTCATCCTGGCGAGCCGCCACGCGCGGAAGAAGTAGGCGAACACCATGGCACGTTCAATCTGGAAGGGTCCGTTCGTCGACGGCTATCTGCTCAAGAAGGCAGAAGCCTCGCGCGCGTCGGGCCGGCACGAAATGATCAAGATCTGGAGCCGGCGGTCGACCATTCTGCCGCAGTTCGTCGGGCTCACCTTCGGGGTCTACAACGGCCTGAAGCACATCCCGGTGATGGTCACTGAGGAAATGGTCGGCCACAAGTTCGGCGAGTTCTCGCCGACGCGGGTGTTCTACGGCCATTCGTCCGATCGCAAGGCCAAGCGGTCATCAGGTTCCTCGGCGCCTGCCGCGGCACCGGCCGCGGCTCCGGCGTCCACCAGCAGCTGAGGCGAGATGCGATGAGCAAAAAGAAGCGCGAGCGCAGCCTCCCTGACAACGAGGCCAAGGCGGTTGCCCGCATGCTGCGGGTGAGCCCGCAAAAGCTCAATCTTGTCGCGCAGCTGATCCGCGGCAAGAAGGTGTCGATGGCGCTTGCCGATCTCGAGTTCTCGCGCAAGCGGATCGCGCGTGACGTACGCAAGTGCCTGGAATCGGCGATCGCGAATGCCGAGAACAATCACGACCTCGATGTCGATGATCTGATCGTCTCCGAGGCCCACGTCGGCAAGGCGATCGTGATCAAGCGCTTCATGCCGCGCGGCCGTGGCCGCGTCGGTCGAATTTTCAAGCCGTTCGCGAACCTGACCATCGTGGTGCGTCAGGTCGAAGCGGCGGCTTCCTGAGGAGTGTGACCCATGGGTCAAAAGGTCAATCCGATCGGCTTGCGGCTCGGCATCAACCGTACCTGGGACTCGCGCTGGTACGCGGGCAAGGCCGAATACGGAAAGCTCCTGCACGAGGACATGCAGATCCGCGAGGAGCTGATGAAGGATCTCAAGCAGGCCGCGGTCTCCAAGATCGTGATCGAGCGCCCGCACAAGAAGTGCCGCGTCACCGTGCAGTCGGCCCGGCCCGGCGTGGTCATCGGCAAGAAGGGCGCCGACATCGAGAAGCTGCGCAAGAAGGTGGCCGCGCTCACGCAGTCCGACGTTGTCATCAACATTGTCGAGATCAGGAAGCCGGAGCTCGATGCCCAGCTGGTGGCCGAATCGATTGCGCAGCAGCTCGAGCGACGCGTTGCCTTCCGCCGTGCGATGAAGCGGGCGGTGCAGTCGGCGATGCGGCTTGGCGCGGGCGGCATCCGCATCAACTGCTCGGGGCGCCTGGGCGGCGCCGAAATCGCGCGCATGGAGTGGTACCGCGAGGGTCGCGTGCCGCTGCACACGCTGCGCGCGGACGTCGATTATGGCGTCGCGACCGCCTTCACGACCTACGGCACCTGCGGCGTGAAGGTGTGGATCTTCAAGGGCGAGATCATGGAGCACGATCCGATGGCGCAGGACAAGAAGATGGCGGAAGGCGATGCCGGTCGGACGCGCCGCGACGCTTCCTGACGCCGCGCATTATAAGAGGGATCACAAGGGTTAGACGCCATGCTGCAACCAATGCGAACGAAGTTCCGCAAGGCCCACAAGGGCCGGATCAAGGGCATTGCGACCTCGGGCGTCGAGCTGGCCTTCGGCCACTACGGGCTTAAGGCGCTGGAGCCCGAGCGGGTCACCGCCCGGCAGATCGAGGCGGCCCGCCGTGCGCTGACGCGCCACATGAAGCGCTCGGGCCAGGTCTGGATCCGGATCTATCCGGATGTACCGGTCTCCAAGAAGCCGCTCGAGGTGCGCATGGGCTCGGGCAAGGGTGCGCCGGAATATTGGGTTGTGCGGATCAAGCCCGGCCGCATTCTGTTCGAAATCGACGGGGTATCGCAGACGGTGGCGCGGGAGGCGCTGAGTCTCGCAGCCGCCAAGCTTCCGATCAAGACGCGCTTCATCGAGCGCATCGCGGGTTAGATGGAGATTACACCATGAAGGCTGCCGATCTCCGGACCATGACCGTCGACCAGCTCGACGACGAGGCGCTGAAGCTCAAGAAGGAGCAGTTCAACCTGCGCTTCCAGCGGGCGACGAACCAGCTCGAGAACACGTCGCGGGTGCGCGCGGTGCGCCGCGACATCGCGCGGATCAAGACCATTGCGGCCCAGAAGCGGGGCAAGACTGGATCGACGCCGAAGCTAGTCGCGCGCTCGAAGTCCAAGAGTTAGGGGATCTGAAGATGCCGAAGCGTATGCTCCAGGGCGTCGTCGTCAGCGACAAGCAGGACAAGACCGTGGTGGTGCGCGTCGAGCGCCGCTTCACTCATCCGGTTCTGAAGAAGACCGTTCGGCGGTCGAAGAAATACTACGCCCACGACGAGAAGAACGAGTTCTCGGTGGGTGACGTCGTCCGGATCGAGGAGCGCAGGCCGTTGTCGCGGCTCAAGCGCTGGGAAGTGATCGAGGGCGAGAAGAAGCACAAGGTCGTATGAGCGCGATGGGCGCAGGAACAAGAGCGGGGATAGCATCATGATCCAGATGCAGACTAACCTCGACGTGGCGGACAATTCCGGCGCGCGTCGGGTCATGTGCATCAAGGTGCTCGGTGGCTCCAAGAAGCGTTACGCCACGATCGGCGACGTGATCGTGGTTTCGGTCAAGGAGGCCATTCCGCGCGGGCGCGTGAAGAAGGGCGAAGTGATGAAGGCGGTGGTGGTGCGCATCCGCAAGGATATCAAGCGCCCGGACGGCTCTGTCATCCGCTTCGACCGCAACGCGGCGGTGCTGATCAATCCGCAGATGGAGCCGGTCGGCACCCGCATCTTCGGACCGGTCCCGCGCGAGCTGCGGGCCAAGAACCACATGAAGATCATTTCGCTCGCGCCGGAGGTGTTGTGATGGCGGCGAAGATCAAGAAGGGTGACAAAGTGATCGTGCTGACCGGCCGCGACAAGGGCCGCAGCGGCGAGGTGATCGAAGTGCGCCCGGCCGCCAGCCGCGCGCTGGTGCGCGGGGTCAACCTGGTCAAGCGCCACCAGAAGCAGACGGCGCAGCAGGAGGGCGGCATCATCAGCAAGGAAGCGACGGTCCACCTGTCCAATCTCGCGCTCGCCGATCCGAAGGACGGCAAGCCGACCCGCGTCGGGTTCAAGTTCGTCGGCGAGGGCGACGCGCGCCGCAAGGTGCGCGTTGCCAAGCGCTCGGGAGTAGAGATCGATGGCTGACAAAGACGACAAGGCAAAAGCCCCCAAGGGCGCGAAGGCGCCCAAGGCCGACAAGACGGCCGACAAAGCACCGAAGGGCAAGCCGGCGGCGCAGTCGGCCGGCAAGTCCCAAAAGGGCGACAAGGCCCCGAAGTCGGAGGCCGGCGAGAAGAAGCCGCGCGGACCCGAGCAACGCGTGACGCCGCGGCTGCGGACCCATTTCGACGAGGTCGTGCGCCAGAAGCTGACACAGGAGCGCGGCTACAAGAACCGCATGGAAGTGCCGGGGCTGCAGAAGGTCGTCATCAACATGGGAATCGGCGAGGGCGTCAACGACCGCAAGAAGGTCGATGCGGCGGCGGCCGATCTCGCCTTGATCGCGGGTCAGAAGGCGGTGATCACCAAGGCACGCAAATCGATCGCGACCTTCAAGGTGCGCGACGGGCAGGCGATCGGGTGCAAGGTGACGCTGCGCAAGGCGCGGATGTACGAGTTCATTGATCGACTGATCAATATCGCGCTGCCGCGCGTGCGTGACTTTCGCGGCTTGTCGCCCAAGAGCTTCGACGGACGCGGCAACTACACCATGGGTATCAAGGAGCACATCATCTTCCCGGAGATCGACTACGACAAGGCGTCCGATATCTGGGGCATGGACATCACGGTCTGCACCAGCGCGAAGACCGACGACGAGGCGCGCGCGTTGCTGGCCGCATTCAACTTCCCGTTCCGGCAGTGAGGGGCGAAATCCCTCAGACGCGGAAATCAGGAGACTTTAATGGCGAAGAAGAGTTCGATCGAGAAGAACAAGCGGCGAGAAAAGCTGACCAAGCAGTACTTGGAGCGGCGCGCCAAGCTCAAGGCCATTGCGCACGACAAGAGCACGCCGATGGAAGAGCGCTTCGCGGCGACGCTCAAGCTCGCCGAGCTGCCGCGCAATTCGTCGGCGACACGGGTTCACAATCGCTGCCTCATCACCGGCCGCCCGAAGGCCTACTACCGCAAGCTCAAGATGAGCCGTATCGCGCTTCGCGAGCTGGGATCGAAGGGCATGATCCCGGGCCTTCTGAAGTCGAGCTGGTAAGGAGGGGCGCGCGATGGCTTTGAACGATCCGCTCGGCGACATGATCGCACGTATCCACAATGCGCAGATGCGTAACAAGTCGAAGGTGTCGACCCCGGCATCGCGGCTGCGCGTCAGCGTGCTCGACGTGCTCAAGAGCGAAGGCTACATCCGTGGTTATGCCTCGATCGAGCATGCGAGCGGCCGCAGCGAGCTTGAGATCGAGCTGAAATATTTCGACGGCGCTCCAGTCATCCGCGAAATCTCGCGGGTCTCGAAGCCGGGGCGACGGGTCTACGCTTCGGTGAGGAACCTGCCGCGCATCAACAACGGTCTCGGCGTGGCAATCGTGTCAACCCCGAAGGGGGTGATGGCCGACCACGACGCGCGCGACGCCAACGTGGGCGGCGAGATCCTCTGTACGGTGTTCTAGAACGCAACGAAGGGTAATGACGCCATGTCTCGTGTCGGCAAGAAATTGGTCGCCGTCCCTTCGGGCGTGACCGCCAATATCGAGGGCCAGACCATCAAGGTGAAGGGCCCCAAAGGGGCGCTGCAGCTCGTGCTGCACGGCGACGTCTCGGCCAAGCTCGAGTCCGGCTCCGTGCGGGTCGATCCGCGCAACGACACCCAGCAGGCGCGCGCGATGTGGGGAACCTATCGGGCGCTGGTTGCCAAGGTTATCGAAGGCGTCACCAAGGGCTACGAGCGCAAGCTCGAGATCACCGGGGTCGGCTATCGCGCGGCGCTGCAGGGCAAGACCCTGCAGCTCCAGCTCGGTTACGCGCACGACATCGCCTATCCGATTCCGGAGGGCATCACGATCGTGCTTCCCAAGCCCACCGAGGTCGTGATCAGCGGCATCGACGCGCAGAAGGTTGGGCAGGTGGCGGCCGAGATCAGGGCGTTCCGCAAGCCGGAGCCCTACAAGGGCAAAGGCGTGAAGTATTCAGGCGAATTCATCTTCCGCAAGGAAGGCAAGAAGAAGTAACGGGAGCTGGCGATGGCGACAGTCATTGATCGGACGCTGCGGCGGACGGCGAAGGTGCGGCGGAGGATCCGGCGTGCCGCTACGGGCCGTGCGCGGCTTTCGGTGTTCCGCTCGTCCAAGCACATCTACGCCCAGGTCATCGACGACCTCAAAGGCGAGACCGTGGCGTCGGCGTCTTCGCTCGAGAAGCCGATGCGCGAGAGCTTGAAGACCGGTGCCGATATCACGGCGGCCAAGGCCGTCGGCAAGCTCGTGGCGGAGCGGGCGACCGCTAAGGGCGTCAAGGACGTGGTCTTCGACCGCGGCGGCTATCTCTTCCATGGGCGCGTCAAAGCACTGGCCGACGCCGCGCGCGAGGGCGGTCTCAAATTCTAACTTCAGGACGGGCGCGGCCCGGACGGAACGGAACGGAACATCGATATGGCACGTGAACCACGACAGCGGGAACGCGAGCGGGAAGAGAGCGAGTTCACCGACAAGCTTGTCCACATCAACCGCGTGGCCAAGGTGGTGAAAGGTGGCCGCCGCTTCGGCTTCGCCGCGCTCGTGGTCGTCGGCGACGAGAAGGGGCGGGTCGGCTTCGGCCATGGCAAGGCGCGCGAGGTGCCGGAGGCGATCCGCAAGGCGACCGACGCGGCTAAGCGCAATCTGATCCGGGTGCCGCTGCGCGAGGGGCGGACCCTGCACCACGACGTGGCGGGGCGTCACGGCGCCGGCAAGGTGTTCTTGCGCGCGGCCCCGCCTGGCACCGGCATCATTGCCGGCGGCCCGATGCGGGCCGTGTTCGAGACGCTCGGCATGCAGGACGTGGTCGCGAAGTCGCTCGGCTCGTCCAATCCCTACAACATGGTTCGGGCGACCTTCGACGCGCTCAAGCGACAGGACTCGCCGCGCTCGGTTGCGGCGCGCCGTAACATCAAGGTATCCGCGCTGCAGTCGCGCCGCCGCGAGGCCGGCGAAGGCGAGCAGGCGGTCGAGTAGAGGGCGACTAGCGCCGCCGATTTGAAGTTCCTACAACGGATGCAGCAAATTCGGTTAGGAACTTCAAATCGAAAAGCGACACTAGAATCTTAGAGTTGCTAGTGCCCCTTGGTTTCCGAAGTTCGTGTCAGAGGGTTCTGGGACGTATCACGAACTTCGGAAACGGGGCACGAGTGGAGAACGACATGAGCAAGAGTGCCGGCAAGACGATCAAGGTCCAGCAGACCGGTAGCGCCACGCGCCGCCACCACAGCCAGCGGGAAACCCTGATTGGGCTGCGGCTCAATCGGATCGGCCGCGTATCGGAGCTGCCCGATACGCCGGCGACCCGTGGCATGATCGCGAAGGTTCACCACCTCGTGCGCGTGGTCGATTCAAAGTAACGGGAGAAGAGCGATGAAGCTCAACCAACTCGCCGACCGGCCGGGTGCGCGCAAGCGCCGCTCCCGCATCGGGCGCGGCATCGGGTCGGGCACGGGCAAGACCGGCGGCCGTGGCGGCAAGGGCCAGACCGCGCGTTCAGGCGTGCGGATCAAGGGTTTCGAGGGCGGCCAGATGCCGCTGCACCGGCGCCTGCCCAAGCGCGGCTTCAAGAACACGGCGTTCGCCAAGAAGCTGAATGAGATCAATCTCGAGCGCGTGCAGGCGGCGATCGACGCCGGCAAGCTCGACGCCGGCAGCACAATCGACGCTGCTGCACTGGTCAAGGCGGGCGTGCTGCGGCGCGCCAAGGATGGAGTCCGGCTCCTGGGAGCCGGCGAAATCAAAGCAAAAGTGGCCTTTTCGGTGTGGGGCGCCTCCAAGTCGGCCGTCGCCGCGGTCGAGAAGGCGGGCGGTTCCGTCCAAATCCTGGCGCCCACGCGGCAGGAGGCCGAAGAAGTCGCCTGACCCCCTATCGGAACCGGCCGTCCGATCCCCATATAGATCGGCGGTTGATGATCAGGGTGGCGGCACGGGAGATCGCGATGGCCTCAGCAGCGGAACAATTGGCGGCCAACCTCAACTTCGCAGCCCTGGCCAAAGCTGAGGAGTTGAAGAAGCGTATCTGGTTTACTCTCGGCGCGCTCTTGGTCTACCGGTTCGGCACCTATATTCCGCTGCCCGGCATCGACCCATCCGCCTGGGATCAGATCTTCAAATCGCAGGCCGGCGGCATTCTCGGGATGTTCAACATGTTCTCCGGTGGCGGCATCCACCGGATGGCGATCTTTGCCTTGAACATCATGCCGTATATCTCGGCCTCGATCATCATCCAGCTGATGACCACGGTCTCGCCCACCCTTGAGCAGCTCAAGAAAGAGGGTGAGCAGGGCCGCAAGGTCATGAACCAATACACCCGCTATCTCACCGTGATGCTGTCGCTGTTCCAGTCCTACGGCATCGCGATCGGGCTTGAGGGCGCTGCCACCGTGGTCACCGACCCGGGCTGGTTCTTCCGCATCTCGACCGTGATCACGCTGACCGGCGGAACCATGTTCCTGATGTGGCTTGGCGAGCAGATCACGGCGCGCGGCATCGGCAACGGCATTTCGCTGATCATCATGGCCGGCATCGTGGCGGAGCTGCCGGCGGCGCTGGCGCAGGCGTTCGAGCTGGGCCGCCAGGGCGCGCTCTCGACCGGCCTCCTCCTGGCCGTCATGGTGATGGCGGTCGTGGTGATCGCGTTCATCGTCTTCATGGAACGCGCGCAGCGGCGCCTGCTCATCCAGTATCCCAAGCGTCAGGTCGGCAACCGCATGTTCGAGGGGCAGAGCTCGCATCTGCCGCTCAAGCTGAACACCTCGGGCGTCATACCGCCGATCTTCGCGTCGTCGCTGCTGCTGCTGCCGACGACGGTCGCAAACTTCAATGCCGGCGCCGGACCGGAGTGGTTCCAGGCCATCGTCACTCAGCTCGGACACGGTCGGCCGCTGTTCCTCATCCTCTATATTGGGATGATCATCTTCTTCGCCTTCTTCTATACGGCGATCGTGTTCAACCCGACGGAAACCGCCGAAAACCTCAAAAAGCACGGCGGCTTCATTCCCGGCATCCGGCCCGGCGAGCGAACCGCCGAATACATCGACTATGTGCTCTCGCGTATCACCGCTATCGGTGCGATCTATCTGGCGCTGGTCTGTCTGTTGCCGGAAATCATTCTCTCCTACGCACCGGGCATGTTCTATTTCGGCGGCACGTCGCTTCTGATCGTGGTCAGTGTCACGATGGATACGGTGGCGCAGGTTCAGGGCCATCTGCTGGCGCACCAGTACGAAGGCTTGATCAAGCGCTCGAAGTTGCGGGGGCGTCGTCGATGAGGCTCATCCTGCTCGGTCCGCCGGGGGCGGGGAAGGGCACGCAAGCACAACGTCTCGTTCAGAATCACGGGATCGTACAACTCTCCACCGGCGACATGTTGCGCGCCGCGGTGAAGGCGGGCACTCCGATCGGGCTGCGCGCCAAAGACATCATGGCTCGGGGCGAGCTCGTGCCGGACGAAGTGGTGGTCGCGATCGTCTCCGACCGCATTGACCAGCCCGACGCCAGGAACGGATTTATTCTCGACGGCTTCCCGCGCACGGTCCCGCAGGCTGTGGCGCTCGACCGCATGCTCAAGGAGAAGGGGATCAAGCTCGACGCGGTCATCGAGCTCAAGGTTGATGCCGGCATCCTTCACCAGCGTATTGCAACTCGTGTTGCGGAGGCGAAGGCGCGTGGCGAACCCTTGCGTGCCGACGATGACCCCGATGTGCTGAAGCGGCGGGTCGAGGCCTATCGCGAGCAGACCGCGCCGCTCGTCGATTACTACCGCCTGGAAGGGACTTTGAAGTCGGTCGACGGCATGGCCTCGATCCTTGAGGTCGCGAGCGCGATTGATCGTGTGCTCGGTGGCGCGCCAGTGGGCAGGCCATCGTCCAAGGCGGCCGCAAGAAGGCCTGCCGAGAAAAAGACCGCTAACAGGCGTTCTGCCGAGAAGGCCGCCTCACCCAAGGCTACTGGATCCAGGGCTGCCAAATCCAAGGCTACAAAGGCAGCCAAGGGCGCCCGCAAGTCTCCCGCCAAGGCGGTTGAGGGCGCCGCCAGGGCGGCACGGGCCGGCAAAAAGGGTGCCGCCAAGCGCAGCCGGCGGGGCGGCAAGTCTTCACGCTCAGCACGGCGGTAACGGTGACCGCACCGATAAGCGTAAGTGAGGTTGACGAAAGGGCGATAAATCCATTAATAACCCCCACATCCAGGTGGAGAAGTGCGAACGATACCGGCCCTAAGGGAACATAGGGAGGGTGTCGCGTTATCGTTTGCAGCTATAGGATGTAGCCATCGGCCGGCGGGCCTCCGTCGCCGGCAACAGGAGTTGAAGCCGTGGCACGAATTGCTGGTGTTAACATACCCACTAACAAGCGCGTGATCATTGCATTGCAATATATCCATGGAATCGGGCCGAAAAATGCCAGTGAAATCATGGAGAAAGTGGGGATTCCGCACGAGCGCCGGGTGGCCCAGTTGACCGACCAGGAAGTGCTCCAGATTCGCGAAATGATTGATCGTGACTATATGGTTGAGGGCGATCTGCGGCGCGACGTCGCCATGAATATCAAGCGGCTGATGGATCTCGGCTGCTACCGGGGGTTGCGTCATCGCCGTGGCCTGCCGGTACGGGGCCAGCGCACGCATACCAATGCGCGGACCCGCAAGGGGCCGGCAAAGGCTATCGCCGGCAAGAAGAAGGCCGTCTAGGCCGCGGAATAGGAACAGACACGGCGACGTCGGTTGCGGAGCCGGGGCCGCGAAAGGATCGTGAATGGGTAAGGAAGCCACCCGCGTCCGTCGACGCGAACGCAAGAACATCGCTTCGGGCGTTGCGCACGTGAACGCGTCATTCAACAATACCATGATCACCATCACCGACGCCCAGGGCAACACGATTGCCTGGTCGTCGGCCGGCACCATGGGCTTCAAGGGCTCGCGCAAATCGACGCCCTATGCGGCGCAGGTGGCGGCAGAGGATGCTGCCAAGAAGGCGCAGGAGCACGGCATGCGCACCCTCGAAGTCGAGGTTGCAGGGCCGGGCTCAGGGCGAGAGTCGGCGCTGCGTTCGCTGCAGGCTGCTGGCTTCACGATCACGTCGATCCGTGATGTCACGCCGATCCCGCACAACGGTTGCCGCCCCCGCAAGAGGCGGCGCGTATGACCGATGACATTCTCATCCGGCGGACGCCCGACCCGTCCGCCACCGCTGAATTGTCCCACAGGGCAGAGTGGGATGCGCGTTCGACTAACGCGCCACTCAATACGATGGGTGCCAAGGTGACTATCCAGAAAAACTGGCAGGAATTGATCCGACCGAACAAGCTCCACGTCACGGTGGGTGCCGATCCCAAGCGCGAGGCCACCGTTATCGCCGAGCCGCTGGAGCGCGGCTTTGGCGTGACGCTGGGCAATGCGCTGCGGCGTATCCTGCTGTCATCGCTGCAGGGCGCGGCGGTCCAGTCGGTTCACATCGACGGCGTGCTGCACGAGTTCTCGTCGATCCCGGGCGTGCGCGAGGACGTGACCGACATCGTCCTCAACATCAAGGACATCGCCATCAAGATGCAGGGCGACGGGCCCAAGCGCATGGTGGTGAAGAAGCAGGGCCCGGGCCAGGTCACCGCCGGCGACATCCAGACGGTCGGCGACATCGTGGTGCTCAATCCCGACCTCGTGCTGTGCACGCTCGACGAGGGCGCCGAGATCCGCATGGAATTCACCGTCAACACCGGCAAGGGCTATGTGCCGACCGAGCGCAATCGGCCGGAAGACGCGCCGATCGGATTGATCCCGGTCGACAGCCTGTACTCACCGGTGCGCAAGGTCTCCTACAAGGTCGAGAACACCCGCGAGGGCCAGATTCTCGACTACGACAAGCTCACGCTCTCGATCGAGACCAACGGCGCGGTCACGCCGGACGATGCGCTCGCCTACGCGGCGCGCATCCTGCAGGACCAGCTCAACGTGTTCGTCAATTTCGAGGAGCCGCACAAGCCGGAGGTGGCCGAGAGTATTCCGGATCTCGCCTTCAATCCGGCCTTCCTCAAGAAGGTCGACGAGCTCGAGCTCAGCGTGCGCTCGGCCAACTGTCTCAAGAACGACAACATCGTCTACATCGGCGATCTCGTTCAGAAGACCGAAGCCGAGATGCTGCGCACGCCGAACTTCGGCCGCAAGTCGCTCAACGAGATCAAGGAAGTGCTGGCCCAGATGGGGCTGCATCTCGGCATGGAAGTGCCGGGCTGGCCGCCGGAGAATATCGAGGAGCTGGCCAAGCGCTTCGAGGACCACTACTGATCGGATGAAACGTCATGGCCGGGCTCGTCCCGGCCATCCGCGTCTTGGAACGCGGACGCGAAGCAAGAACCCTGATGCCCGCTGTCCAGGCCGGGCGACACGTGAATGAGGAAGAGGCGATGCGTCACGGTAACGCCCATCGTAAGCTGAACCGGAAGTCCGAGCATCGCCGCGCCATGTTTGCCAACATGGCCGCTTCGCTGATCCGGCACGAGCAGATCGTCACGACGCTGCCGAAGGCCAAGGACCTGCGTCCGATCGTCGAGAAGCTCGTCACCCTCGGCAAGCGCGGCGACCTGCACGCCCGCCGCCAGGCGATCGCCGAGATGCGCGACATCGCCATGGTCAAGAAGCTGTTCGATGTGATCGGCCCCCGCTACAAGGATCGCAACGGCGGCTATACCCGCGTGCTCAAGGCGGGCTACCGCTACGGCGACTCGGCGGCGGTTGCGGTGATCGAGTTTGTGGATCGCGACGTCGACGCCAAGGGCAAGGACGATCTCGCCCGCCACGAGGCCGCCAAGGCGGCGGCACCCGCACCGGCGGCCTGAGCGAAGCTCGCTGAGAGCTCATATGGCTTACACAGGGGCGGCTTTGGCCGCCCTTTTGCTTTTAGCGGCGACGCTCCCGCGCGTCATACCAAGGGCACGACATCTCCACTCGTCATGCCCGCGCTTGTCGCGGGCATCCACGACTTGAAAGCAGAGCAACTTCACAGACGTGGATGGCCGGGACGGAGCCCGGCCATGACGATGCCCTGAGTCATCACCAAGCACCGTTGGTATCAGATCGGCGATGGGCCGGGAGCGCAGCATCAGGCTTGGTGGAGAGCGTGCAGTCCTACTTCCGCTTCGGCCGCTCGCGGCCGATCGCGTCGTAAAGGTTGACCGGCGCGAAATCGTCGGTGATGAGCTCGCCCTGCGCCGCCTGCGAGCGCGGATCGTCCATGCGACGCTTGAGCGAATCCGCAAGCGGATGGCGAAAGTTGTAGCGCTCCTGCAGCGCGGCGGCCCGGCGCGCCAGCTCTTCCTTGTCCGGAGCCGCAGCCATGCTGGCGACCGCGATCACCTCTCCGGCACCCGATGGATAGAGATCGAGCGTCGGAAACACCTCGCCGAGCGTCTTGACGGTCGAGTGATAGAGCTTGGTGCCGTCGTGCACATTGGAGGCGACGGCGCCCCCCGGCGTAAGCCGCTGCTTGACCAGGGTATAGAATTCCTTGGTCAGCAGATGGAACGGCACGAAACCGCCGCGATAGGCGTCGAGCAGAATGAGGTCGTAGAGGCCTCTGTTGCGATTGAGGAAGACGCGGCCGTCGCCGTCGAGGTAGCGCACCCGTTCGGTCTCGCGCAGGCCGAAATATTGCTTGGCCACCTCGACGACCCGCCGGTCGATCTCGACCGTGTCGATCGCGACATCCGGCATGAAGCGCCCGAGATAGGTGGAGATCGAGCCGCCGCCGAGGCCCAGCATCAGCACCTTCTTCAACTCGCCGGGATAGATCGTGGCGATCGTCATGACCTGCGAATAGCGCAGCACCAGCGCGTCCGGATCGCGCAGGTCGGTGACCGATTCGGTGTAGTCCCAGCCCTTGAGCTGGAACGACATGGTGAGCTCGCTCCGCCGCTTGTTGACATAGATGTCGTTGTATTCGCTCTCCACATGGGCAACGCGCCCGTCGGGGCGCTTGAGCATGGCCGCGCGTATGCTCTCGTCGATCAGAGTGTCCGCGCGAGCGGCGGGTGCGGCGCCCGCCGCAATCAGTCCCGCCATCAGCAGGATCATGGCGCGGCGCTGCCCCAGCCGCGAGATCGCCACCAAGACACATCCGCAGAGCAGACCGGCCGCACCGAGCGAATAGGTGATGGCCTTGGTGCCGATCAGGGGAATGAGGACGAAGGTCGTCCCGAGCGTACCGACGATCGAGCCTGCGGTGGAAACGCCATAGACCGTGCCCGACACGGTGCCCGATCGCTCGGCGCTGCGCAGCATCAGCCTGATGGCGAACGGCGAATACATGCCAAGCAGCGTCACTGGAAACAGCAGGATGGCGAGCGATGCCACCAGGCTGCCCGCCCGCACATCATCGATATCGGCCAGCAGGAATTCGAGCAGCGCGTCGGAGAAGGTAGGGAGTGCAAGGAAATAGAGCGAGGCGACCAGTATGGTCGCGCCCAGCACCAGCGCGGACGCTGTGCGGTCGGCCAGCCAGCCGCCTAGGAAGTAGCCGAGCGTGAGGGCCGCCAGCACAGTCGAGATCAGCGCCGCCCAGGTATAGATGCCGCTGCCGAAATAGGGATTGAGGTAGCGCGAGCCCAGCATCTCAAAGCTCATCACGATCCCGCCGGTGATGAACGCGACGATGTAGATGACGCCCGCGGGGCCGGTTTGGATGCCGGCCGCGCCGGCCGGGGCCGCGTCGCGAGGTGGCTGCTCCGATGCTTGGTCCACGTTCTGTTTCCCCCGTATGCTGCCCGACCGACTTGGGCCATACTAGCTGTTATCGCGCGCGAGTGGGGAGGGCTATTCACGGGTGGCCCGTGTCCCGATGCGCTCGACTGGCCCGCTGTCACCGAGGCAAACACGTCGGCATGATACGCTTGCAGCGGATCACAACGTCGGGCCGCATGAATGCATGCGAAGATTGCGAGGAGGTCTATACAGCCTGCCGTCTAGCTGGCAAGAATACCCGAGATGGTCGAGACAGATTTCCTTCATGAACACGCGTTCGTGTGTCAAGCAAGCCTCCCTCGTGAGTGCCGCCCTCGCAGCAACTTTCGGTGCGTTCTTGTTGAAGGCGCAGTAATGGTGTCCGCATCGGCCTATGACGCTTCGGCGCCAAGCTTCGAGCGTCATCGCGGACCGCCGAGCGGGGTGCCGGAAGCGGTCCGGGCTGCAATCTTGTCTGTTGTCGGAGCATCGCGTCCGCGTCTGCTGGACCTCGGCGCCGGCACCGGGCGGATCGGATGGCCGTTCGTGGCGGCGGGTGACGATTATGTCGGAGTAGACCGTTCGCTCGGCATGTTGCGCGAGTTTGCGCGGCGTGCCAGCGCCGGCACGACCCGAGCGCTGTGCTTGGTGCAAACAGACGGCGAGCAGCTACCCTTTCGCGACGCGATGTTTGACGCCGTCTTGCTGATTCGGGTGATCAGGGGCGCGCAAGGCTGGCGACGGGTCGTGGTCGAAGCCCGAAGAGTGCTGCGATCCAGCGGCGTCCTGGTCATCGGCCACTCGGTTCATCCACCCGACGGCATCGATGCCAAAATGAAGGAGCGTTTGGCGGCGATCCTCGAGGGATTGGGGGTCAGCTCGTATCACAGGAACACCCGGGAAGGCGTGCAGCCTTGGCTGGAGTCGGAGGCCAAGACGAGCACCCGCATTCGGGCGGCCGTTTGGACCTGGCAGCGAACCCCCCGCGCGTTTCTTGAGCGTCGACCAACCGGTTCCCGGTTTTCGATGCTGCCGAAATCAATCCAGGACCAAGCCCTTGACAAGCTGGACTCCTGGGCCGTTGAAACGTTTGGCTCGCTTGATACGACATTCGAAGAGCAGCATGAATTCGAGCTGCAGGTGCTTAAGTTCCAATAACAAGCGGATGCCTGACATGGAAAAAATGGGCGATACGACGCTGACCGAGCTGGGACGCCGGTTGGCGGCGGCTGGATCGCTGAGCGATGCGGGCGTGCAGCGCGCCACCAATGCCACGCCTGATTTTGCCATCCTGCCATGGGTGAACGTGGTCAAGATCGGCGGGCAAAGTATCATGGATCGGGGCCGCAGCGCAGTGGGCCCGCTTGTCAACGAGATTGTTGAGGTTCTCAAGGGCCAGCGTCACAAGATGATTCTGGGAACCGGCGCCGGCACCCGCGCCCGCCACGTCTACAGCTTGGCGATCGATCTCGGCCTTCCTGTCGGCGTCCTTACCGTCCTCGGCACCGCGGTCGCCTGGCAGAATGCGCAGATGCTGCAATACCTGCTGGCACAGCACGGCGTCGCGTTTCTTGAGCCGGAAGGTTTCGCGTCGCTTCCGCACTATCTCATGGAGCGTGGCGCGGTGATCTGCCAGGGGATGCCCCCGTACAAGCTCTGGGAGACGAATCCGAGTGTCGGCCGCATCCCGCCGGAGCGAACCGATACCGGATGTTTTCTGATCGCGGAAGTTTTCGGCGCCCGCAAGATGATCTATGTCAAGGACGAGAACGGGCTCTATACCGCCGATCCGAAGAAGGATCCGACAGCCACGCATATTCCCCGCATCAGCGTGCAGGATCTGCTGGCGCGCGACCTCAATGACCTTATCGTGGAGCGCGCGGTCCTGGACCTCATGCTGAGCGCGCGCAACATCAGGGAGATCCAGTTCGTCAACGGCCTCATTCCGGGTCAATTGACTGCCGCGCTTGATGGCAAGCCAGTGGGCACGACCATCTTCAACGCGCATACCGCGCATGGACAAACGGCATGAATGACAAGCAATCCGGTGCTGAGCATGTCGTGTCGCGCCTGATGCGCGAGTCGCTGATGGACAAGACCCTGATTGCCGGGACGGAGTCGCCGGTCCGCGCCATCCTTCCCAACCTTAATGTGATCCAGATCGGCGGCTCGTCGATCATGGACCGCGGCCACACTGCGGTGCTGCCGGTGCTCGACGAAATTGTCGCGAACCGGTCCGACTTTACACAGGTCATCGGCGTGGGGCCCGGGGTGCGCGCGCGGCACATCCTTTCGGTCGGTCTCGATCTCGGCCTGCCCACCGGAGCGCTGGCCACGTTGGCCGCCAAATCGGCCGCGCAGAACGCCTATATGGTATCGTGTCTGCTGGCGAAGCATGGGTTCGTCTATCTGGAGGCTCCGTTCGTGGTGCAACTGTTGCCGGCCATGTTGGCGGCGGCACGTGGTGCCGTGTTCAACGGCATTCCCCCCTACGATCTGTGGGAGCACCCTCCGGCGCTCGGCAAGATTCCGCCGCACGGCAGCGACGCGGGGTCCTATCTCGTGGGTGAGGTGTTCGGAGCGCGCATGATCGTTCTCTTGAAGGACGTGGACGGGCTATACACAGCCGATCCGAAGACGCACCCGGGCGCCGAATTCATTCCGAGCATCCGCGCCGCCGACCTCATCGGCATGCAGCTCCCGACGCTGCCGATCGAACCGGTGGTGCTGAAATTGCTCATGCGCGCGAAACTTGCCACGAGTATCCGAATCATCAATGGCCTTGTTCCCGGCAATCTGTCCCGGGCGCTTGCGGGCGAGCCGGTCGGCTCGGTGATCTCCGCATAGGGACAGCGAACGCCAGTTATTTTGCGCGGCTTGGGAGGACGGGTCGCCGTCGGAGCGGTCCCTTCGGGTTGCGCCCGCTCGGCTTGGCCGCGACGGCCGCAGGGGCGAAGGGGGGCGCCCTTCATTTGCCACGCCGGTGGCCCTATATGTGGTGCATCAGAATCGGAATGAGCCAAATGCCAATGCGCTCCCGTTTACTCGCGCTTCCGCTTCTGGCTGCCCTGGTTGCGGCCGGCGCGGACGACGTCTCTGCCCAGGACCGCCGGGTGCCGGCCTCGCCGAACGAGGTCCGGCTTTCCTATGCGCCGGTGGTCCAGCGCGCCGCGCCCGCGGTGGTCAACGTCTATGCGGCCCGGGCGGTCGCCAACCGCAATCCGTTCCTGGACGACCCGATCTTCCGGCGCTTCTTCGGCGTGCCCGGCGGCGGCGCGCCCAGCGAGCAGCTGCAGCGCTCGCTGGGGTCCGGCGTGATCGTCGACGCAGGTGGGCTCGTGGTCACCAACAATCACGTCATCGAGGGCGCGACAGAGGTGAAGGTATCGCTCCACGACAAGCGGGAATTGGAGGCCGACATCGTGCTCAAGGACCAGCGCTCCGACCTCGCGGTGCTGCGGATTCGCGGCCAAGGCGAGCGCTTCCCGGCGATCGATTTTGCCGATTCCGACGCGCTCCAGGTCGGCGATCTGGTGCTGGCGATCGGCAACCCCTTCGCGGTCGGCCAGACCGTGACCCACGGCATCGTGTCGGCGGTGGCGCGCACCCAGGTCGGGATCACCGACTACCAGTTCTTCATCCAGACCGACGCTGCCATCAATCCCGGCAATTCGGGCGGTGCGCTGGTCGACCTCGGCGGCAAGCTGGTGGGCATCAACACGGCGATCTTCTCGCGCTCGGGCGGCTCGCAGGGCATCGGCTTTGCCATTCCGGCCAACATGGTGCGGGTCGTGGTCGCCTCCGCCCGGGGTGGTGGCAGCACGGTCAAACGGCCCTGGCTCGGCGCGCGGCTGCAGGGGGTGACGCCTGAGATTGCCGAAAGCATGGGATTGAAGCGCCCGGCGGGCGCGCTGGTGGCAAGCGTCGCACCGGCGAGCGCGGCAGCCCGCGGCGGGCTGCGCACCGGCGACTTGATCGTGTCCATCGACGGCCAGCCGGTCGACGATCCCAATGCTTTCGATTATCGCTTCGCCACCAAGGCGCTCGGCGGCACCTCCAAGCTCGGAATCCTCCGCGGCGGCCGCGAGACGACGGCGACGGTTGCGCTCGAAACTGCGCCTGACACGGCGCAGGACGAGCTGGTCATCGGCGCCCGCTCGCCCTTTACCGGAGTGAAGGTGTCGAGCATATCGCCTGCGCTCGCGGATGAGCTGCGGCTCGACCCGTCCGCCGAGGGCGTGGTCGTGCTCGACGTCACCAACGGATCGCCGGCGCAGAGTTTCGGCTTCCGCAAGGGCGACATCGTGCTCTCGGTCAATAATCAGAAGATCGCCAATCCGCGCGATCTCGAACGCGCGACCGCCCAGCAAGCCCGGGTCTGGCGCATCACCATCAGGCGCGGCGGACAGCAGATGTCGGTCGTTCTGAGCGGATGAGCCCGCGCGCCACCCGCGGCGCGGGGCCGAGCCTGTTCGCGGCTGCCGGCCTCGATCGTGACGCGCCGCGCCCGCTCGCCGACAAGCTGCGGCCGACTAAGCTTGCCGATGTGGTGGGCCAGGACCATCTGCTCGGACCCGACGGTGCGCTCACGCGCATGCTCGACACCCGCACGCTCGGCTCGTTGGTGTTCTGGGGCCCGCCCGGCACCGGCAAGACCACCGTGGCGCGGCTGTTGGCGGAAGCGACCGAGCTGCATTTCGAGCAGATCTCCGCGATCTTCACCGGCGTCGCCGACCTCAAGAAGGTGTTCGAGGCCGCCCGCGCCCGGCGCGAGACCGGCACTGGGACGCTGCTCTTTGTCGACGAGATCCACCGCTTCAACCGGGCGCAGCAGGATTCCTTCCTGCCCGTGATGGAGGACGGCACCATCGTGCTGGTCGGCGCCACCACCGAGAACCCGTCCTTCGAGCTCAACGCGCCGCTGCTCTCACGCGCCCGCGTGCTGGTGTTCAAGTCGCTCGATGCGGCGGCGATCGAGAAGCTGCTCAAGCGGGCGGAGACGATCGAGGGAAAGGCGCTCCCGCTTGATGAGGAGGCGCGTTCTGCGCTGGCGCGCATGGCGGACGGCGACGGCCGCGCCGCGCTCACCCTCGCCGAGGAAATCTGGCGTGCCGCGCGCGCGGGTGAAACGTTCGATGCCGCCAAGCTGCAGCAGGTGGTGCAGCGGCGTGCCCCGATCTACGACAAGGCGCAGGACAGCCATTACAATCTCATCTCGGCGTTGCACAAGTCGGTGCGCGGCTCCGATCCGGACGCGGCGCTCTACTACTTGTGTCGCATGCTCGACGCCGGCGAGGACCCGCTCTACCTCGCACGCCGGGTGGTGCGCATGGCGGTCGAGGACATCGGGCTCGCCGATCCGCAGGCGCTGGTGATCTGCAACGCCGCCAAAGAGGCCTACGACTTTCTTGGCAGCCCCGAAGGCGAGCTCGCGATCGCGCAGGCCGTGATCTATATCGCGACCGCGCCCAAATCGAACGCCGCCTATCGGGCCTATGGCGCCGCCATGGCGGCCGCCAAGGAGGGCGGCTCGCTCTTGCCGCCCAAGCATATCCTCAATGCGCCGACCAAGCTGATGAAGTCGGAAGGCTACGGCTCGGGCTACGACTATGATCACGATGCGCCCGAGGCGTTTTCCGGCCAGGACTATTTCCCCGAGGCGATGGGGCGCCGGCATTTTTACGATCCGCCCGAGCGTGGCTTCGAGCGCGAGATCAGGAAGCGGTTGGAGTACTGGGCGAAGTTGCGGAAGGACAGAAACACGTGAGCACGTTGCGGCTGGTTCACGCGGCGTTTGGGCTGTGCATGGCGACAGGGGCTGCCGCAGCCGAACCGGTCGAGGGGCGCTGGGCGCTCAGTCCCTTTGCGTGTGACGGCGAGGCGTTCACCAGGCCGCAGACGCCGCTCATTGTCAGGCCGTTGTCGGTGCACTGGTACGATGCCAACTGCAGCATCGTGTCGAACTACAAGGTCAACCAGACGCTCTATCTGCAAGGCCGTTGCAACGTCGCCGGGCGCGTGGAAACGATCCCGATCATGCTCGAACTCTTGCGCGCTGATCGCCTGCGCGTCGGCTGGAACCGTGAGCCGCTGCAGGAGATGCAGCGCTGCCGGTGAGCGTCGTCGGGGGATGTGCAAGGGTTGGATCAAGAGTGCGTGTAGGATATAAGAGCCTACTTTGGAGAGGCTGCCATGAACAAACAATTGAGCGATGCGATAGTCCGTCTAAAGGAACTCCCGGAGGAGCGGCAGGAGGCAGCAGCATCTCTGTTACTTGATTTTCTCGATCACGGTGACGATTTCGAGCTTACGCCGGAGCAGATTGCGGAGATCGAGCGCCGACTGGACAGTAACGACGTCGCGACGGACGAGGAGGTCAAGGCTTTCTTTGAGCGCATGAAAACATGAAAGTCGTTTACCTCAAGTCGGCCCTGAGGGATTTGGAAGTCATAAGAAGCTATATCGCGAGAGATGATGCAAATGCTGCGAGACGTGTCGTTGCGCAGATAGAGTATTCCGCCAAGCGACTGACAAGATTCCCGTATTCCGGACGTATCGGGCGGCGCGGAACGAGGCTCCTTTCTGTGCCGGGCTTACCCTATATCGTGATCCATCGTGTTCAAGACGAAACAGTGACGATCGTGGCGATCTTTCACGCGTCTCGAAACCGGCGATTTCGCTGATTGGTCTCGCGCCTTCCAATATCGCAGCAGGTTCAGTCGTCAGCCGCTACTTCCCCGACTTGATGAATGCCAGTATCTGGTCGCTCAGCAGCGTGTCGGCGGTGTTGATCGCGTAAGACTGCGACATGTGATTGTGCTTGGGCTGGAGGAGCGTGCGAATGCAGCCGCGCGCGCTCGCGCACATCGCGCTCTTGAGCTGCTCGAGCTGCTCGACCATCCAGGGCGGATCGAGCTCGGCGGCGTTGGCCATGAACGGGATTGTGCTCTTGATCAGGCCGGGCAGCGCCGAGCGCTGCGCATAGAGCGAGCGGTCGGCGCCGAAATAGGCATTGCGGCCTTCGCCCTCTTCGAGCTTGGTCAGGTCGAAGCCACCTGACGAGAACATGGCGCCGGCAAGCCCGCTGCCTTTCGGGCCATGGAACTCCGGATGCGCCACGTAAGTGGCCACATGGGTGGCACCTGCGGAATGGCCCATCAGGTAGATGCGGTTGGCATCCCCGCCGTGGGCCGCGGCATTGTCGGCCGCCCAGCGCACCGCCATGCCGATGTCCTCCTGGCCGGCCGGCCAGGGCGATTGGGGCGCCAGCCGATATTCGATATTGACGCCGATCATGCCGTTGCGGTTCGCCCACAGCATGATGTTGTCGTAGAAGGGGCTGTCGGGGGCGCGCTTGCTGCCGCGCACGAAGCCGCCGCCATGCACGAACACAAAGATGGGCCGTCCGGCGCCCGCGCCTTCGGGCACGAACAGGTCGAGGGTGTTGCGCTCATGCGGACCGTATTTCACGTCGCGGGTAACCTTGACACCCGCATAGGGTTCCTTGGCGTGCATCGGGGCATAGAGCGGAGCGGTCTTGGCCGGGTCGCTGACGCGGCCGATGGCGGCGATCTTGTCGATCAGCTCGGCTGGCACCTGGGCGGAGGCTTGGCTCGCAGCCAGGGCGCCGAGAGCGGCGAATGCCGCCATGGCGGCTCGGTGAATAGCGACATGGTGGTGGGCAGGCTGTAGCATGCGGTCCTCCCGTCGTATGGCTGGCGTTCGCTGTCGCGTGCTCTTGTGGTTGCGGCGATCGTATGATGTCGACATAGGGTGTCAAGGAATCCGGGTGTCGAGGAATTCGGGCGTCAAGGAATCGGATGGAGGCAAAGGTGAGACGTGGCGGTAGCGGGCCCCGGCAGCCCGGCGGCGGACGGCAGGTTGCCGGACCGCGCGACCATGATCGCGGCCGGCGCCCTTCGGCGAACCGCCATCCCGGGACCCGAGCGCGGCCCCCGAAGGGCGCCGGTTCCGGCCGCGCGTCCCTTGAGTCACCGGGCCGCAACGAGGCTCGGATTGACGGGGCAAAGGCGCCGCAGCCGGCCGTGGCGCTCGCTGCGACCGTGCAGACCGTCGCGGTCACGCCCGACGAAGGCGGCATGCGGGTTGATCGCTTCCTCGAAGCCCGCTTTCCGGGGCTGAGCTTCTCCCATATCCAGCGCATCATCCGCAAAGGCGAGCTGCGCGTGAACGGCAAGCGCGCCAAGCCGAAGGACCGGCTCGCTGCTGGGCAAGCGGTGCGCATTCCGCCGCTCAAGCTCGACCCGGAGCGGCCGCGCTCGCCCGGCGGTGAGGCCGACGCCAAGACGCGCGAGTTCCTGCGCTCGATCACGCTCCACGAGGATGCCGACGTGCTGGTGCTCAACAAGCCGATGGGGCTCGCGGTGCAGGGCGGCTCGGGCACCACGCGCCACATCGACGGCATGCTGGAGGTCCTGCGCGCGCCCGGGCCGGACGGCCAGCGCCCACGCCTCGTCCACCGGCTCGACAAGGACACGGCGGGCTGCCTGCTCGTCGCCAAGACGCGCTTTGCAGCGGCCGCACTCGCGAAATCGTTCCGCTCGCGCTCGGCGCGCAAGATCTACTGGGCGCTGGTCGCGGGCGTTCCCCGGCCCGCGCAGGGCCGCATCTCGACCTTCCTGGCCAAGGAGGAGCGCGAGGACGAGTCCATCATGCGTATCGCCAAGCACGGCGACGAGGGCGCGAGCCACGCGGTGACGTACTACGCCGTGGTGGAGACCTCGGCGCGCACGCTGGCCTGGCTCTCGCTCAAGCCGGTCACCGGCCGCACTCATCAATTGCGCGCCCACATGGCCCATATCGGCCATCCGATCGTGGGTGACCCCAAGTATTTCTCAAAGGAGAACTGGGAGTTGCCCGGCGGCATGCAGAACAAGCTGCATCTCCTGGCGCGCCGGATCGCGGTGCCGCATCCGCGCGGCGGCGTGATCGACGTCACCGCGCCGCTGCCGCCGCACATGCAGCAATCGTGGAGCCTCCTTGGCCTCGACGCCACCCGCTACGACCCCATCGTCGAGGCGCCGGAGGAATAGGCGCCCTTTCATTGCGTTGCCGTCGTGCTTAGCTAATGGACGGTGGGCAGGAGGTCCGCTGATGGTCCGCATCTACGGCCTAGTGCTCGCGTGCGCGCTGGTCGCGCCGCCGGCGTTTGCGCAAATCGTGCCGCCGCCGCCGGAACTTGAAAACCGCATTCCGGCGCCGCTGCCGCCGCCACCGCAGCCGCCGATCATCAACGGCCCGCTCGGACAGAGCCCGCCGCCCGGGGTCTATGAGCCGGGCCGGCTCAACACCCACAGCGACCGCACCACGCGCTGCCTGCATGCCGGGGCAGGCTACGGCCTGAAAGGGGCCGAGCTTGATGCCTATACGCGCGCCTGCGCCAACGCGAATTGACGGACGGATGCTGAGTTGTAGGGTGGGCAAAGGCGCGCGCACTGGCGTGCCTCACATCGAAGTCTGTCGTGCGCCGTGCCCACCAACAGCATTGATCCGGGCCGGACAATCCCTGGTGGGCACGGCGCACGACAGACCTTGCCTCGCTGAGAGGCCGTACCACCGCCCTTGCCCACCCTACATCCCGCGCTCCTCTACCGCAGCGCGGCGTTGATCTTGTCGAGGGCCGCTGAGCCGGGGCTCAGCTCCTTCTCGGACAGCGCATTGAGCGGCGTCGCCACCGTGTTGAAATGGGTGTGCAGGTCTTCCGGCTCGCTCTCCACATAGAGGAGCCCGGTCACGATCTGGCCCTTGGCGGCGTGCTGCTGCAGGAAGGTCATGGCGCCGATCCGGTCATGGGCGTCGTAGTCGGCGGCGACCTTCTTGAGCACGAGCTTTGAGCCGTCGTGCTGCTCGACCACCTCGACCGCGCCCGCCTCATAGGCGACCGTAATCGGCGCGCGGCCGGTGATGAAATCGAGCCGGTTCACCGCTTCGTTGTGCTCGCGCACGTAGTCGAAGCTCTTGGTCGAGCCGGCGTGGTTATTGAAGGCGACGCAAGGCGAGATCACGTCGATGAGCGCCGCGCCCTGGTGCTCGATCGCGGCCTTGATCAGCGGCACCAGCTGCTCCTTGTCGCCCGAGAACGAGCGCGCCACGAAGGTCGCGCCGAGCTGCAGTGCCATCGCCACGACGTCGATCGAGTTGTCGGCATTGATGACGCCGCGCTTGCTCTTGGAGCCGCGGTCGGCGGTGGCGGAGAACTGGCCCTTGGTCAGCCCGTACACGCCGTTGTTCTCGACGATATAGACCATGTTGACGCCGCGGCGCAGGGCGTGGGCGAACTGGCCGAAGCCGATCGAGGCGGTGTCGCCGTCGCCCGAGACGCCGAGATAGATCAGGTCGCGGTTGGCGAGGTTGGCGCCGGTGAGCACCGACGGCATGCGCCCGTGCACGGAGTTGAAGCCGTGCGAGGCGTTGAGGAAGTAGTCCGGCGTCTTCGACGAGCAGCCGATACCGGAAATCTTCGCCACCCGGTGCGGCTCGATCGCAAGCTCGAAGCAGGCCTCGATGACGGAAGCGGTGATCGAGTCGTGGCCGCAGCCGGCGCACAGCGTCGAGATCTTGCCCTCGTAGTCGCGGTGCGTGTAGCCCAGCGCGTTCTTCGGCAGCGAGGGGTGGTGGAACTTGGGCTTGGCGATGTAGGTCATGAGACCACCTTGCGCAGCGGCGTGACTTTCAGCGCCTCGAGATCGTCGGCGATCTCGCGGGCGATGAAGCGGGCGGTGATCGGCGTCCCGTCATAATGCAGGATCGGGATGAGCCGCACCGGATCGATGCCGCATTCGTTGACGATGAGCGAGCGCAGCTGCGCGTCGCGGTTCTGCTCGACCACGAACACGTAGTCATGGTCGGCGATGAAGTCGGGTACGTCCTGGTGGAACGGGAAGGCGCGGATGCGCAGCATGTCGAGCGGCCGGCCCTTGGCCTCGATCATGTGGATCGCCTCGTTCATCGCGGGCGTGGTCGAGCCGTAGTAGATCACGCCGTACTTCGTGGGCTTGTCGGCGTCCTTGCGAACGGGCCGCGGCACCAGGTTCTTGGCGGTCTCGAACTTGCGCAACAGCCGCTGCATGTTGTCGGCGTAGGGCGCGCCTTCTTCAGTGTAGCGGGCATAGCGATCGCGCGAGGTGCCGCGGGTAAAGAACGCGCCCTTCGACGGATGCGTGCCCGGATAGGTGCGATACGGGATGCCGTCGCCGTCGACGTCGAGATAGCGGCCGAACTCCTTGCCGGCGTCGAGGTCGGCGGCCGTCATCACCTTGCCGCGGTCGTACTTGCGGCTGTCGTCCCATTTGAGCGGCCGGCACAGGCGCTGGTTCATGCCGATGTCGAGGTCGATCATCACGAACACCGGCGTCTGCAGACGGTCGGCGAGGTCGAAGGCCTGCGCGCCGAACTCAAAGGCCTCGGCCGGGTCCTCCGGCAGGAGCAGAACGTGCTTGGTGTCGCCGTGCGACGCATAGGCGCACGAGGTGATGTCGCATTGCTGCGTGCGGGTCGGCATGCCGGTCGAAGGGCCGGCGCGCTGGACGTCGACCACGACCGCTGGGATCTCGGCGAAATAGGCAAGGCCGAGGAATTCCTGCATCAGCGAGATGCCAGGACCGGAGGTCGCCGTGAAGGCGCGTGCGCCGTTCCAGGAGGCGCCGATCACCATGCCGATGGAGGCCAACTCGTCCTCGGCCTGCACGATAGCGAACTTGTTGCGCTTGCTCTCCGGATCGACCCGCAGCCGTCGGCAATGGCTGGTAAAGGCCTCAGCCACCGATGAGGATGGAGTGATCGGGTACCAGGCGCACACCGTCGCTCCGCCATAGACTGCGCCGAGCGCGACCGCGTTGTTGCCCTCGATGAAGATACGGTCGCCGACCTTGTCGGACGGCTTGAGGCGCAGCCCGATCGGGCATTCGAGGTTCATCAGCACCCAGTCGCGCCCGAGATGGAGCGCGTGCTTGTTGGCGGCGAACAGCTTTTCCTTGCCCTTGAACTGCTCGCTGATCAGGGCCTCGATCGCGGCGACGTCCATCTCGAGCAGCGCCGAGAGCGCGCCGAGATAGATGATGTTCTTGAACAGCTGGCGCTGGCGCGGATCGGTGTATTCGCGATTGCAGATCGCGGTCAGCGGCACGCCAATGACATTGATGTCGTCGCGGAACTTGGACGGCGGCAGCGGCTTGGTCGAGTCATAAAGGAGATAGCCGCCGGGCTCGATCGAGGCCACGTCCTTGTCCCAGGTCTGCGGGTTCATCGCCACCATGAGGTCGGTGCCGCCGCGCGCGCCCAGATGGCCCGCTTCGGAGATGCGCACCTCGTACCAGGTCGGCAGGCCCTGAATGTTGGACGGAAAGATGTTGCGCGGCGCCACCGGGATGCCCATGCGCAGCACCGCGCGAGCAAACAGCTCGTTGGCGCTGGCGGAGCCGGAGCCGTTGACGTTGGCGAAGCTGACGACGAAGTCGTTTACGCTGCTGATTGGTGCTTTTGCCGGCATTGGTCATCCGCGTGCGTCATGTCGATGAGATACTTTTTCATGTCCCAGGCGCCGGTCGGACAACGCTCGGCGCATAGCCCGCAGTGCAGGCACACGTCCTCGTCCTTGACCATGACGCGGCCGGTCTTGAGGCCGTCGGCGACATAGAGGTCCTGGGTCGCGTTTGTCGCGGGCACTTGGAGCCGCGTTCGAAGCTCGGCTTCCTCGCCGTTCTGGGTGAAGCTGATGCAGTCCATCGGGCAGATGTCGACGCAGGCGTCGCACTCGATGCACAGCTTCGACTCGAACACCGTCTGCACGTCGCAATTGAGGCAGCGATGCGCCTCCTTGAGCGCCATCTCGACGTCGAAGCCGAGCTCGACCTCGGCCTTGATGTCGCGCAGCGCCACCACCTTGTCGCGCAGCGGCACGCGATAGCGCTTGTCGAGCGCGATGTCGTTGTCGTAGCTCCACTCGTGAATGCCCATCTTCTGGCTGACGACATCGACCATCGGCTGCGGCCGCTCGTTGATGTCGAGGCCGGAGCAGAACCGGTCGATCGAGAGCGCGGCCTCGTGGCCATGTGCCACCGCCCAGATGATGTTCTTGGGGCCAAAGGCCGCATCGCCGCCGAAGAACACTTTGGGGTTGGTCGAGGCCATGGTCGCGGTATCGACCTTGGGCATGTCCCACTTGTCGAACTCGATGCCGATGTCGCGCTCGATCCAGGGAAACGCGTTCTCCTGGCCGATCGCGACCAGCACGTCGTCGCACGGAATATGCTGGTCGGGCTCGCCGGCCGGCACCAGGTTGCGCCGGCCCTTGGCGTCGTACTCGGCCTTCACCTTCTCGAACACGACCCCGGTGAGCTTGCCGTTGTCGTGCGTGAATTCCTTCGGCACCAGGAAATTGAGGATCGGGATATCCTCATGCATGGCGTCCTCCTTTTCCCAGGGGGACGCCTTCATCTCCTCGAAGCCGGAGCGCACGATCACCTTGACGTCCTCGCCGCCGAGCCGGCGCGAGGAGCGGCAGCAGTCCATCGCGGTGTTGCCGCCGCCGAGCACGATGACGCGCTTGCCGATCTTGGTGATGTGGCCGAACGAGACCGAGGACAGCCAATCGATGCCGATGTGGATGTTGGCGGCGGCTTCCTTGCGGCCGGGGATCTCGAGCTCGCGGCCACGTGGCGCGCCTGAGCCGACGAACACCGCGTCCCAGCCTTCGGCGAGCAGCGCCTTGAGGCTGGCGATGCGCTTGCCGCCCACGAACTCGACGCCGAGCCCGAGGATATAGCCGCACTCCTCGTCGATGACGCTCTCGGGCAGCCGGAACCGGGGGATCTGGGTGCGGATCATCCCGCCCGACTTGGGATCCTGGTCGAACACCACGCAGCGGTAGCCGAGCGGGGCGAGGTCGCGCGCGACCGTGAGCGAGGCTGGGCCGCCGCCGACGAGCGCGATGCGCTTGCCGTTCGGGGCCGGCGCTCGCTTGGGCAGGCGGCCGCGGATATCCTCTTTGTAGTCGGCAGCCACCCGCTTGAGGCGACAGATCGCGACCGGCTCCTTCTCGACGCGGACGCGCCGGCACGCCGGCTCGCACGGCCGGTCGCAGGTGCGCCCGAGCACGCCCGGGAACACGTTGGATCGCCAGTTGATCATGTAGGCGTCGCCGTAGCGACCGGCCGCGATCAACCGGATGTATTCCGGCACTGGAGTGTGCGCGGGACAGGCCCACTGGCAATCCACGACCTTGTGGAAGTAGTCAGGCGCCGCAATGTCGGTATTCTTCATTTACGATCTACGCCTCGTGCACGTCCACGTGCCGCGCCCTTCTGCGGGAAGTTAAGTCACGCGCGGTCAGGTGTTCGGCCGGTTTCCCTCGTGGGTCGGTTTCTTAGGGTCCGAATCCGGGCCGCAATGTAGTGGAGCAAGTTTGGGAATTCCACCGCTACCATCGTCATACCAGGGGCCCGATTGCCGGTGGCGTGAATAGCGATGCAGCAAGGTCACAGTAGGGCAGGGGTTCACATATTCGCGCTACTGAATTCATTGAAATTGATTAACTATATGAAATATCTAGTATATTTCGTCTGCTGCGATTTTCGGGCTGTCGCCGTGCACGAAAAGTTCCGCGTCTCGAGCTTGATTCAGAGCGCGCCCCAAGTCATTGAACCCGGCGGCCTGTCGCCGCAGCGTTAATGGCAACCCACCATGCGTGAGATCTTTGCGGACATCCGCGAGAACCAGCCGCTAGACCCGACTGAGGCGGCGCGCCGCTCGATGCGGCCGCGATTGCGGCGCCGGTTCTATGAGGAGGTTGCGGTCGTGGAGGAGGGGGGCGGCTTTGGCCTCGCCCTCGACGGCCGCCCGGTGAAGACGCCGGCCCGCAGGTCGCTGGCCGCGCCGACCCACGCCCTGGCGAACGCGCTCGCCGAGGAATGGCGCGCCCAGAGCGAGCATATCGACCCCTCGACCATGCCGCTGACGCGGCTTGCCAACTCGATCATCGACGGGGTGGCCGACACCTCTGGCGAGGTGGCGGCGGAGGTGCGGAGATATCTTGCCTCCGATCTCGTCTTCTATCGCGCCGAGACCCCGCAAGGGCTGGTCAGCCGCCAGCAGGCGGCCTGGGACCCACTGCTTGCCTGGGCCCGTGACACGTTCGGGGCTCGTTTTCGCACCGGCGAAGGGCTGGTGCATCTTCCTCAGCCGGACGATGCGCTGGCCGTCGTGGGTGCCGCCATCACGCGCCACACGGGGGACCCGAGCGACATCTGGCGGCTCGGGGCGCTGCATTCGATCACCACGCTCACCGGCTCGGCGCTGATTGCGCTGGCTGTGGCCGCCGGCCGGCTTTCAATCGCGGAAGCCTGGACCGCCTCGCTTGTGGACGAGGACTGGAACATGGCGCAGTGGGGCCGCGACGAGCTTGCGCTCGAGCGCCGCGCCTACCGCGAGGCCGAGATGCAGGCGGCGGGAAAGGTGGTGGAGCTGTTGCGCGCCTGAGCTTGTCATTCCGGCCCGGAATGACAGCCATGGTTGTGCTATCCCTTGCCCATCGAGATTCCCTTGGGCGGCGCCATGAAAGACATCATCGAGAAGCTCGAAGCGCGGCGGACGCAGGCGCGCGACGGCGGCGGCAAGGTGCGCATCGAGGCGCAGCACCAGCGCGGCAAGCTCACCGCCCGCGAGCGCGTCGAGCTCCTGATGGACAAGGGCACGTTCGAGGAGTTCGACATGTTCGTCGAGCATCGCTCGGGCGACTTCGGCATGGACAAAACGAAAATCCCCGGCGACGGCGTGGTCACCGGCTGGGGCACGGTCAACGGCCGCACGGTGTTCGCCTTCGCCAAGGACTTCACCGTGTTCGGCGGCTCGCTGTCCGAGACGCACGCAGGCAAGATCATCAAGATCCAGGACATGGCGATGAAGGCGCGCGCGCCGATCGTCGGCCTGTTCGATGCCGGCGGCGCCCGCATCCAGGAAGGCGTGGCAGCGCTCGGCGGCTACGGCGAGGTGTTCAAAAGGAACGTCATCGCCTCGGGCGTCATTCCGCAGATCAGCGTGATCATGGGCCCGTGCGCGGGCGGCGACGTCTATTCGCCGGCGATGACCGACTTTACGTTCATGGTGCGCGGCACGAGCTACATGTTCGTGACCGGCCCCGACGTGGTGAAGACCGTCACCAACGAGCAGGTGACCGCGGAGGAGCTGGGCGGCGCCTCGGTGCATACCGCGAAGTCCGGCGTCGCCGACGGTGCTTATGACAACGACGTCGAATGCCTGCTGCAGATGCGGCGGCTGATTGACTTCCTGCCGGCCTCGTTCGAAGCGGGCGTGCCGGAATGGCCGACGCAAGACCCAGTCGAGCGCGAGGAGCCCTCGCTCGACACGCTCGTCCCCGCCAATCCCAACAAGCCCTACGACATCAAGGAGCTGATCCTCAAAGTCGTGGACGAGGGCGACTTCTTCGAGCTTGGGGAAGCCTACGCCAAGAACATCGTCACCGGCTTCGGCCGCATCGCCGGGCGCACCGTGGGCTTGGTCGCCAACCAGCCGATGGTGCTCGCCGGCGTGCTCGACATCGACGCGAGCCGCAAGGCCGCGCGCTTCGTGCGCTTCTGCGACGCCTTCAACGTCCCGATCGTGACCTTTGTGGACGTGCCGGGCTTTCTCCCCGGCACCAACCAGGAATACGGCGCGCTGATCAAGCACGGCTCGAAGCTTTTGTTCGCCTACAGCCAGGCGACCGTGCCGCTCGTCACCGTAATTACCCGCAAGGCGTTCGGCGGTGCCTATGACGTGATGGCCTCGAAGCACGTGGGCGGCGACGTCAACTACGCCTGGCCGACCGCGCAGATCGCGGTGATGGGGGCCAAGGGCGCGGTCGAGATCATCTTCCGCGCCGACATTGGCGACGAGAAGAAGATCGCCGCGCGCACCAAGGAATACGAGGACCGGTTTCTCTCGCCCTTTGCCGCCGCCGAGCGCGGCTATATCGACGACGTGATCATGCCGCATGCGACGCGGCCACGCATCGCGCGGGCGCTGGCGATGCTGCGGGGGAAGCGGGTGGAGATGCCGGCGAGGAAGCACGACAATTTGCCGGTGTGACATCGAAAGGTTGGCGTCATGGTGACGAGTTGGGTCAGTAGGGCGAGCATTCTGAGTGCGTTTACGGGTGCAGCCTTTGCCATTCTCGCTAGCCCTGCTGCCGCGCAAACCTACCCCACCAAGCCCATCCGCATGATCGTGCCCTTCACGCCCGGCTCGCCGGTCGATGCCTCCGCACGCGTGATCGCCAAGGAGATCCAGGCGCGGCTCGGCCAGAGCGTCGTGCTCGACAATCGCCCGGGCGCCGGCACCACGCTCGGCGCCAAGGCGGTGGCGGCGGCCGAGCCCGATGGCTACACGCTCCTCTATATCAGCAACGGCCATGTGTTCGGGCTCTACAGCGATCCCGGCTATGACACGGTGAGGAGCTTTGCGCCGGTCGCGCCGGTCGCCGGCTGGTCGCAGCTGTTGGTGGTCAGTGCCAGCGTTCCGGCCAAGACCGTGAGCGAGCTCGTTGCCTATGCCAAGGCCAATCCCGGCAAGGTGACGTTTGGCTTCGGGCTCGGCACGCCGCCGCAGATCATGGGCGAGTACCTCAAGGCGCTCACCGGCGCCGACATCGTGAGCGTGCCTTATCGCGGCGGTGTGCAGGCGATCACCGACATGCTGGGCGGGCGCATCCATATGTATTTCGGGCCAGTGGTGAATCTCCTGCCGCACATACGCGACGGCAAGGTGCGGCCGTTGGCGACGACCAGCGCGACGCGATATCCGGAATTGCCGGACGTGCCGACGGTGGCGGAGAGCGGCTTTCCGCAGCTTGAGCTCAATGCCTGGACCGGCATTCTGGCGCCCGCGGGCACGCCCGCTGCCGTAGTCGACGCGCTGAATGGTGCCGTCAACGACAGCCTGACATCGCCCGAGCTGCAGAAGGCTTTCGCCGGCATGTCGTTTGAGACTAAGGTCATGTCGCCGACGCAATTTGCTGCCTTCTTCGCCGCGGAAGCGCAGCGCTGGCCGCCGATCATCAAGGCGGCTGGCATCAAGCCGGAGTGACGGTGCACGCAAAATAGTCGGTTCGAAAATCGTCGGTTCGAAAAGCGTGGTTCAAATGCCGGCCGAGCAAGGAGCCCTGCCATGACCGTCCTTCAAGGTATCACCCTGGTTGCCGGCGCAATTGCCGCGTCGGTCCTCGTGCCGCCAGCCTCGGCGCAGACGCAATGGAACGAAATCCCCGCGCCGACCGGCAAGGAGGCGCTTGCGCGCACCTATCCGGCGGGCTACCGCACCGACGTGATCGACGTGCCGATCCGCGGCAACGACGGCGATCTCGAGTACAAGATTCACATGAAGGCCGGCGGCACGGTGGTCTATTCCTGGGAGGTGCGCAATCTCGCCAAGCCGGAGGAGTTCTATACCGAGTTTCACGGTCATACCGAGCCGGTCGGTGGCCGCGGCGATCTGATGTTCTACGAGAAAGGGACGGGCGCCAAGGCGAGCGGCGCCCTGGTCGCGCCCTGGGAGGGCATCCACGGCTGGTACTGGCAGAACCAGAGCGTGGCGCCGGTCGTGGTGCGGCTGCGTCTTGCCGGGTTCTACGAGCTTGTTCCCGGTCAGGCCGGCCAGCCGGTCAAGGAATAGGACACAGAGAGGCCATGTCGACCCGGCGCGCTGTCATCGGCGCACTTGCGGGATTGCCGTTCGCCCACTGCGCGCTCGCGCAGGGCGCTGCGCGGCCAGCGACCTGGGCGACGCCGGTGCCGCTCGACGGCGCGCCCAACCTGCATCGCGTGGAAGCCAACTTCTTTCGCAGCGCGCAGCCCGACGCCCAGGGCTTCAAGGGGCTTGCCACCGCGCACGGCGTGCGCACCGTGATCAGCCTGCGTTCTTTCAACGCCGATGAGCCGTTCGCGCGCGGGCTCGACCTCAAGCTCGAGCGCATTCGCATCAACACCTGGAATATCCAGCGCGATGACGTGGTCGCTGCGTTGCAAAATCTGCGTCGTGCGAGCCGCGATGCGCCCGTCCTCCTGCATTGCCAGCATGGCGCCGACCGCACCGGAATGATCACGGCGCTCTACCGAATTCTCTATCAGGGCTGGACCAAGGTTGCCGCACAAGACGAGATGCAGAACGGCAAGTTCGGCTATCATGCGGTCTGGGGCAACATCCCACGCTTCATCCGGCGCGTCGACATCGAGCAGTTGCGCCGCGACGTCGGTGTGCCCTGATCGGTGCGGCGCGGCACGGCGATGACGTCACGACAAGCGCACCCGGGAGAGTGAGAGATGCTAAGGACGGCACCGTTGTTTGCTGCGCTGCTTGCTTTGCTGGTGGCATCCTCCGTTCTGGCGGCCGACTACCCGACACGACCGGTGACGCTCGTGCTCGGGTTTGCGCCTGGCGGACCGAGCGACGTGGTCGCGCGGCTCGTCGGCCGGCGGCTCGAGCAGGTTCTCGGCCAGCCGGTGGTGGTCGAGAACCGGGCCGGGGCGGGCGGCAACGTCGCCGGCGAGATGGTGGCGCGCGCCGCGCCCGACGGCCACACGTTGCTGCTCGGCACCAACGGCATCCTGGCGACCAATGTCAGCCTCTACAAGAAGGTTGGCTTCGATCCGGCCAAGGACTTCGCGCCGATCACGCTCGTCGGCGCGCAGGCCAATGTGATCTACGTCAATCCGACCATGCCGGCGCGGACGCTGGGTGAGCTCATCGTCTTCGCCAAGGCCAATCCGGGCAAGGTCAGCTACGCCTCGGGCGGGCACGGCACCGCCGCGCACCTCGCCGGCGAGCTCCTGAAGGCGGAAGCCAAGATCGACATCGTGCATGTCCCTTATCGGGGGACCGGGCCGGCGTTGCAGGATGTTCTGGCCGGCCATGTGGCGATGGGAATCTCGGCGGTGGCGCCGGTCGGCGATCACATCAGGAGTGGAACGTTGCGGCCGCTCGCGGTCACGACGCTCGCTCGCACCGCCCTGTTGCCCGACATCGCGACGGTCGCCGAGCTTGCGATCCCGGGCTACGAAGCCACCACTTGGCATGGTCTGGTGGCGCCGGCCGGCACGCCGGCGGAGATCGTGACGACGCTCCACAAAGCGATGATGACGACGCTCAACGATCCGGAGCTGCGCAAGGCGCTGATCGATCTCGGCGTCGATGTCGCAGGCAATACCCCGGCGGAGTTCGGCGCCTATATCCGGGCCGAGATTCCGAAGTGGGCCGCGATCGTGAAGGCCTCCGGCGCGTCGCTCGATTGAGCCCGCAAGGGCGGCTCGCGGGCGGCCGCTACATCATGTCATGGGAAAGTGATATGAGGCGCCTGGCATCGCGGCGGCGCTGTGGTTGGGCGACGCGTCATGCCGGCGAGGGGGACTTGCAATGCATATCGCGATAGTCGTCGGCATCGGCCTGGTCGTGCTGGCGGCGTTTTTTTTCGTGGCGAGTTTCATCGGCAAGGGGGGCCCGAGCGGCGCCTACGTGTTTATCTGGGTGTGGCTGGTGGCCTCGATTGCCAATGGCACATTCGGCGTGATGCGCGCCGGCATTCCGCTGCTGAACGAGTTGGGCGCCTTCATTCCGATCTTCGGCATTCCGGTGCTGATTGCGTGGTATCTTGCCTTCAAATACGGAGCCGGGCGCTAAAGCGGCCTGCGTAACTGCCATGAACTGACGCGCAGGACCCGCGCGCGCTCACCAAGTCGCTGATCGGGCCGGTGTCCTATCTCGTGGGTGCGGCGGCCGCCTGGGTGAGCGTCCATGCGGCCTTCGTGATCTATCTGTTGACGCCGCTGTTCTACATCACGCCACCGGAATGGCATGGCCAGGTCCATGGTCGTGCGGACGAGAAGAAGAAGCCGTGAGCGTCAGGTGGAGAGGCGGGGCCTAACCCTCGGCGGGCGACAATGCCTCGGCGTCATTGGGAGGC
>DAIUEP010000010.1:0-4153 GCA_036845065.1 Xanthobacteraceae bacterium | reverse complement strand
GAGAGGCGGGGCCTAACCCTCGGCGGGCGACAATGCCTCGGCGTCATTGGGAGGCGCGAACCGGCCCGACCTGATGCGGTCGGCGTCCTCGGCGAGCCGCATCCAGGAGACGGCGAGCGTGGCCCACAACGGCCTGTCTTGCTGATCCTGGTCAGCTTCGGCCATACGCAGGCAGTCTTCGGCGTTATTGCGATAGTCCTCAACGTCACTCATCGCCCGATACTCCCTTCGCACGCTACTGTTACAATGACTACAAGCGACTGCAGGGATGCTACTTGGTTAACCACTTCTATGTCGAGATATCCTTAGGGCACGAACGAGGCAAAAACGCGGTGAGATCGCGGCGAGCCGACGAGAAAGAGGCATTGAAATACCGATGAGCAGCAGGGACGTCGTCATCGTCCATAGTTCGGACCTTCACGTGGATCATGACTATACCGCTCGCCTTCACGGCGGCGACGGCACTGCAGGCTTGGCGTGTGTCCTTGCAGCTGCTCGCGCAGTTCGTGCGGACGTGGTGCTGCTTGTCGGCGACACGTTCGAAAGCCATCGCCTGCCTCAGCATGTCCTCGAGCGCACCGCGATGGTGATCGGGGCGGCCGGCCTGCCAGTGGTCCTGCTGCCCGGCAACCATGACCCCGCCATTCCGGAGGCGGTGTTTCGGCATGGCGCGCTGGCCACCGTTGAGAACCTGATGGTGCTGGGCGTCACCCATCCGGAGGCTGTCGATCTTCCCCACCTTGATCTTGAGATCTGGGGTCGCGCCCACCTGGACTACGGCGACATGGTGCCGCTTGAGATCACGCGGCCGCGCCGCACGCGCTGGCAGATCGCGGTCGCGCATGGGCACTACGATCCGAGCGTCGACCGCAGCGTCGTGCCGCGCCCGTCCTGGCTTATCAATGACGACGAAATCGTTGCCACGGGCGCCGACTACATCGCGCTTGGCCATTGGAACCGCGCGGTCAAGGTCGGCAACGGACCGGTCGCGGCCTATTACTCCGGCTCGCCCGAATATGCCGGCACGGTCAATGTGGTTCGCCTCACCGGCGAAGGACAGGTGCTGGTGGACCGGCTGGAGCTGGATATTCCGCGCGAGGTCGAGCCCGTGTATGTCCCGTGACGGCGCTCATGCGGCCGATTGGCGCTGGTATTGCGCTACGAGACTGACGATAATTCCGGCATCGACGAGCTGATTTGACGCGAGAGAGGATGGCCGCATGGGGCGCAGAGCTTTGCTGCTGGTGTCGGTTGCGGTCATGGTAGCGCACGATGCGCAGGCGCAGGACCGCCTGAAGATCGCAGTCGGCGGCCGCGGCATCGGGGAGACCTTCGTCACCGAGGTTGGCGATAACGCCGGCTTGTTTCGAAAACACAACCTCGCGCTCGACATCTTCTACACCGACGGCGGCGGGGAGACCCAGCAGGCGGTGATTTCCAACAGCGCCCAGATCGGCGTCGCATCGGGCTTCCTCGGCGCCATCGGGGTATTCGCCAAGGGCGCTCCGGTCCGCATCATCGGCGGCTCCTATACGGGTGGCAGCCAGATCTTCTGGTATGTGCCAGCCGCTTCGCCGATCCGGCGGGTGCAGGACCTCGACGGCAAGACGGTCGCCTATTCGACCAGCGGCTCCTCGACCCACGCGGGCGCGCTCGCTTTGCAGAAGCATTACAAGGTCAACTTCAAGCTGACCCAGACCGGCAACGCGGCCGCCACCATGACGGCGGCGATGAGCGGACAGGTGGACGCCGGCTGGGCTGGGGCGCCGTTCGGCGTCGCCGATCTCGAAGCCGGCAAGACGCGGCTCATCATGAAGTCGTCGGAGGCGCCGGACTTCGACAAGCAGACCGGCCGGGTGATCGTTGCCAATGCCGACGAGCTCAAGGCGCGGCCGGACGTGTTCGTGCGCTACATGCGCGGCTACCGTGAGTCGCTGGCCTGGATCTATTCGACGCCCGAGGGTCTCAAGGCCTACGCGGCGTTCGCGAAGCTTTCGGAGGAGACCGCGCGGCGGGCGTTGCGCGAGTTTCTGCCGCTCAGCGCCGTCGATCCCGACCGGATCTCCGGCGTTGACGAGGTCGTCGCCGACGCGATTGCATTCAAGTTCATCACGGCGCCCTTGACGCCTCAGCAGCGCGCGGAGCTGATCCGCGTTCCGCAACCGAAGTGACAAAGCGCAATGACGCGCATGACGCATCGATGCTTGATTGCCGCCGTCATGCTGGCCGCTGGTGTCGCCGTTGCCGACGCTGACGAGATTGCCGATTTCTACAAGGGCAAGACCTTCACGATCGTGGTCGGCCACGAGGTCGGCACCGGCTTCGATATCTATTCGCGCGTGCTGGCGCGCCATATCGGCCGGCACATTCCGGGCCATCCGAGCGTGGTGGTCCAGAACATGGTGGGGGCGAGCGGCCTCACGCCCGCCAACTGGCTCTACAACGTGGCGCCGAAGGACGGCAGCGTGATCATGACGTTCGTCCATACCGCGGCGCTCGAGCCGATCTTCGGCAACGGCGCTGCGAGGTTCGACGCCGCCAAGTTCACCTGGGTCGGCAATATGGACGAGGGCGTCGGCATCTGCGGCGTCTCGCCCGCGTCCGGCATCGGGAGGTTTGAGGACCTGCTGGTGAAAGAGGTCCCGTTCGGCTCGACCGGCGCCACCGGCCCACTCGGAAAATATGCGCTGGCGGTCAAGAACCTGCTCGGCGCCAAGATCAAGCTCGTGGCGGGCTACCAAGGCTCGGCCAGCGTCAAGCTCGCGATCAATCGCGGCGAAGTGCACGGCATCTGCGGGCTGTCGATGTCGAGCGTGACCTCGCAGTGGCGTGACGAGCTGCAATCGGGCGCGTTCAAGGTGATCCTGCAGCTGAGCGGCAAGCCACATCCGGGCCTTGCAGGCATCGCGCATGTCGAGCGCTATGCCAAGACCGCCGACGACGAGCAGGTCTTTGGCCTGATCTTCGGGGCCCAGGCGCTCGGCCGCATCTACGGCTCGGCGCCCGGCATCCCGGCGGATCGGAAAAGCGCGCTGCGGGCGGCTTTCATGGCCACCATGAGCGACCCGCAATTCTTGAGCGACGCGGCCAAGAGCCAGATCGATGTCACTCCGACCACAGGCGCCGAGGTCGAAGCGTTCATTGCGCGCGTGGCGTCCTCGTCACCCGAGGTGGTGGAGCGGGCGCGGCGCGCGACCCGGCCCGACTGACGGCAAAATTGAAGTGAGGTCAGCATGAACAGCACGATCAAAGGAGCTTTGTGTGTGGCGGCGCTCGTCACGCCCGCGGCCGCCGACGAGGTGTCCGACTTCTACAAGGGCAAGACCTTCACGATCGTCGTCGGTCATGAGGTGGGCACTGGTTTCGACATCTACGCGCGCACGCTGCAGCGGCACCTCGGTCGCTACATTCCGGGCAACCCGGTCGTGGTGGTGCAGAACATGACCGGCGCGAGCGGCATCAACGCGGCCAACTGGCTCTATAATATCGCGCCCAAGGACGGCACCGTGGTGGCCACCTTCGTGCACACGGTGCCGTTCGAGCCGCTGATGGGCAACGCCGCCGCCAAGTTCGAGGCCGGCAAGTTCACCTGGATCGGCAACATGGAGGAGAGCGTCGCGGTCTGCGGCGTGTCGAAGGCGGCCGGCATCGCCAGGTTCGACGACATGCGCAGCAAGGAGACGATCTTCGGCGCCACCGGCGCCACCGGCCCGCTGGTGAAATCGGCGCTTGCGGTCAAGAACCTGCTCGGCGTCAAGATGAAGGTGGTGTCGGGCTATCAGGGCTCCGCCAGCGTCAAGGTCGCGATCCAGCGCGGCGAGGTGCATGGCATCTGCGGGCTGCCGATGTCGACCATCACGTCGTTCTGGCGCGACGACTATCAGGCGGGCAACTTCAAGCCGATCATCCAGCTCTCGGGCCGCAAGACGCCTGAGCTCAAGGACATCCCGCACGTCGATGACTATGCCAAGACGGAGGACGATCGGAAGGTGTTCGGTCTCATCTTCGGCACGCAGGCGCTCGGCCGCATCTATCTCTCCCCGCCCGCGATGCCGCCGGCGCGCAGGGCCGCGCTGCGCAAGGCGCTCATCGACACCATGAAGGATCCGGACTTCATCGCCGACGCGACCAAGACCCAGATCGACATTTTGCC
>DAIUEP010000009.1:36161-43239 GCA_036845065.1 Xanthobacteraceae bacterium | reverse complement strand
GCGCAGAACAAGATCGACGAGACCCTGATCGCGCTCGACGGCACGCCCAACAAGGCCAGGCTCGGCGCCAACGCCATCCTGGGCGTGTCGCTCGCGGTCGCCAAGGCGGCCGCCATCGCGGGCGGGCAGCCGCTCTATCGTTATGTCGGCGGCGTCTCGGCGCGCGTGCTGCCGGTGCCGATGATGAACATCGTCAACGGCGGCGTCCATGCCGACAACCCGATCGACTTCCAGGAATTCATGATCATGCCGGTTGGAGCGGCCACCTTCGCGGATGCGCTGCGCATGGGCGTCGAGGTGTTCCAGACGCTCAAGAAGGCGCTGCATGATGCCGGCCACAACACCAATGTGGGCGACGAGGGCGGCTTCGCGCCGAATCTCGCCTCGGCCGAAGACGCGCTCGGCTTCGTCATGAAGGCGATCGAGGCGTCGGGCTATCGGCCGGGCGAGGACATCGTGCTGGCGCTCGATCCGGCCTCCACCGAGTTCTTCAAGAACGGCAACTATGTGTACGAGGGCGAGGGCAAGACTCGCTCGAAGCAGGAACAGGCGCAGTACCTGGCCGAGCTAGCGGCGCGCTACCCGATCGCCTCGATCGAGGACGGCATGGCGGAGGACGACTTCGAGGGCTGGAAGCGCGTCACCGACCTGATCGGCAGCAAGTGCCAGCTGGTCGGCGATGACCTGATGGTGACCAACGTCACGCGGCTCAACGAGTGCATCAAGAGGGGCATCGCCAACTCGATCCTGGTCAAGGTCAATCAGATCGGCACGCTGACCGAGGCGCTGGCGGCGGTCGAGACCGCCCACAAGGCAGGCTACACCGCGGTGATGTCGCATCGCTCGGGCGAGACCGAGGATTCCACCATCGCCGACCTCGCGGTCGCCACCAATTGCGGGCAGATCAAGACCGGCTCACTCGCGCGCTCTGACCGCACTGCGAAATACAATCAGCTCCTGCGCATCGAGGAGGAGCTCGGCGCGCAGGCCCGCTATGCGGGCCGGGCGGCGCTCAAGGCGCTGCGCTGAGGTATCAACGTGCTGTGCGCGCTTGAGAACTGTGCTGCGGATTGCCGGCTATCAGCGCTGTCATGCCGGCCGGAGCCGGTGTAGGCTCTCGCGACAAATCACCTTGGGACGGTCGCGATGGACCAGACAATCGGCCTGAAGACATTGGACCGGCAGCGGGCGATCGAGCGCCTCACGCAATTCGTGGCAGCGTCGTTCGACAGCGCCCGCGCGAGCGACGCGCCGTTCCACCATCTCGAGTTCGAACGAGTGTTCCCTGACGACGTCTACGCCGCCATGCTGACCGCGATGCCGGTCGCGGCCGATTATCGGCCGATGTCGGGCCGCGCCAAGGGCAACGACCTCGCTGACGGCACCCACACCCGGGTCAAGATCGACCTGTTTCCCGAATACATCCGGCGGCTGCCGCCGGAGAAACGCCCGGTCTGGGACATCGTCGGCCATGCGCTCTGCTCGACTCCGGTCAAGCAGGCGCTGATGCGGCGGCTGGCACCAGGCCTTGGCCAGCGCTTCGGCAAGGACTTCGCCAAGGTCGGCATGTACCCGGTGCCAATCCTCACCCGCGATATCCCGGGCTACAAGATCTCCCCGCACCCGGACACGCGCTGGAAGGGCATGACCATCCAGCTCTACCTGCCGCGCGACAGCTCGAACACCCATATCGGCACCATCTTCCATGAGGTGCGCCCCGACGGCAGCATGCCCAAGCACACCCAGATGAAATTCGCGCCGAACACGGGCTATGCCTTCGCGGTTGGCGAGAACACCTGGCATTCCGCCGACACGGTCGGCCCCGAGGTGACGACGCGGGATTCGATCCTGCTCACCTATTTCGTCGACTCCGGCCTGGTGAAGTACCTCCGCAACCGCGGCAAGCGCATCGGCAATCTCCTGCGCAACGAGGTCCGACAGCTCGCACGGCGCTGATTGGCCCGGCCCCGAGCGTTAAAGCGGTCTTAAGCCCGGGCCGGCACTCTGCCGCCATGGTCACCCGCAGGCGGCTTCGATCGGTTCTGACCGCGCTTGGCCTCTACCTGGCGGCGGCGCTGCTGATCGGCTATTTCGGGGTCAACGCCTTCACCGGCGAGCACGGCCTCAACGCCAGGCAGAATATCGACCAGCAGATCACCCAGCTCTCAGGCGAGCTTTCGGCGGTCCAGGCTGAGCGGGCGATCTGGGAGCGGCGCGTCTCGCTGCTCAAGTCCGACAGCCTCGACCCCGACCTGCTTGACGAGCGCGCCCGTGCGCTCCTGGATTATGTGGATGCCAATGACCTGACGCTCAAGCTCAAGCGGCCGTGAGCCTGCCCACGACTGAGCCCAGGGATAGTCCGGAAAGCGGTCGCGGTTTTGCCACCCACAGCGGCGCCGCTTGCGCTTTCGCGCCGAACCGATTTCGGCTAATGGGAGTTGGGCCAATGACCGATGTCGGGCCCCGTTTTCTTGAGGAGCCATATGGCGGTAGCCACCAATAAACCGGCGGTCCCTGCGGCCGCCCAGCGCCGTGCAGGCGATGACAGCCCGGTGCCCGATTTGAGCAAAGAGCAGGATCTGGCCGCTTTTCGGGACATGTTGCTCATACGCCGGTTCGAGGAGAAGGCCGGGCAACTCTACGGAATGGGCCTGATCGGTGGGTTCTGCCACCTCTATATCGGCCAGGAGGCGGTCGTCGTGGGCATGCAGATGGCGCTCAAACCCGGCGATGGCGTCATTACCGGCTATCGCGACCACGGCCATATGCTGGCCTGCGGCATGGACGCCAAAGGCGTCATGGCCGAGCTGACCGGCCGGCGGGGGGGCTATTCAAGAGGCAAGGGCGGCTCGATGCACATGTTCTCCGCCGAGAAGGGGTTCTACGGCGGTCACGGCATCGTGGCCGCGCAGGTCCCGCTCGGCACCGGGCTTGCCTTCGCCAACAAGTACCGCGGCAACGACAACGTGTCGCTCACCTATTTCGGCGACGGCGCGACCAACCAGGGCCAAGTCTACGAGAGCTTCAACATGGCCAAGCTCTGGAAGCTTCCCGTCGTCTACATCATCGAGAACAACCAGTACGGGATGGGCACCTCGGTGGCGCGCGCCTCGGCGACCACCAAACTGTTCAAACGCGGGCTCTCGCACGACCTCCCGGGCGAGCAGGTGGACGGCATGGACGTGCGCGCCGTGAAGGCCGCGGGCGAGAAGGCGGTGAATTGGTGCCGCACCGGCAACGGCCCGATGATCCTGGAGATGCTGACCTACCGCTACCGTGGCCACTCGATGTCGGATCCCGCCAAGTACCGCCCGAAGGAGGAGGTCGACAAAGTCCGCAGCGAGCACGACCCGATCGAGCAGGTGCGCCAGCGGCTGATGTCGAAGAAATGGGCGAGCGAGGACGCGCTGAAGAAGATCGATGTGGAGGTGCGCGCGATCGTGAACGAAGCGGCGGAGTTTGCCACTCACGACGCAGAGCCCGACGTCTCCGAGCTCTACACCGACGTCTACAGTTGAGCATCGCGGTTGCTTCGCCGCCGCGCCATTGCTGCCATGGGATAAGCTGTTCATGCCGACTGAGATTTTGATGCCTGCCCTGTCGCCCACGATGGAGAAGGGCAACCTTGCCAAGTGGCTCAAGAAGGAGGGCGATGCGGTCAAGTCCGGCGACGTGATCGCCGAAATTGAAACCGACAAGGCCACTATGGAAGTGGAAGCCGTCGACGAGGGCACGCTCGGAAGAATTCTCGTCCCGGAAGGCACCAATGACGTCGCGGTCAACACCCCGATCGCCATGATCCTGGCGGACGGCGAGGACGCCTCCGCGCTCAAAGCCGGCGCTGCCCGCGCGCCCAAAGCGGCCGCCGCACCAGCCAGCCAGGATCGCCCCGCCTCGGAGACGCGTCCGTCTCCGTCCGCACCCGCGCAAGAAGCCGCGCTGCCGGAGACGGACGTGCCCGCAGGCACCGCGATGGTGACCATGACGGTGCGCGAAGCGCTGCGCGACGCTATGGCCGAGGAGATGCGGCGCGATCAGGATGTCTTCGTGATGGGCGAGGAGGTTGCGGAGTATCAGGGCGCCTACAAGGTCACCCAAGGGCTGCTGCAGGAATTCGGCGCTCGGCGCGTGATCGACACGCCCATCACCGAGCATGGCTTCGCGGGGCTCGGCGTCGGGGCCGCGCTCGCCGGCCTCAAGCCGATCGTCGAGTTCATGACCTTCAACTTTGCCATGCAGGCCATGGACCAGATCATCAACTCGGCCGCCAAGACGCGTTATATGTCGGGCGGCCAGATCGGCGCATCGATCGTGTTTCGCGGACCCAACGGCCCGGCCGCGCGCGTCGCCGCCCAGCACAGCCAGGATTTCACGGCCTGGTACTCGCACGTCCCCGGACTCAAAGTGGTCGCGCCTTACACCGCGGCCGACGCCAAGGGCCTGCTCAAGTCCGCGATCCGCGATCCCAATCCGGTCATTTTCCTCGAGAACGAGATCCTCTACGGCCAGAGCTTTCCGGTGCCCAAGCTCGACGACTACCTGGTGCCGATCGGCAAGGCCCGGATCGCGCGGATGGGATCCGATGTCACGATCGTGGCGTGGTCCATGGGCATGACCTACGCGCTGAAGGCTGCCGACGCGCTCGCTCGTGATGGCATCAACGCCGAGGTCGTCGATCTGCGGTCGCTGCGGCCCATGGACATCGGCACCATTGTGGAATCGGTGAAGAAAACCGGCCGGATTGTGACGATCGAGGAAGGCTGGCGGCAGTCGGGCGTTGGCGCCGAGATTGCCGCGCGTGTGATGGAGGAGGCCTTCGACTGGCTGGACGCACCGGTCGCGCGCGTCACCGGTGAGGACGTGCCGATGCCGTATGCGGCCAATCTGGAAAAGCTGGCACTGCCCTCGGTCGAGAAAGTGGTCGAGGCGGCGAAAGCGGTTTGCTACCGGTGAGCGCCATGCGCATGTTCGCGGCGTTGCTGCTGATCGGCACGGCCTGGTCCTCGTTTGCCGCGGCCCAGGCCACGATCGTGCTGGCGCCGATGAATGTCGAGAACTACCGGGTGCTGCAGCGCGTCTCGCGCAATGCCGGCTGGGCCTCGACCGCCTACAAGAACTATCTGGTCGGCCTGTTCGAGGGCCTCCTGAATACGGAAGGCGGCACCGAGAATGCCATGGTGGGCAAGCTGTTCTGTCTGCCCGCGCCGGTCCGCGATACGGGCAGGCTCTCCGATATCTTCGAGTGGATGGAGACCGAGCTGAACAAGCTCGTCGCCACCGCGCAGCCCAGCGCCCAGGTCGCTCGCATCTACGTCGCACACCTGTCCCAGAACTTTCCGTGTCACCGGTGAACAGCATGGACTCCGATAAGCCGCTGCCGATCTTCGATGCACTGGTCATTCCACCCACCGCGCTCGAGCAAGGTGGCGTCGAAGTGCTGCGCGCCGCCGTCGTCGACGGCGGCCTGCACGTGTCGCTGCGCCGCGCCTTTGACGATCCCGAGGCATGGGGCATGTTGATCGCGGACGTGGCGCGCCACGTGGCGCGCATCTATGCGACCGAGGACAAGTTCCGCGAGGAGGAGACGCTCGAGCGCATCCGGGCGCTCTTCAACGCCGAGATGGATTCGCCGACCGATCCCGGCACCACCAGCGCGATCAGCTAGAAATCGAGCCACTAGTGCCGCCGATTTGAAGTTCCTACACTGCCTGCAGCAAACTCTGCCAGGAACTTCAAATCGAAAGCGGCACTAGAATCATAGAGTTGCTAGTGCCCCTTTGTTTCCGAAGTTCGTGTAAGAGGGTGCTGAGGTGGATCACGAACTTGGGAAACGGGGCACTCGTATGCCGGTCAATATCCTGATGCCCGCGCTCTCGCCCACGATGGAGAAGGGCAACCTCGCCAAGTGGCTCAAGAAAGAAGGCGACGCCGTCAAAGCCGGCGACGTCATCGCCGAGATCGAGACCGACAAGGCTACGATGGAGTACGAGTCGATCGACGACGGCGTGCTGGCCAAGATCGTGGTGCCGGCCGGCAGCCAGGACGTTCCGGTCAACCAGCTCATCGCCGTGCTGGCGCAGGAGGGTGAGGACCCGAAGAGCGCCGCGGCCGCGGCCGGGAAGGGGGCCGCCGCTGCATCGGTGCCGGCTTCAGCACCTGCTTCGCCGGCGGCCAAGAGCGCGCCCGCTGCGCGGCCTGCCCCCGCGGCAGCGACCGCGCCAACGGCAGCGCCGGCCGCCGCCCCGAGCCACGGCGGCAACCGCATCTTTGCCTCGCCGCTGGCGCGCCGCCTTGCCAAGACCGCCGGCATCGAGCTCGGCCGCATGCGCGGCTCCGGCCCGCATGGCCGCATCATCGCCCGCGACGTCGAGGCGGCCCGGTCCGGCCAGGGCGTATCGGCACTGGCTCCGCTCGCGGTGCAGGCGCCGTCCGACGACAAGATCAGGGCGCTGTTCGAGCCCGGCAGCTACGAGGTCGTGCCACACGACAACATCCGCAAGGTGATCGCGCGGCGGCTGGTCGAGGCCAAGCTCACCATCCCGCACTTCTATCTCACGCTCGACTGCAACATCGGCAAGCTCCTTGCCGCGCGCGAGGAGATCAACACCGCCGCGCCCAAGGACAAGGACGGCAAACCGGCCTACAAGCTCTCGGTCAACGACTTCGTCATCAAGGCGCTGGCGCTCGCGCTGCAGCGCGTTCCCGACGCCAACGTGACCTGGACCGAGGGCGGCATGCTCAAGCATCACCGCTCCGACATCGGGGTCGCGGTCTCGATCCCTGGCGGGCTGATCACGCCGGTGGTGCGTAACGCCGAGGCGAAGTCGCTGTCCACCATTTCCAATGAGATGAAGGACTACGCGGCCCGCGCGCGGGCGCGCAAGCTCAAGCCCGAGGAATATCAGGGCGGCTCGAGCGCGGTGTCGAACCTCGGCATGTACGGCATCAAGGACTTCGCCGCCGTCATCAACCCGCCGCATGCGACCATCCTGGCGGTGGGCGCGGGTGAGGAGCGCGCGATCGCGCGCGACGGCAAGATCGAGGCGGCCTGGATGATGTCGGTCACGCTCTCGACCGA
>DAIUEP010000009.1:28287-36061 GCA_036845065.1 Xanthobacteraceae bacterium | reverse complement strand
CGCGCGACGGCAAGATCGAGGCGGCCTGGATGATGTCGGTCACGCTCTCGACCGACCATCGCGCGGTCGATGGCGCGCTCGGCGCCGAGCTTCTCAGCGCCTTCAAGGCGCTGATCGAGAACCCGGTGACAATGGTAGTGTGAGGGTATCCGTGACCAGCCGAGCCACCGCCTGCCTGCCGATCGCGCTCCTCGCGCTCACGACGGTTCATGCTTACGCGCAACCGGTCGGCGAGCCGGAGACGCGGAAGTTCGTCAGTTGCAGGACCCTCGTGACCTGGTCAGGACCGCAGGGAACCCAGGTGAGCTACCTGGGCGCCGGCGGCAAATCCTATCTCTGGGCATCCGGCAATGACTCGGTGCTCGCGGGCAGCTGGCGGATCGACCCGCGCGCGACCTCGCCGCGATCGCCGTTGTCCTATGTCGCAGTCTGTACTCAGTATGAGGCCCAGAACAACGGCCAGTGGGATTGCCGCCCGGCCGAGATGCTGGAGCGCGTCACCATGGACCAGGCCGACGGCGACGTCTTCGGTCTGGAAGGACGATCAGCCGCGCCGTTTCGCTTGCCGCGCGACCGGACCAATATCGCGATGCTGCAGCAGCGCATCAAGGCCGAGGCACCGGACGCGGCGCAACCCGCGCGGCCTGCGGCAAAATGCGAGTAGGGAGGGGTCCATGCCGCGCGTGCTGCTCGACGACAACCTCAACCATCTGGTGACGCCGACGCACTCCGACGCCCGCGGCCCGGTCGTGCGCGGCCGTTCGATCGAGGTCATGAAGATGCACTGGCGCGCCGGCGACAGCGCGCGTCCGCATCAGCATGAGGAAGAGCAGGCGATCTATGTGCTCTCAGGCCGCATGCGCATGACCTGCGGCGAGGAGACTTACGAAATCGGTCCGGGAGAAGTCAGCTATCATCCCTCCAACGTGCTGCATTCGGCGATGGCGGTCGAGGATACTGTCGCGATCAGCTTCAAGAACATCGTCGCTCCGTTCTACGAAGCGACCAAGACGCTCTGAGGCTTGCAATGTCGAGAAAGGCCAGACGCGTCAATGGGTGAGAGCGACAGCAAGCCGCGAGCACTAGTGATCACCTTCTTTCCGATGTTCATAGCGACGCTGTCGCTGGTCACCTCGATCTACAACGGCTATCTCAACAACAAATTTGTCGATCTCATCCAGCGCAACTTCGGGCGCGCCGAATACATGCGCACCTGCAAGGAGATCATCGACGCCTATTTCCAGGTCAAGTTCAAGGCCGGCCTGCTCAGCGCCGGTGGTGAGCGCGAGCGGGCGGGGACTGCCCCTCACGCAGCCACTGAGCAGACCGACGCCGCTGCCGCAGCCAACAGGTTCGCGGCGCTCGGAACCTATCTCGCCAACCTGCGCGACGACGCCATCAGGGCGCGCTATACCGAGCTCGCACGCTCGCTCGAAAAGGCAGTCATCGAGGCCCGGCGCACGCCTCCGGCCGAGCTTGACCGGCTGTTCGAGGGGGCCGATCGGATGTTCGCCGAGTTGAACAACGACTGCGTAAAATCGGCTAAGGAATAAGCCACCGTCCGTGCCTATATGACCACACTCGCCACGCGCGCGTGCGACCAGAGAGTTCCAACATGGCAGACACGACCTTCGACATCATCATCATCGGCTCGGGACCGGGCGGCTACGTCTGCGCCATCCGCGCCGCGCAGCTCGGCTTCAAGGTCGCGATCGTCGAGCGCGCCTACCTTGGCGGCGTCTGCCTCAACTGGGGCTGCATCCCGACCAAGGCGCTCTTACGCTCGGCGGAAATCTTCCACTACATGCAGCACGCCAAGGATTATGGGCTTTCGGCCGAGAAGATCAGCTTCGACCCGACCGCTGTCGTCAAGCGCTCGCGCGCCGTCTCGAAACGGCTCAACGACGGCGTCGGCTTTCTGATGAAGAAGAACAAGGTGGCCGTGATCTGGGGCGAGGCGGCAATCGACGCGCCCGGCAAGGTCACCGTCAAGGCCAGCAAGGGCGAGGCGCCGAAGGGCACGCTCGGACCGGGCAGCTATCAGGCCAAGCACATCATCGTGGCGACCGGCGCGCGCCCGCGCGTCCTGCCCGGGCTCGAGCCCGATCAGAAGCTGATCTGGACCTATTTCGAGGCGATGGTGCCCGAGCGCATGCCCAAGTCGCTCCTGGTGATCGGCTCGGGCGCGATCGGCATCGAGTTCGCCTCGTTCTATCGGACGCTCGGCGCCGAGGTGACGGTGGTGGAAGTGATGCCACAGATCCTGCCGGTCGAGGATGCCGAAATTTCAGCGTTTGCCCGCAAGGCGTTCGAGAAGCAGGGCATCAAGATCCTCACCGGCGCCAAGGTCACCAAGCTCGACAAGAAGGTTGACTCCGTTACCGCCACCATCGATGACGGCAAGGGCGGCACGCAGAGCCTGACGGTCGAGCGCGTGATCTCGGCGGTCGGCGTTGTCGGGAATATCGAGAACCTCGGGCTCGAGAAGGTCGGCGTGAAGACCGACCGCGGCACCATCGTGATTGACGGCTATGGCCGCACCAATGTGCCCGGCATCTACGCCATCGGCGACGTCGCGGGGCCGCCGCTGCTCGCTCACAAGGCCGAGCACGAGGGCGTCATCTGCGTCGAGGCGATCAAGGGACTCAACCCGCATGCGATGGACAAGCGCCTGATCCCCGGCTGTACCTATTGCTCCCCGCAGATCGCCTCGGTCGGCCTTACCGAGCAGGCCGCCAAGGAGCAGAAACGCGACATCCGCGTCGGCCGCTTCCCGTTCGTCGGCAACGGCAAGGCGATCGCGCTCGGCGAGGACCAGGGCCTGGTGAAGGTCATATTCGACAAGACGACCGGCCAGCTTCTGGGCGCGCACATGGTCGGCGCCGAGGTCACCGAGCTGATTCAGGGGTACGTGGTGGCGATGAATCTCGAGACCACGGAAGAGGAGCTCATGCACACCGTGTTCCCGCATCCGACGTTGTCGGAAATGATGAAGGAAGCGGTGCTGGATGCGTATGGACGGGTGCTCAACGTCTGAGACAGCGGTCAACTGCGCCCAAACACGTGCCGACGGTGGCGCAACCAATGGCGCCGGCCTCGCGATCGAGCAGTGCTAGGAAGCAACATGTCAACGTCCTTGCCTCCACCGTCCGGGCGCCGCCGCTACGGCTGGTGGATTGCGCTTGCCGTTGCGGTCATCATCGGCTTAGGCGCCTACCGGTTCGGCGCGCCGATCTACGGCGCTGCGAGCTTGATGATGGGCCGGCCCTACCTGCCGGGCTGCACCACCAGCGTGACCAAGGAGGACACCGTCGGCGAGCTCTGGTATCGGATCTCCGAACAGAAGTGCGAGAGCGGCGTGACCAGGCACTACGTGTTCGTCGCGCGGGCGCAATCGAGCATGTCGTTCATGATGACGCCGGCCTTCGTGAGCATCGATAGTCCCGTTCCCATAGCGCTGAGCAAGGAGGGCGAGCGGGTCTACTATATTTCCGTCCAGCCGCCGCTCGCGGACGGCAGCAATATTCTGGAGCTGTTCATCGGTCCATCCGGCGTGCCACTCAAGACCCACATCTACAACAAGGGCCAGACGCGCTAGTGCCCCGCTTCCGAAAGTGAGTCGTCGCAGCATCCTCTGACACGAACTTCGGAAGCAAAGGGCACTAGCAAGTCTATGAGCCCAGTGCCGCTTTTCGATTTGAAGTTCCTAACCGAGTCTGCCGCAACTGTTGTAAGAACTTCAAATCGGGGGCACTAGGCGCGGTCGGTCAATCGCGAGATTTCACGAGATTTCAAATGGGTGTGCTGGCTTGGATTCTGATCGGCCTGATGGCCGGCTGGCTCGCGGCCAAGATCACCAATGCGCCGCGGGGACTTCTCCGTAACCTTATCATCGGTCTCGTGGGCTCGCTGATCGGCGGATTCCTGTTTACCAAGCTCGGCCTGCATGTTGTGCCCGATTTCTGGGGCGAATTGATCACCGCCACGATTGGCGCTGTGGTTTTTCTGGCACTCTGGCAAGCGATTCGACGCGCCTGAGCAACGCCGGACCGGTATTCATCCTGCGTTCACCTTAGATCAGGCACACGGGGCCCGCGGGGGCGCAAGCAATAAACTCACCGGGCCGTGCTCGCTCGGCCCCGCCGAGCAGCGAGCCCCATGCGTTTTTGACAGATGGTTGATATCAGCGAATCGCTAGGCGTGCGGACCGCAAGGGCAGAGCGACCGGCTGTGCCGACAGTGACACGGCGCGGGCTCGAGTATCGAGACATCGGGCGCTCCGTCGATTTCACTGACTGGCAGATTGCCGGGCTGTTCGCGGTGCTTTCCGCGATCACGGTCATCCCGATCGTCCTGTATCCGTGGCCGCCGCTCACCGACTACATCAATCACCTGTCGCGCATGCACATCATCGCGACAATCGGGTCCGACCCGGATTTGGCGACCTTCTACGACGTCAACTGGCAGATCATCCCCAACTTGATGATGGACCTGATCGTGCCGTCGCTCCAGCGGTTCGTGAACGTCTACGTCGCGGGGCAGATCTACACGATCGCAAGTTTTGTGCTGATCATTGCGGGCACGCTCGCGCTGAACCGTCAGCTGTTCGGACGTTGGTCGGTCCTGCCGCTGATCGCGTTTCCGCTGCTCTACAACAACGTGTTCCTCGTCGGAACCATGAATTACATTTTCGGGATGGGCCTTGCGCTGTGGGCGTTGGCCGCCTGGGTCAGGCTGCGCGAGCACCATCCTGTCATTCGGCTCACGGTCTCACTGCTGTTCGTGCTGGCGCTGTTCTTCTGCCACCTGTTCGCGGTCGGGATTTACGGGCTCGGACTGGCAGCCGTCGAAATCAACCGCCTGCTGGTGCACTACAAGAGCCATGACTACAAGAGCGATGGCGGCCGATCGGACGGTGCTGGCGCCACCGATCGGACGCAGTGGCCGCTCGTCGACTTCGTCGCCACCGGCCTGCCGTTTCTGCCGGTGCTGCCGCTCCTGATGATGAGCCCGACCTGGGGACTGCGGGCGTCGTTCGTTTGGGAGCTCAACGGCAAGCTCGACGGGCTGATCTACGTGGTCGAGGTCTACTCCCATGCCGCGGCCCTGCTGCTGACCGCAATCGCGGCCTTCGCGGCCGGCTTCGGCGTGCGTCATCGCGCGCTGCAGTTCCATTCGGCCGGATGGATCCTGCTGCTCTTGGGCTCCATCACCTATCTCGCCATGCCGCGGATCATCTTTGAGACCTACATGGCGGATCAGCGATTGCCGATCTCGCTGGCCTTCATGGTGATCGCGTGCGCGCACCTGAACCTCGGCCATGACTATGTGCGCCGTGGATTTGCGACCGTATTGGTGCTGCTGCTGGCGATCAGGGTGTTCGAAGTGCAGAACATGTGGTCGGACGCTTCCAAGACGACCGTTGCGTTCCGCGACTCCGTGCGTCTGATCGAGCGGGGCTCCAAGGTTCTCGTCGCCTATGCCGACCCGGACGCCGGTGACGATACCCGCGACCTCGGGCTCGTCCACGCGGCCTGCGTCGCCATCATCGAGCGCTCGGCGCTGGTGACCACCGCCTTCACGGTGAAGGGCAAGCAGATCCTGGACGTGCGCGAGCCCTATCGCGGCCGCGTCGACCGCGATGACGGGACCCCGCCCTCGGTCGCGCAATTGTTGCAGGTGCTCGAGGAGCCGCCGGAGGGCGCCGCGAGCTACTGGAGCAAGTGGACCTCGGACTACGACTATGTCTACGTGCTGTTCACCGATCCCGGGTACGAGAATCCGGACCCCGCGCGGTTGACCGCGGTCTACACCGGGGAGCGATTTGCCCTGTTCCAGATCAACCCGATCGACGAGACCCAGCCGGGTCCCAAGATCGCCGACAGGCGCGGAGATTTGCGGCCGGCGCGTTGAAGCCGGGTCTTGTCGGGTACCCCGCCGCTTCGTAAGTAAGTGGTAGGTACCTGGAGAGTCCCTTGGCAATCGTCCTCGATACCGTTGGCCCGCGCGCGCGCCACCCCGAAAAGGCGCATCGGCCGGACACGCCCACGGTTCGCAAGCCGGACTGGATCCGCGTCAAGGCACCGGTCTCGAAGGGCTATCAGGAGACCCACGCCATCGTGCGCGCCAATGGCCTGCACACGGTGTGCGAGGAGGCCGGCTGCCCGAATATCGGCGAGTGCTGGGACAAGAAGCACGCGACCTTCATGATCATGGGGGACACCTGCACGCGCGCCTGCGCGTTCTGCAACGTCCGCACCGGCTTGCCCGCGCCGCTCGACTTAAGGGAGCCCGAGCGCGTGGCCGAGGCGATCGCAAAGCTCGGGCTGACCCACGTCGTGATCACATCGGTCGACCGCGACGACCTCGACGACGGTGGGGCAGGGCACTTCGCACAGGTCATCCGCGCCATCCGCGCGCGCTGCCCACACACCACCATCGAGGTGCTCACGCCCGACTTCCTGCGCAAGGAGGGGGCTGCCGAGACCGTCGTCGCGGCCAGACCCGACGTGTTCAACCACAACCTCGAGACCGTGCCGTCGAAATATCTCACGGTGCGGCCGGGCGCGCGCTACTTCGCCTCGATCCGTCTCCTGCAACGCGCGAAGGAGATCGATCCGTCGATCTTCACCAAGTCCGGCATCATGGTCGGGCTGGGCGAGGAGCGCAACGAGGTGCTGCAGGTGATGGACGACCTGCGCACCGCCGGCGTCGACTTTCTCACGATCGGGCAATACCTACAGCCGACCCGCAAGCACCACGAGGTCGTGCGCTTCATGCCGCCGGACGAGTTCAAGGCGCTGGAGACGATTGCCTATGCCAAGGGCTTCCTCATGGTGTCGGCGAGCCCGCTCACGCGCTCGTCGCACCATGCGGGCGACGATTTTGCGAGGCTAAGAGCGGCGCGTCAGGCGTTGACGGCGCGCCCGCGCTGACCATGCCGCAATTCACCACCACCCGTCGGGTGAGGCATTCGGCCGCCAACATGTTCGACCTCGTCGCCGATGTCGAGCGCTATCCGGAATTCGTGCCGCTTTGCTCAAGTCTCAAAGTGCGCCGGCGTATCGACGAGCCGGACGGCGTCGAGATTCTGGTTGCCGACATGACGGTTGCCTACAAGGTCGTCCATGAGACCTTCGTAAGCCGCGTCACGCTCGACCGGCCGAAGCTGCAGATCCTGGTCGAATATCTCGAGGGACCGTTCAGTCGCCTCGAGAACCGCTGGACGTTTCATCCGACCGGCGAGCGCGCTTGCGAGGTGCGGTTCTTCATCTCCTACGAGTTCAAGAGCCGCATGCTGGGCCTGCTCATGGGCTCGATGTTCGACCTTGCGTTCCGCCGCTTCGCCGCCGCCTTCGAGGAGCGCGCGGATAAGATTCATGGCGCGTGACAGCGGACGAGCGCCCGTAGGGTGGGCAAGGCGCTGGCAATGCCTATCCACAACGCAAACCCTATCGTGCGCCGTGCCCACCAAAGGGTCTTGGCAATCTGAACCGATCTGTGACGGTGGGCACGGCGCACGATAGGGTTTGCCTGGATAGAGAGGCAGTGCCGCCGCCTTTGCCCACCCTACAAAGCCGCGCCCACGATGCGGCATTCAATCAGCGTGACGGCTTCGCCCAGATGCCGCGCTTCTGCATGAGTGCGACCTGCTTGTCGATCACGTCGCGCTTGTAGTCGGCGTGCTTGGGCGGGATCTTCTTCAGGTAGCGGTTCTTCGGATAGATCGGCTTCTCGTAGATGATCTGCGCAAGCTCGGCGCGGATGTCCTTCA
>DAIUEP010000009.1:0-28187 GCA_036845065.1 Xanthobacteraceae bacterium | reverse complement strand
GGATAGATCGGCTTCTCGTAGATGATCTGCGCAAGCTCGGCGCGGATGTCCTTCATCCAGTTGGTCACCTGCGCCGACTCGCGATGGTGGCGCAACGCTTCGATATTGATCACGCCGGCCACGAAGGTCGAGCCATTGGTGTCGCGCTGCTTGCCGACGAGCTGGCCGCGGTAGTCGACGATCATCGACTGGCCGCCTCCGGCGTCGATGCCGACGTGACTGTCGGGATAGAGGTGATAGCTGCCGATGTTCGGCGCCACGATGTACATGTTGTTCTCGAGCGCGCGGGCCCGATTGGAGATTTCGAAGACGTCGTTCTCGGTGAACGGCGCCGGCATCGAGGCGCGGTAGACGACCTCCGCGCCGTTCATGGCGAGGCCGCGCCCGTTCTCCGGGTAGTTGCCCTCCATCGCCATCATGATGCCGAGCCGGCCGATCTTGGTGTCGGCGACCGGCCAGAAGGCGTCGAGCGTGCGGCCGTGCTTCTCGATCCACCAGTCGTAGATGTCATGCGGCGACACCGAACGCTCGACCGGCAGCAACGCCGAGAGCTTGTAATGCTGCAGGATGATCTTGCCATCGGGATCGACGATGAAACCGATGTTGAAGAAGCGATCCTTCCAGTCCTTATGGCGCGCCTTGGCCTGCGCTATGATGAAGACGTTCCATTCGCGCGCGAGCTTGCCGATCTCGTCGGTCTCCGGCCCCGGAATGTCGATACAGCAGGTGCGCGCATAGTCGGCGTGATCGACGTCGAGCACCTCGTCGTTGAAGCCCATCAGGGCGCCTTCCGGAATGGCCAGGAGCCGCACCGGGATGTCGAGATTGGACAGCCAGAACGCCGCCTTGGTCAGGCTCTTGAGATGCTCGAGATTGTGCTTGATGTCCTCGCGCCGGCGGATGCCCCAGAACGTCGGAATGAGGCCGACGGCGTTGTATGGCTCGATCATGGTCCCCCCTTGAGTCGTCTTCAGGCCGCGACGCCCGGCAGGCCCGAGAGCGCCATGGCGAGTTCCTTCTGGTCATAATCCTGATCGACCAGCTTGCCCTCGAAGAATGCGATGTAGGCCTGCATGTCGAAGTGGCCGTGACCGGACATGTTGAACAGGATGGTCTCGCTCTTGCCCTCGCGCTTGCAGCGCAGCGCTTCGTCGATTGCGCAGCGCACCGCGTGGGTTGCTTCCGGCGCCGGCACGATGCCTTCGCAGCGCGCAAATTCGACGCCCGCCTCGAAGCAGGCGATCTGGTGGTAGGCGCGCGCCTCGATCAGGCCGAGCTCGGCGACATGGGAAACCATCGGCGCCATGCCGTGATAGCGCAGGCCGCCGGCATGGAAGCCCGGCGGGATGAAGGTCGAGCCCAGCGTGTGCATCTTCACGAGTGGCGTGAGGTGGGCGGTGTCGCCGAAATCGTAGGCGTACTTGCCCTTCGTCAGCGTCGGGCAGGCCGCCGGCTCGACCGCAATCACGCGGCGCTTGCGACCGCCGCGCAGCTGCAGCCCGAGGAACGGGAAGGCGAGGCCGGAGAAGTTCGAGCCACCGCCGGTGCAAGCAATGATCACGTCGGGGTCGTCGCCCGCCATCTCGAACTGCTCGATCGCTTCCTGGCCGATGATCGTCTGATGCAGCAGCACGTGATTGAGCACGGAGCCGAGCGAGTATTTGATCGCCGGATCCTTGGCCGCCATCTCGACCGCTTCGGAAATTGCGATGCCGAGCGAGCCGGGATTGTTCGGGTCCTTGGCCAGGATGGCGCGGCCGCTCTCGGTCTCGTTCGAGGGTGACGCGATGCAGCGCGCCCCATAGGTCTCCATCAGCGCGCGCCGATAGGGCTTCTGATCGAAGGAGACGCGGACCTGGAAGACGGTGACGTCGATGCCGAACAGCGCGCCCGCGAAGGCGAGCGACGAGCCCCATTGCCCGGCGCCGGTCTCGGTGCTGAGCCGCTTGATGCCGGCCTCTTTGTTGTACCAGGCCTGCGGCACGGCGGTGTTGGGCTTGTGCGATCCCGCCGGCGAGACGCCTTCGTACTTGAAATAGATCTTGGCGGGCGTGCCGAGCTTCTGCTCCAGGCGGCGCGCGCGCATCAGCGGCGACGGCCGCCACATCCGGTAGACGTCGCGGATCGGCTCCGGGATGTCGATGTAGCGCTCCGCCGACACCTCCTGGAGAATGAGCTCCATCGGGAATAGCGGCTCGAGATCGCCGGGACCGACCGGCTGCTTGGTGCCCGGATGCAGGACCGCCGGCAGCGGCTTGGGCAGATCGGCTGTGAGGTTGTACCAGCTCTTAGGGATGTGGGTTTCGTCCAAGATGTACTTGATCTGCTCACTCACACGACGCTCCATCCGTTCACGCAAACTCACGATCTAGAAGTTATACGAGGCCGCTCTCGGTGTGAACCAGAGGAGCATCAGGGCGTTTGGTCGGCCAGGGTGTGCAGCATTGCCAGCGCCTGCCGGACCGAGAGGTGGCGCACCTGCGTGCGACCGATGTCGCCGAACTTGCATTCCTGATGAACGAGCTCTCCGTCGCGCGCGGCGGCGGCGACGTGGACGAGCCCGACCGGCTTGCCAGGCGCCGCGCCACCGGGGCCGGCAATACCCGTGATTGCAACCGCCAGATTGGCCGGCGAACAGGCGAGAGCACCCTTGGCCATGGCTTCGGCGGTTTCGCGACTGACGGCGCCGAACTGATCGAGGACCGACGCCGGCACGCCGAGCATGGCCGTCTTGGCCGCGTTGGAATAGGTGACGAAGCCGCGCTCGAACACGTCGGAGGAGCCCGGAATGTCCGTGAGCGTCGCAGCGACGAGACCGCCGGTGCAGGATTCAGCCGTAGCGATGGTCAGCTTTCGCGCCCGGCAGAGATCGAGCAGCATGCGCGCCTGATCGAGAAGGTCGTCCTGCTCCATCTCAATCAATCCAAGGCAGGCGGACGGTGGCGTTGGCGAACGCCGCAATGCCTTCGCCGCGGCCGGTGAAGCCGAGTTTCTCGCTGGTGGTCGCCTTGATCGCGACGCGGCTCGCCGGAATGCCCGCGATCTCGGCGATGCGCGCGCGCATGGCGTCGCGATGCGGACCGATGCGCGGCGCCTCGCACACGATCGTCGCGTCGAGATGGGCGATGCGCCCGCCGCGCGCCTTCACCCGCTCGACCGCGAAAGCAAGAAATCGATCGGAGGAGGCGCCGCGCCATTGCGGATCGCTCGGCGGGAAGTGCACCCCGATATCGCCGTCGCAGAGCGCGCCAAGGATCGCGTCGACCAGCGCATGCAGCACCACGTCGGCATCGGAATGGCCGGTCACCCCACGCGCATGCGCGATGCGCACGCCGCCGAGCCAGACATGATCGCCGTCGATGAACTGGTGCACGTCGAAGCCGAAGCCGGTGCGAATGTCGGCAAGCGCAGCGACCCGCGCCGCCTCCGCGCGCGCAAAATCCTCCGGCGTCGTCAGCTTCACATTCTCGGCCTCGCCCTCGAACGTCGACACCCTGTGCCCGGCCCATTCGGCGAGCGCAGCATCGTCCGTGAAGTCATCGCGGCCCGCCGCCGCCGCCTGCCGGTGCGCCTCGAGCAAGAGATCGAAACCGAAGGCCTGCGGAGTCTGCACGACGCGCAGTGGCTTGCGATCGATGGTGCCGGTGATGATGCCCGTGGCGTCGACCGACTTTACGGTGTCGACGACCGGCAAGACTGGCACCGCCGCACCGCTGCGGGCCGCCGCGATGGCGCGTGCGATCAGAGCCGGCGAGGCGAACGGGCGCGCCGCATCGTGCACCAGCACCAGGTCGGGCTTGCGGGCAGCGAGCGCCTCCAGGCCGGCACGGACCGAGGCCTGCCGGGTGGCACCCCCGAACACCGGGGGCAAGACCTTGAGCCCCGTGGCAGCGTCCTCGAAACGACGCACATCGTCCAGGTGAATGACCGGCTGGACCGCCGAAATCTCCGGGTGGAGTGCAAACGCCGCCAGACTGGGGCGGATCACCGGCTGGTTCGCGACCACCCGGTATTGCTTGGGCGCGCCGCCGCCGGCACGCAGGCCGCGCCCGGCGGCGACCACGATCGCTGCAACCATGCCAGTCATGTCGGTATCCAAAAGTGAAACTCCTCCATGGCATTAGCGCGTCCGGGCGGTCGCGCAAACCGGATTTCCGGGGTTTGGGGATCCCCTCTCACCGTATGGGGAAATATTGCAGTGCAACACTTGCGGCCGAGGCGGTTTTGGCTAAACTATATGCAGCATGAGAAGGTCGCCTAATTCGTGTGCAGGAAATTCTAAGTGGCTTCAGGGGACGCGACTTTCCGGCCGATGCCGGTTTCGATCGGTAGCCTCAGGCTACCGAATCCGGTCGTGCTGGCGCCGATGTCGGGTGTGACAGACGCGCCGTACCGGCGCCTGGCCGCGCGGTTAGGGGCGGGCCTCGTCGTATCCGAGATGACCGCAAGCGCCGCACTTGCCGAGGGCCGGAGCGATGCCAAGCTGCGCGCCGAAGGTAACGGCGTGGACCCGCACGTGGTCCAGCTGGCCGGCTGCGAAACGCGCTGGATGGCCGAGGGCGCCCGCATTGCCGAAGCAACCGGCGCCGCCGTCATCGACATCAACATGGGCTGCCCGGCCCGCCACGTGACCGGCGCGGAGTCGGGCTCGGCCTTGATGCGTGATCTCGACCATGCCTTGACCCTGATCGAGGCGACCGTCGCCGCCGTTGCCGTCCCGGTGACGCTGAAGATGCGGCTTGGCTGGGACCACCGCAGCATCAATGCGCCGGAGCTCGCGCGCCGTGCCGAGGCTGCCGGGGTGCGGATGATCACCGTCCATGGCCGCACCCGCTGTCAGTTCTACAAGGGCAGCGCCGATTGGACCGCCGTGCGCGCGGTCAAGCAGGCGGTCACGATCCCGGTGGTCGTGAACGGCGATATCCGCTCCTGTGCCGACGCGGTCGCCGCGCTGAGCGCCTCTGGCGCGGACGCGATCATGATCGGACGCGCCGCGCAGGGACGGCCGTGGCTGCCCGGCCAGGTTGCGAGCTATCTCGCCCGCGGCCGGCGCGCCGAGGAGCCGACGCTTGCCAGCCAATATGCGTTGATCACGACCCTCTACGACGAAATGCTGGCGCATCACGGCATCGCGATCGGCCGCCGGCATGCGCGCAAGCATCTCGGGTGGGGCCTGGACGCCGCCGCCGCGACCGTCCGCGCGCCTGCGGCCCTGCTCAAGGCGCATCGCCAGCGCGTGCTGACCACCGAGCAGCCAGCTTTGGTCCATCGTCATCTTGCCGAGGCTTTTGATGCCTTCGGCTCTGCGCAACGGGCCGCCGCATGAACACCTTCGAGCGCATATCGATCCCGTCCGGCACCGCCGACGCGGTACTCGACGCACTGCCGCATCCCGTATTCATGATCAACGCCGACGACAGGATCGCCAACGCCAATGCGGCGGCGGAATCCTTCTTCGAGGCTTCGCTGCCACTGTTGCGCCGGCACCGCCTGCGCGATCTGGTGCCGTTCGGAAGCCCGCTCCTGTCGCTCATCGAGCAGGTGCGCGCGCGCGGGGCCGCGGTGAACGAATACAAGGTCGATCTCTCGACGCCGCGCAATCCGGGCGAGCGGCTGGTGGATCTGCATGTCGCGCCGCTACCCGAGCGGTCCGATCACGTCGTCGTCATGCTGCAAGAGCGCACCATCGCCGACAAGATGGATCGCCAGCTCACCCATCGCGGCGCGGCGCGCTCGGTCACCGCGCTTGCGGCCATGCTCGCGCATGAAATCAAGAATCCGTTGTCGGGCATCCGCGGCGCCGCTCAGCTCCTTGAGCAATCAGCCGACGACGATGACCGCACCCTCACACGACTGATCTGCGAGGAGACCGACCGGATCGTGAAGCTCGTCGACCGCATGGAGGTTTTCACCGACGAGCGGCCGATCGAACGCGAGCCGGTCAACATCCACCGCGTCTTCGACCATGTGAAGCGGCTGGCTCAGTCCGGGTTCGCGCGGCACGTCAAGTTCATCGAGGAGTATGATCCCTCGCTGCCGCCCGTGCTCGCCAACCGCGATCAGCTCATCCAGGTCTTTCTCAACCTCGTCAAGAACGCCGCCGAGTCGATCGGAGAGGCCGCGACCGACGGCGAGATCCAGCTCACGACGGCGTTTCGCCCCGGCGTGCGGCTGTCGTTGGCCGGAAGCAAGGCACGGGTCTCGCTGCCGCTGGAGTTCTGCATCAAGGACAACGGGCCCGGCGTACCGGAGGATCTCCTGCCACACCTGTTCGAGCCGTTCGTCACGACCAAGCCGGCCGGGTCCGGCCTTGGCCTGGCGTTGGTCGCCAAGATCATCGGCGACCACGGCGGGATCATCGAATGCGAGTCACAACCACGTCACACGATCTTTCGTGTTCTCATGCCCATGTTCCTGGGTAACGACGCCGGGCCGGACGGCACTGCCTGAAGAGGATGACGATGCCTGCGGGAAGCATACTGATAGCCGACGACGACGCGGCCATCCGCACCGTGCTCAACCAAGCCCTGTCGCGTGCAGGCTACGAGGTACGCTCGACCAGCAACGCGGCTACGCTCTGGCGCTGGGTCAGCCAGGGCGACGGCGACCTGGTCATCACCGACGTGGTGATGCCGGACGAAAACGCCTTCGACCTCCTGCCGAGGATCAAGAAGGTTCGGCCAGAACTGCCGGTGGTAATCATGAGCGCCCAGAACACGTTCATGACCGCCATCCGGGCGTCCGAGAAGGGGGCTTACGAGTACCTGCCCAAGCCATTCGACCTCAAGGAACTGATCGCCATCGTGGGGCGGGCCCTGTCGGAGCCGAAGGAACGGGCCAAGCCTGCGGTCAAACCAGAGGACTTCGACCAGATCCCGCTCGTCGGCCGCTCGCCTGCGATGCAGGAGATCTACCGCGTCCTGGCGCGCCTGATGCAGACCGACCTGACAGTCATGATCTCGGGTGAATCGGGAACCGGCAAGGAACTGGTGGCACGTGCGCTCCACGATTACGGCAAGCGCAGAGGCGGCCCCTTCGTCGCCATCAACATGGCGGCCATTCCGCGTGATCTCATCGAATCCGAGCTCTTCGGCCACGAGAAGGGGGCCTTCACCGGCGCCAATGCGCGCAGCGCCGGGCGCTTCGAGCAGGCGGAGGGTGGCACGCTCTTCCTCGACGAAATCGGCGACATGCCGATGGAGGCACAGACCAGGCTTCTGCGTGTGCTGCAACAGGGCGAATACACCACCGTCGGCGGCCGTACCCCTATCAAGACTGATGTGCGCATCATCGCCGCCACCAACAAGGACCTGCGCATTCTCATTCAGCAGGGTCTGTTCCGTGAGGATCTGTTCTTCCGGCTCAACGTCGTACCGTTGCGGCTGCCACCCTTGCGCGAGCGCATCGAAGACGTGCCTGACCTGATCCGGCACTTTTTCACCGAGGCCGAGCGCGAGGGCCTGCCGCCGAAGCAGCTCGACCAGGGCGCGCTCGACCGGCTCAAGCGCTATCGCTGGCCCGGCAACATCCGCGAGCTCGAAAACCTCGCCCGAAGGCTGGCCGCGCTCTATCCACAGGAGATGATTTCAGCCGCCGTGGTCGAAGCCGAGTTGTCACAGCCCGCCCCCATGCCGTTGTCTGACAAGCCGCCCACGGAGGAGGGGCTCTCGGCGGCGGTCGAGCGCCATCTCGCCACCTATTTTGCGGGCTTCAGGGAGGGGCTGCCGCCGCCTGGCCTATACCACCGCATCCTGCGGGAAATCGAGCACCCGCTCCTGACGGTGACGCTGGCAGCCACCCGCGGCAACCAGATCCGGGCCGCTGATTTGTTGGGTGTCAACCGCAACACATTGCGCAAAAAGATCCGCGACCTCGAAATCCAGGTGTTCCGATCCGGCGGATAACGCCGACACAATCCAATCGCGCCCCGGATTTGTCTCAATTCTGCAACATTGTTGTAGAAAAGCCTCACTTTGCTCAGGCCACATGACGGCATCCGCTGGCATGTATCAGAAACGCCACATCTCAGTGTGACCCCCTCCATGGCGGATATCGTCCAAGCCACCACCGCAGAGCTACCGTCCGCAGCACCTGCAGGGTGGCTGGCGCGGGCGCTCGGGCTCGTTGCCGTCGGGCTGGCCCTCCTCTCGGCCATGGTCACCTTCCTGGTACTGGCCAACCTGACGCCGATCGTGCCGACGGACAAGGTCGTGCGGGTGCTCCTCTTGTCCAATGCCCTCACCATCCTTTTCCTGATCGTGGTCATCGCGCGAGAGCTGTGGCGGGTCTTCCAGGCCCGCCGCCATGGCCGCGCCGGATCGCGACTGCATATCCGGATCGTGACCCTGTTCTCGGTGATCGCCGCGGTCCCTGCAATCCTCATGGCCGTCGTCGCGAGCATCACGGTCGATCGCGGCTTTGACCGCCTGTTCTCGCGGCAGACGCATTCCCTGATCGAGAACGCGGCCATCGTGGCGGAGGCCTATGTGCGCGAGCACGCCCAGATCGTGCGTGCCGACACGATCGCCACGGCCATTGAGCTGGCGCGGGCCAAGCCGCTGTACGACCAGAACCGGGAGCAATTCCAGCAGTTCATCAACGCCCAAGCCGGCATCCGCGGGCTGCCGGTGATCACCATGCTGGATAAGGAGCTCAATGTCGTCGATCAGGCCGAGGTCCCGCTCAATCAGGCCTTCGTGAACACCTTCGCCAGGCCGCCGCGCGAGGCGCTTGCCTCGGTCGACGAGATGGAGCCGCAGATCGGCGTCTTTCTGGATTCCAACTATGTCGCCGCCGTCATCAAGCTGCGCATGTTCTCCGATACCTATCTCTATGTCGCGCGCTTGCTCGACCCGCGCGTCGTTGCGCAGGTGCGGGCGACGCGCGAAGGCGCCTCGCAATTCGCCGAGCTGCAGGAGCGGCGGCCTGGTATGCAGTTGGCCTTCGCGTCGATGTACACGGTGATCGCGCTCAGCGTGCTGTTGTCGGCGGTCTGGCTCGGGCTCACCTTTGCCAACTACCTGGCGGCACCGATCCGCCGCCTGATCGGCGCCGCGCAACTCGTCTCCACCGGCAACCTGCACATCCAGGTACCGACCCGCCGCTCGGAGGGCGATCTTGCCCAGCTTGGCGAGACTTTCAACAAGATGACGCACGACCTGCGCACGCAACGCGACGACATCGTGCGCGCGCGCGACCTCATCGACAGCCGGCGCCGGTTCACGGAAGCCGTGCTGGCAGGCGCCAGCGCCGGGGTCATCGGCGTCGACGCGCAAGGCCGCATCAGCATCCTCAACCGCTCCGCCGAGCAGCTGATCGGCCATACCGAGGCGGAGGTACTGGCGCGCCCGCTCGGCGAGGTGGTGCCGGAGCTCATCGATCTTTTCACCACAGCACGCACGGGCAGCCAGCGACTGATCCAGGGCCAGGTGACCATCCACCGGGGCGGCCGCGACCTCAATCTGTCTGTGCGCGTGACGCGCGAGCTGTCCGGCGAGGCCGATCAAAGCCATCACGTCATCACGCTCGACGACATTACCGAGCTGGTCGCGGCCCAGCGCACGTCCGCCTGGGCTGACATCGCGCGCCGCATCGCCCACGAGATCAAGAATCCGCTGACGCCGATCCAACTCTCGGCCGAGCGGCTGCGCCGCCGGTATGGTCCCTTGATCAAGGACGAGAGCGGCGTCTTTCAGCAATGCACCGACACGATCGTTCGCCAGGTCGATGACATCAAGCGCATGGTGGACGAGTTCTCGCAGTTTGCGCGCATGCCCAAACCGGTGATCGGAGCCGAGGATGTTGCCGACGTCGTTCGGCAGGCGGTCTTCCTCCAGCGCGTGGGCAATGCGGATATCGACATCGACGTCGAGTTTGCCGAAGATCCGATGCCGGCGCGCTTCGATCGCCGTCTGATCTCGCAGGCCGTGACCAACATCATCAAGAACGCCAGCGAGGCGATTGCCGCGGTCGCTCCTGGCGAGATCGACAAAGGACGCATTCTGGTCGCGGCGACGCGCGACGGCGGCGACATCCACATCGATGTCATCGACAACGGCATCGGGCTGCCGAAGGAGAACCGCAGCCGGCTGCTCGAGCCTTATGTGACGACGCGCGAGAAGGGGACCGGACTTGGGCTTGCAATCGTGGGCCGCATCTTGGAAGAGCACGGCGGCAAGATCGAGCTGCACGACGCTGCCGAGCGCGTTCCCGGTCAGCGAGGCGCCTGGATGCGGCTGCGATTTGCGGCGGCACCGGTCGCCAACGAGCATGAACGAAAAGTAGCCGCGGCGGGGCATTGAGTCATGGCATTTGATATTTTGATCGTCGACGACGAGGCCGACATCCGCGAACTGGTCGCCGGAATCCTCCAGGACGAGGGTTTCGTCACACGCACGGCGCGCGAAAGCGACGACGCGCTGACTCAGATCGCGGTTCGCCGGCCCAATCTCGTGTTTCTCGATATCTGGTTGCAAGGGAGCAAGCTGGACGGCCTCCAGCTCCTGGAGGCCATCAAGCGTGAGCATACCGAGCTGCCAGTGGTGATGATCTCCGGCCACGGCAATATCGAAACCGCCGTCGCGGCCATAAAGGAGGGCGCCTACGATTTCATCGAGAAGCCGTTCAAGGCCGATCGGCTGGTGCTGGTTGCCCAGCGGGCGCTCGAGACCTCGCGCCTCAAGCGCGAAGTCAAGGCGCTCAAGCAGCTTTCGCCCTCGACGCTGGTGGGCCATTCGCCATCGATCAATCTGCTGCGCCAGACCATCGAGAAGGTCGCCCCCACGAACAGCCGGATCCTGATCGTCGGGCCGTCCGGCGCCGGCAAGGAGCTCGCCGCCCGCGTGCTGCACGGGTCGTCGGCCCGGGCCGACGGCCCGTTCGTGGTGATCAACGCGGCCGCGATGACGCCGGAGCGCATGGAGATCGAGCTGTTCGGTGCCGAGGCGCAGAACGGCACGCAGGAACGCAAGATCGGCGCGCTCGAGGAGGCCGATGGCGGCTCGCTGTTCATCGACGAGATCGCCGACATGCCGCGCGAGACCCAGAACAAGATCCTGCGGGTGCTCGTCGACCAGACCTTCCAGCGGGTCGGCGGCACCAATAAATTGTCAGTGGACGTGCGCATCATTTCCTCGACCGGCCGCAACGTCGAGGCGGAAATCGCTGCCGGCAAATTCCGCGAGGACCTCTATCATCGACTGTCCGTCGTCCCGATCCGGGTTCCGCCGCTGGCGGAGCGCCGCGAGGACATCCCCGATCTGGTGCGCTACTTCATGGAGCAGATTTCGCTGGCGACCGGTCTGCCGCGGCGGCTGATCGGCGAGGACGCGATGGCGGTGCTGCAGTCGCACGACTGGCCCGGCAACGTGCGTCAGCTTCGCAACAACGTCGAACGCCTGATGATTCTCGCTGGCGGCGATCCGGATGCGATCATTACCGCCTCGATGCTGCCGCAGGATGTCGGCTCGATGGTCCCTTCGATGCCCAACGGCAACGGCGGCGAGCAGCTCATGGGCCTGCCGCTGCGGGAGGCGCGCGAAGTATTCGAGCGCGAGTATCTGGTCGCCCAGATCAGTCGCTTCGGCGGCAATATCTCGCGCACCGCCGAGTTCGTCGGCATGGAGCGCTCGGCGCTGCACCGTAAGCTCAAGGCGCTCGGAATCGACTGAACGACATATTTGATTGCGCAATCCGCAAAGGTCCTGCTCTATGATTGCCGAGGAATCATAAAAGGGCAGGCACGCATGGAGTCGGATGGCTTCGTCGAGCGCTTGCGACGGATTGCGGCCGGACTTGCCGTCGTGCCGGCGCTTGCGTTGCCTTGCGGTCGCGTTGCGGCTCAGACTCCACAGGAGGTGCAGCGGCTGGCCGAGCAGGCGATCCGCCGGCTTGACCTGCAGACCAATTTCCCGGTCGTGCCCGAGCCGTTGCGGCTCAATCTGCCAATACCCTCGGAAGTGCTGTGGATCGTGATCATCGTTGCGGTCGCCGTGATGCTATACGCGTTCCGGGATCTGATCCCGATCTTGCGGTCAGCACAGGGCAATGATTGGACAACAACCGAGGCGGGCTTTGGTGACGGCAAAGCCGGCACGCCCTCTGCGGCGCTCGGGGCCGCCGATCAGCTGGCTGCCGAGGGACGCTTTGTCGAAGCCATGCATGTCCTTTTGCTCCAGGGGCTGGCCGCCATCCGGGTGGGGCTTCACGAGGAGTTCGCGGACTCGCTCACGAGCCGCGAGATTCTGCGCAACGCCCGTTTGCCGGAGGAAGGCCGCACGTCGCTGCGCGACCTCGTCACCCGTGTGGAATTGACCTATTTCGGCCAGCGTCCCGCCGCGCACGACGACTATGTCGCTTGCCGAACCAGCTTCAACGCGCTGAACCAGGCGCTCTATGGCAGCACGCCCGCATGAGCGACGCACCGACCTTCTCGCGCAAGCTGTTGCTGGGTTGGATCGCGGGTGCCGTGGTGATCTTTGCGGCGTCCATGTACCTGATGGGTGCGAAGGAGCACGAGGGCCCCGACAACACCGGCGCCAGCACATTCTCGCGCTCAGCCATCGGCCATGCCGGCCTCTTCGACGTGCTGCAGCGGCTCGATATTCCGGCGATCAAGAGCACGTCGAATTCATTGGATCGGCTGGAGAGAGGCGGGGTGCTGGTGCTCGCCGAGCCCCGCGCCAGTGTCGGGGCAGACGACGCGATGGGCAGGCTGCTCAAGGCCGAGAGGATTCTCCTCGTGCTGCCGAAATGGGCCGGGTTGCGGAGCGAGCAGCACCCAGGCTGGCTGCGCGAGGTCCGGCAACGGACAGTTGCCGCGGCATTGTCGGCGGTGATGCTTGTTGCGCCTCGCGCAGATGTGGTGCGGGAGGACGGCGAGGTCAAATGGACCACCAATGAGCTCGGCCTCGCTCCCAACGTGGTCACACCCACCCAGCTTATCCGCGGACCGGGCCTGCGCCCGGTCATCGCCGGTGAGCAGGGGATGTTGGTGGGCGAGCTGGTCGAACGCAATCGCACCATTTTGGTGCTCTCGGATCCGGACGTGATTTCCAATCACGGCCTCGCGCGCGAGGGCAACGCGGCGCTCGCGGTCGCCCTTATCAAGCGACTGCGCGGGGCGAGCGGAACGATTGTGTTCGATGAGACCATCCACGGCTATACCGGCCCGGCCGAGAACCCGTTCGCGCTGCTCTTTCGCTTTCCGTTCGTGATCGCAACCATCCAGGGGCTGGTCGCAGTTGCGCTGCTCTTGTGGGCAACGCTGGCACGCTTCGGCGCGCCTCAGTCGGTCCCGCCGCCGCTCAGCGCAGGGCGCGCGGGCCTGTTGCAGAACATGGCAAAGCTCATTGAATTCACCGGTCATCAGCAGGTGATGGTCCGCCGCTATATCGAGGAGACCCTGCGTCACGTGGCGCGCCAGCTGCATGCGCCGCGTGCGCTTGCGGGCGACGCGCTGGTGGCTTGGCTCAAGCGCGTCGGCGGAGCCCGCGGCGTCACGGTCGATTGCGGTTGGCTGATGCACCAGGCTCGTGAACTAGGCGAGGCAGGCCGGCGGGATCAGGCTTCGCTGGTCCGGCTCGCCCGCGATACTCATCGATGGCAAGGGGAAATGCTCGATGGACGTCCAAGACATCCGCGCGATCACTGAGCGTGTGCGCGGCGAAGTCCGCAAGGCCGTCGTCGGCCAGGATGCGGTCATCGAGCTCATGCTCACGAGCCTCCTGGTCGGCGGCCATATCCTGCTCGAGGGCGTTCCGGGTACCGCCAAGACCATGATCACCCGCGCCTTCGCGGCCAGCCTGCACCTGCAATTCGGCCGCATCCAATTCACGCCCGACTTGATGCCGGGCGACGTGCTGGGCACCAACCTGTTCAACTTCCAGACCAACGGCTTCGTGCTGACCAAGGGTCCGATCTTCACCCAGCTTCTGCTCGCTGACGAGATCAACCGCACGCCACCCAAGACCCAGGCTGCGCTGCTGCAGGCCATGAACGAGCGCACCATCACGATCGACGGCAAGGACTATCCACTGGGCCAGGAATTCATGGTGGTGGCGACCCAGAATCCGATCGAGCAGCAGGGGACCTATCCGCTCCCCGAGGCGCAGCTCGACCGCTTTCTGTTCAAGATCATCATCGATCATCCGAGCCGGGACGAGGAGCGCGCCATCATCCGTCAGCACGGCCATCGGTCGGCCATGCCGCGGCTGGAAGATTTCGGCTTGCAGCCGGTCGCCGACGTTGCGATTCTGGCGGACGCCCGCGACGCCGTTACGCGCGTTCGCCTTTCCGATGAGCTCGTCGATTATATCGTCGACGTGATCCGCTCAACCCGCGAGCATTCCTCGCTCGAGTTCGGTGCTTCGACGCGCGCGGCCAACATGCTGGCCGCCGGCGTGCGCGCCTATGCGGTCTTGCAGGGCCGCGATTTCGTGATCCCGGATGACGTGAAGGCGCTCGCGCTGCCGGTGCTGCGCCATCGCCTCACGATGTCACCTGGGGCTGAGATCGAGGGGCTCAGCACCGACCGGATCCTGCGCGACATCCTCGACCAGACGCCGGCTCCGCGATGATCCGCCCGACCGGCCGAGCTGTCCTTGCCTTCGTCTGCGGGATTCCGCTGGCGCTCATCGTTGCCATCTATGACCCAAGCCTGTGGGTCATCTCGTTCGCCTATGGGGCGCTGGTTCTGCTCGCGGCCTTGACCGACGCCTCGCTGGCGTTTCCGCCGCGGCTGCTCGACCTCAAGATCGCCGTGCCGGACCACCTCGCCATCGGCGAGCGGGGCGCAACCACGGTGACGATCGCAGCAACGCGATGGCGCCGGGCCACCACTTTTGAGCTCATCGCGGATCAGCGGGGCGAGATCGAGCCGTCCGTCATCGTCGCTGGCTTGCTGCCGGTCGAACAGCAGGCGCGCCTCGCCCTGCCCATCATTCCGCGCCGGCGCGGACAGATTCACGTTGACCGGATCTGGGTGCGTTGGCGGGGGCCGCTTGGGCTCGTTGAGTTCGTGCGGCAAGTGCCGGTGGACCGCGTCATCGACGTCCTGCCCAACGTGCGAGGCGTGCATGGCGTCGCGCTGCAATTCTTCTCCCGCGAGGCCATCTACGGCATCAAGACCGAGCGGCACAAAGGCGAGGGCGCTGAATTCGAGGCGCTGCGCGAATACGTCCCCGGCTTTGACAGCCGCTTCATCGACTGGAAGCATTCGGCCCGCCATCGCAAGCTCGTCTGCAAGGAGTTCCAGATCGAGCGCAATCATCCGGTGGTCATGGCATTCGATACCGGGTATCTCATGCTGGAGCCGATCGACGGCATCACTCGGCTTGACCACGCCATCAATGCGGGCTTGGCGCTGGCCTGGATTTCGCTGCAGGGCGGCGACCTGGTCGGCATCTATGGATTCGACGCGGCGGTTCGCCACTATCTCGGTCCCATCCGGGGAATATCGGGCTTTGCACGCATCCGCCGCTCGACCGCCGAGCTCAGCTACCAGCATCAGGAGACCAATTTCACACTCGGCCTCGCCGAGCTCAACGCACGCCTCAAGCGCCGCGCGCTGGTCATATTGTTCACCGACTTCGTCGATACCATCACGGCCGAATTGCTGATCGAAAGCATGCAGCGGGTTGCCAATCGGCACGTGGTGATCTTCGTGACCCAGCGCGGATCGGTCCTGCAGGGGGCGGTTGAGGCGGCGCCCAACCAGTTCACCGACGTGGCACAATCGGTCATCGCGCACGACTTCCTGCGCGAGCGCAGCATCGTTCTGGAGAGGCTGGAACGGCTTGGCGTCCACTGCCTCGATGTTCCTAGCCGCGGCTTGTCAGTCGCACTCATCAACCGCTATCTGCTGATCAAACAACGCGGCCTGATATGAGCATGCCCGCTGCCGTAACTGACTCACCCACCGGCGCCACCACCGGCAGGCCGGAGATCGTTCTCAAGAGCAGCGAATTCCGCAAGGGTCGCGCGGAGGGCTGGCTCGAGCTTGAGCGGCTCGTCGACCGCGTCGAGCGCCGTGGCACTCGCACGCTGTCGCTTGACGAGCTGCAGCGATTGCCGATCCTCTACCGCGCCGCTCTGTCATCGCTGTCAGTCGCGCGCACCATCGTGCTCGACCGCAATCTTCTCCTGTATCTTGAAACGCTCTCGGTGCGCGCGTTTCTCGCGGTCTACGGCCCGCGCGCCAATCCGCTGACGGGCCTGCGCGCATTCTTCGGGCAGGAGCTGCCGGCCGCAGTTCGTGCCGCGCGCTGGCACATCCTGATCGCTGCGCTGACCCTGCTGCTCGGCGTCGTCGCCGGCTTCATGCTGACGGTGCAGGACGAAACCTGGTTCACGTCTTTCGTGCCATCCGGACTGTCCGGCGGCCGCGGGCCGACGAGCACGCGCGCTGACCTCTACAACCGGGAAATCTTCGCGCCCTGGCCCGGCTTGGTCGAGTCGTTCGGACTCTTCGCCGGCGTGTTGTTCAACCACAACACGCTGATCGGAATTCTGACGTTCGGCCTTGGCATGGGGATCGGCATCCCGACCATCATGCTGACCCTGTACCAGGGCCTGCCGATCGGTGCCTTTGTGGCGCTGCATTACAATCGCGACTTGACCATCGACTTCCTCGGCTGGCTGTCCATCCATGGCGTCACCGAGCTGGGCGGGCTGATCTTGTTCGCCGCCGGCGGACTGGTCATCGCTGAAAAGATGCTGTTCCCCGGCCGCTACTCCCGGCTGGAGAACCTCGCCATGCATGGCCGGCTGGCGGGTCAGATGGCGGTGGGGGCGGTCATCATGCTGTTTGCGGCAGCGTTCCTCGAAGGCGGATTCCGCCAGCTCGTTCAGAGCACTCCGTTGCGTTTCGCCATCGGATTTGGGGTGGGTGCGCTCTGGCTCGCCTATTTCTCTCTGGTCGGCAGGGGCACACGCCGATGACGCTTGCACACGATCGCACCTCCGACTTCCTGGAAGGCGGCCGGCGCGAGCGCCGCCAGATCGTGACGCCTGAAGGCGTCCCGCTGTCGGTCGAGCTTGCCGACTATGGCGAGCGGCTGGTCGCCTTCACCATCGACCTGTTCATCTGGCTCATCCTGATCATCGTGCTCGTGGTCGCGCTGGTGTCCGCGATTGGCGTAAGCCGCGCCAGCCTGGTGGCGGTCTCGATTGCGCTGTTCATCGGATTCATGGTGCGGAACCTGTATTTCGTGGCGTTCGAGCTGGCGTGGCGGGGCGCGACCCCGGGCAAGCGCCTGGTCGGCCTGCGCGTGATCGACCGGGCCGGCGGGCCGCTGCAGCCGTCCGCGATCGTGGCGCGCAATCTCACGCGCGAGATCGAAACATTCATTCCGCTCAGCGTCCTGTTGACCGCCGGCAAGTCCGCGGACGGGACGGTGGATTGGTCCAATCTCGGGATCGCGCTCTGGATGCTGCTGTTCGCAGCTCTGCCCTTCATCAACCGCGACCGGATGCGTGGCGGCGATCTCCTTGCCGGGACCCTCGTCATATCGCTGCCGAAGCGGGTGCTGTTGGGCGATCTGGTGGAGCGAAAGGCGCAGTTCTCATTCACCACCGCGCAGTTGCGCGCCTATGGCGCCTTCGAACTGCAGGTGCTCGAGGAGTTGCTGCGCCGCCCGGTCACTCCCGATTCGATGCGGCTCCTGACCGAGGTCTGCGACAAGATCTGCCGCCGGATCGATTGGACAACACCGATTGCCCCGACCGACATCCTGCCGTTCCTGCGCGAGTTCTATACCGCCGAGCGCGCCTTCCTTGAGCATGAGCAGCTCTTCGGTAAGGCGCGCCCCGACAAGCACGCCGGCCGCGGCGCTTGACCGGCGCCGCCGCAGTAGCGGCGTTCCAATCAGTCGAACACCGACGCGATCTGCTCGATGTCGATGCCTTCCTTGGCGACCCGCAGATCGTGATAGGCCATCACAACCGCAATCGAATAGTAGGCCCCATAAATGGCCATCCAAAGGAGCGTGCCCAGGATGGTCAGGATGTCGTTTCCGACCTGGCCCAACACCAGCTCGATGAGCTGGGAAACGATCAGGCTGACGATGATCAGAAGCAGCATCAGTCCGAAGATCTTCCAGCGATGCCCCTTCGTGAGCGCGGCGCTCCGCTTCAAGCTGGTCCACGGCCCCGTCCGCTCGACGACGCAGGCCGGCGTACCGACAAACCACATCGTCATCAGGATGAGCCCCGGAATGATCAGGAGCATCATCGCCAACCCGACCAGCAGGCCCATGATCAAGGCAAGCAGGATGACGGGGACGACCCGCGCAAAACCGACCTTCAGAGAATCGCCGAGACTGACCGGCCGGATGCGCATGGCTTGAAACGCCGCATGCACCATCACGGCCTGGCTGATCATGCCGAGCACGAATGACAGCAGGATGCCGATTCCGAACATGGCGAATGCCTGGCCGGACGGGTTGCCGCTAGCCATCGCCACAGTGCCCCGCTGCACAAGCAGGACCGTCGGCAGGTTGGCGACTGCCGCGATGAGGAAGAAGATCAAAAAGTTCTGCGACAAGATTGTCGCCGTGCGGCCAAGGACACGGCCGACGCGGAAATCGCTCTCTGCAAAGCGAGCAGACATTGCCGTATTTGTCATGAAACAGCCCCTCTTGAGTTGGTTCGGCAGTCTTGGTCGGCAGTCCTGGTCGGCCGCAATCGCAAGCGGCCATGCCGCAGCGTAGGAAGGCGATATCATAAGAGCGGCAGCATCCCGGCAACAAGACGGAACGTTTGCGGCTCCACCATGAAATGAGCTTGCCGAGCCCCCCCGTTCGCTTGTTGCGGAAAAGCTGGTATGCACGGCCGCATCCGGCCCCCAATTTCTCTCGATCGGAGCTGTCCTTGTCCCGCATTGCCTATGTCAACGGCCGATACCGGCCGCGCCGCGACGCCTCGGTCAACATCGAGGATCGTGGCTATCAATTCGCCGATGGCGTCTACGAGTTGTGTGAAGTCAGGGACGGGCACATGGTCGACGAGCGCCGTCACGTCGAGCGCTTGCGGCGATCCCTTCGCGAGTTGCAGATCGCGTTGCCGCTCGCGCCGGCGGCCTTGGCAGTCGTGATGCGCGAAACCATCCGCCGCAATCGCGTCCGCAACGGTATCGTCTACGTGCAGATCACCCGTGGGGTCGCGCGCCGAGACCATGCATTTCCGCCAGCCGGAACGCCGCCGAGCATCGTCGTCACCGCGCGCAGCCTCGATCCCGCAGGCAACGAGCGACTAGCGGCCGAGGGGATCACTGTCATCACCGTCCCTGATGGCCGATGGGCACGTGTTGATATCAAAACGATCGCTTTGCTGCCCAACGTGCTCGCCAAGCAGTCCGCCCGCACGCAAGGAGCGCGGGAGGCTTGGTTCGTGGACCGGGATGGCTGGGTGACGGAGGGGTCATCGACCAATGCTTGGATTGTCACTCACGAAGGAAAGGTGGTTACTCGCCCAGCTGATAACGGAATATTACGAGGCATCACCAGAAGCGTGCTGATCGACGCCATCAAAGCCCAGGGGCTTATATTCGAAGAACGCCCATTCACCGTGGCTGAAGCCTACGCCGCCCGCGAAGCCTTCGTAACCGCCGCAAGCCAGATTGTGATGCCGGTCGTGCGCATCGACGGCCGCCCTGTGGGTGACGCCAAGCCCGGCCCGGTCGCTACAGCCCTGCGGCATGATTTCCACAGGTACGCGGAGTGGGAGTGAGGTTGCATGACCTGAGATCAGCGCCTGCCTCCAACTTCTGCTTGCACCGACCCTTAGGGTGCCCTGTAATATCACCCATCCAGGTCCTTGCTCACCAAGCCTGAAGGACGGACTGACCCACAACCCGGTGCGCAAGCGACTTGGCCAAAAGCTCGCGGGAAGGGGCCCGCGATAAAAAACGGAACAAACACAATGGCGGCTGACCGCTCACAAAACCTTCAAGACACCTTCCTGAATCATGTTCGAAAGAGCAAGACTCCGCTCACGATCTTCCTTGTCAATGGAGTCAAGCTGCAGGGCGTCGTGACTTGGTTCGATAATTTCTGTGTCCTGCTACGTCGCGACGGACATTCGCAACTCGTTTACAAGCATGCGATCTCGACGATCATGCCGGGTCATCCGATCCAGCTGTTCGAAGGGGCTGAAGAACCGCCGGCAGGGGACAAACCGTAATTGGAACCCCGTCGTTTTGATCAGCGTAGCGACCGCCCCCTGCTCGGAGAGAGCGGGGGCGGCGCACGCACGATCGTGGTGGAACCCTATCGGCGCGTACGAACGCCCGCCGGCACGGGAATGCCGGCGCATGTTGTAGCGCGCTCGCCGGAGGCCAAGCTTGACGAGGCGATCGGGCTGGCGCGCGCGATCGATCTGTCCGTGGTGGAGGCCGGCATCGTACCAATCGCCGACATTCGTCCGGCGACCTACCTCGGCAAGGGCAAGGTCGAAGAGCTTGCCGGCCTCATCAAGTCCGACGAGATCGGCATCGTCGTGATGGACTGCGCGCTGTCGCCGGTCCAGCAGCGCAATCTGGAAAAGGCCTGGAGCGCCAAGGTCGTCGACCGCACTGGATTGATCCTCGAGATTTTCGGGCGGCGCGCACACACGCGCGAAGGTTCGCTGCAGGTCGAGCACGCGCATCTCACCTATCAGAAGAGCCGGCTCGTGCGCTCATGGACCCACCTTGAGCGTCAGCGCGGCGGCTTCGGCTTCCTCGGCGGCCCGGGCGAGAGCCAGCTCGAAACCGATCGTCGGCTGATCGAGGAGCGTATCGCCCGCATCGAGGATGACCTCGAGAAGGTCAAGCGCACGCGCCAGCTCCACCGCGACAGCCGCAAGCGCGTGCCGTACCCGATCGTTGCATTGGTCGGCTACACCAACGCCGGCAAGTCGACGTTGTTCAACAAGCTCACCCGTGCGCGCGTGCTGTCCGCCGACATGCTGTTCGCGACGCTCGACCCGACCATGCGCGCGCTCGATCTGCCGCACGGCGCCAAGATCATTCTCTCCGACACTGTCGGCTTTATCTCCGACCTCCCGACCACGCTGGTGGCCGCATTTCGCGCAACGCTCGAAGAGGTGGTCGCCGCCGACGTGATCCTGCACGTGCGCGACGTCTCGCACGAGGACAGCGAGGCGCAATCGCAGGACGTCGAGACCGTGCTGCGCCAGCTCGGCATCGAGCCGGGCCAGCAGCTCATCGAGGTCTGGAACAAGATCGATCGCCTCGACGCGGCTGCGCGCGAGCGGCTCGCCAACCTGGCTGAGCGCGCGGGCAGGCCCGCCATCCCGGTGTCAGCCCTCACCGGAGAGGGGCTCGATCGGCTCATGAGCGCGATCGAGGAACGCATCGCGTCGACCCGGATCGTGCTCGATCTCGTCCTCGACGGCGCCGACGGCGCCGGCATAAGCTGGCTCCATCGGAACACCGAAGTCCTGGCCAAGGCGGTCCGGGACGACGGCAGCGTCGCCATGACGGTGCGGGCGGACAAAACCAAAGCTGCCACCGTCCGGGCCAGATTTGTCGCCTGAATGAGCGCTGATAAGCGCCAATGAACGCCAAAGGCAGGGAGGACAGCATCCCATGGGCATCACGCGTTTGCTTCGTTTGATGGCGGTAGCCGCAGCGCTCGGCCTTTGCGCTGCCGGCGAAGCCGCGGCGCAGAACGTCACGATCCGCTATGGCCAGGCGTTCTCCGCGCTGCGCAGCATCTTCGCGCTCCCGCTTTTGGTCGCCGAGCGGGAAAAGTTCTTCGCCCGCGAAGGGCTCAACTTCGTTGTCGTCCCCATCACGGGCGGCGGCGAGAAGCTGGTCGAAGCGCTCCACGACGATACCGCCGACATGAGCCACGTGGCGACCGCGTTCATGATCCAGGCCGCGATGAAGGGCTCCGACGCAGTGGCCATCGCAGCCGAATTCAACAATCCGATCTACAGCCTGATTGCCAAGCCCGAGATCAAGACCTACGCCGACCTCAAGGGCAAGCTCCTCGGCTTCGCGGCCGAGACCGGCTCGATCACAATCTCCATCCGCAAGCTCATGGCCATGCACGGGCTGCAGCGCGACGACTATCGCACCAAGTTCGTGGACGGAACGCCCGATCGCCTCGCCTGTCTCACCGCTGGCGATTGCTACGCCGTTCCGCTCGGCCAGCCGCAGGATTTCGTCGCCATGCGGCAAGGCTACCGACTGCTTGGCCTCTCGACCGAAGCAGTCCCGGATTTCGTCTATACGGTGACGGCGGCGCGCAAGTCGTGGGCGGAAGCCAACAAGGATGCGGTCGGGCGCTTCGTGCGCGGGCTAGGGGCGGCGTTCCGCTTCATCCGCGATCCGTCGCGGCGCAACGACGTCGTGCGCACGATCGTCGAAACGACCGGGCTCGCGGAGGCCAATGCCCGGCTCTCGCTGTCGCTCTATTTCGAGCCGGAGCGCAACGTGCTGCCACGGCAGGGCGAGATCGACCTCAAGGGATTCGCGACCGCGATCCAGTTCATGGGCGAGGCCGGCGTGCTCAAGGCGCCGCTGCCGCCGCCCGAGCGCTTCGTCGACCTGCAGTACCTGCGCGCGGCCGGGCTTCAGTAGCGGCTACTTTTCCGCAGCCTTGGCCTCGTCCCACAGCGCGTCCATCTCGGCGAGCGTGGACTCGCTGGGCGTCTTGCCGCGCGCCGCCAGCGCCCGCTCGATGGAGGCAAAGCGGCGCTCGAACTTCTGATTGGTCCCGCGCAGCACAGATTCCGGATCGGCATCGAGATGGCGCGCGAGGTTGACCACCGCGAACAGAAGATCGCCCGCTTCCTCCGCTGCCTGGCTGCGCTCACCTGACCGGATCGCAGCCTCGATCTCGTCCGCCTCCTCGCGGATCTTCGCCAGCACCGCCATCGGATCGTTCCAGTCGAAGCCGACCTTGCCGGCCTTCTGCTGCAGCTTGAGCGCGCGCGTGAGGGCAGGGAGCCCGACCGGTACGCCCGCCAGCGCTCCGGCCGGCGCCGCGGCCGGCTTCATCGCCTTCTCCTCGCTCTTGATGCGGTCCCAGAGCGACTTGACCTCATCGGCGGAGAGCCCGCGCGCATCGCCGAATACATGCGGATGGCGCCGCAACAGCTTCTCGGTGATCGCCTGCACGACGTCGCCAAAATCGAACGCGCCTTGCTCCTGCGCCATGCGCGCATGAAACGCCACCTGCAGCAGGAGATCGCCCAGCTCCTCGCGCAGGTCGACAAGGTCGCCGCGCGCGATCGCGTCGGCCACCTCATAAGCCTCTTCGAGCGTATAGGGCGCGATCGTCGCGAAATCCTGCTCCAGGTCCCAGGGACAGCCGGAGCCGGGCGTGCGCAGCGCCGCCATGATCTCGATCAGTCGCAAGATGTCGCGGGAGGCTTTCATGGAAGAGAATGTCCTGAATTACCCGGGATTTAGCGTTTAGTGCCGCCGTAGCCGCCGGTAAGCCCATAAGTCGCACGAATTCTGCCGAACCCGGATTGAACTCGGGTCGTCCGGACAGCTACACTCCGATTCAATCAAGGCCGTAGGGAGAACGCCATGACCACCATGACTCGAGCTCTTCTAGCCTCCGCGGCCGGCATCGGCATGATGCTTGCCGTTGCCGGACAGCCAGCGTCGGCTGCCAATGTGCGTGTCTACGTTACCAACAGCGGTGGCGACAACATGCATGTCGTCGATCCCTCGACCAACAAGGTCGAGTCCATCATCAAGGGCATCGAGGGCGCCCACGGTGTGGCCTTTTCGCCCGACGGCACGCGGGTCTACGCCAGCAACGAGGCCGACCATACGGTCGACGTGTTCGAGCAGAAGACCGGCAAGCTCATCAAGAAGGTCACCCTCAGTGGCCGTCCGAACAACATCGCGGTCGCCAAGGACGGGCGGATCGTCGTCGCCATCGCGCAGGACCCGGGCGCGCTCGACATCATCGATCCGGTCAAGCTCGAGCGCAAAGTCAGCGTCCTGGTGAAGGGCCGGCTGCACAACACCTATGTCACGCCCGACAGCAAATACGCGATCATGGGCTCGACCCGGACCAGCATGTTCACCGTTGTCGACCTCGCCAAGGAAGAAGTGGCCTGGGACCTCAATATCGGCAAGGGCGTCCGTCCCATGACCATCGACACCAATCCGGACGGCTCGACCAGAAACGTCTACATCCAGCTCTCCGATCTCAACGGCTTCGCGGTCCTTGATTTTGCCTCGCGCAAGGTGGTCAACACCATCGAGTTGCCCAAGGACGGCGGCGTCGAGGTCATCCATCATCGGATGGATTCACCCTCCCACGGCATCGGCGTCTCGCCCGACAACAAGACGCTGTGGGTGACCAGCATCCTCGCCAACGCCGTGATTGCCTATTCGCTGCCCGATCTCAAGCCGATCGGCCGCGTCGGGCTGCCCCAGATCAAGGTCCCCGGCCGCGACCCAATGGCGGCGGTGCCGAACTGGGTCACGTTCACACCCGACAGCAAGCAGATCTACATCTCCAACGCCGCGCACAATTCGGTCTCCGCGATCGACATGGTGGCGATGAAGGAGATGGCCGTCATCCCGGTCGGGCAGGCGCCCAAGCGGATCGGCACGCTGGTGGCGCCCTGATCTGATCTGCCAGCATCAAGGCACAAAAAGAGGAGAGGGGGCTCGCTCCCTCTCCTCGCTTTATTTCAAGCACCGCTCAGCCGTAGAATCTGGCGACCGCGCTATTTCTGCCCGTTGATCCAGCGCGCGATGGTCTGCCAGTTTGGATCCTTTTTCGTGGGCCATTGCCGGCCGCCGGAATGGTACGCCGCGCCGCCTTCCTCCGGCACCAGCGGATACATCAACAGACGGCTGTCGTCCGGTTTCCCGGGCACTACCAGGCGGGACACGGTCTCGAAATTCTTGCGAGACTGCTCCTCTGTGAACCCGTTCGGTCCCGGCCGCTCCAAGCGAAGCGCATTGTTCGCGCCCGCGTGGCACACCACGCATCGGCTGTAGCCCTCGCGCTTGGTAATGAAAATCGGCTCGACGCTGGCTTTGAACACCCCGTAATCGAGCTCCTGCGCACTGACGTAGCCGGGCGCAGCAAAAACCGCCGCGGCCAAGATCGCTCCTCGCCAACTCATCGCCGTTCCTCCCTTACAAGACCACTCCCTAGAGATGGCCTTACCTTATCAGCCGGATCAAGCCCGCGACAGCGGGGTCCGCAGAGGTGGGGAGGGGGCTTCCACCCTCGACTTATTCCCTCACCTCGCCTCGTCGCCACGGGTGGCTTCAAACAAGAACCAGCACCGCTTCTCTGCCTGATCAATGAAATTCTCCAGCAGGCTCGCCGTGGCGACGTCATCATTCGAATCCGCGACCTCGTGCGCCTTCCGCATGTTCTCGATCATGCCCTTGTTGTCGTCCATCAGCTCTTCCAGCATGTCCGCCGCCGACACAAAATGCTCGTCGTTGTCCTTGATCCGCTGCAGCCCCGCGATCTGCCCGATCGATCGAATGGTCGTGCCACCGATCTTGCGAACGCGCTCGGCCAGAACGTCGATGCTGTCCTCGATGCTGGCGGCTTGCTCGTCGAGGAGCAGGTGGTAGCTGCGGAAATGCGGACCGCTGACGTGCCAATGAAAGTTCTTGGTCTTGACGTAGATCGCGAACGTATCGGCCAGGAGCCCGTTCAGCGCCTCTGAGACCTCCCGAACCGCTTCGCCGGACAGGTCGGTAGGGGTTCGCAGCGGTGGCGCAACTCTGTCGGTCTCAAGCCTGGCCAGTTTCGTCTTCACGGGGGACCTCATGCTTCTTTCTCGCGTGCTCATCGGAGCACACCCAAAGTGCCGTCCTCACAACGTTCGGAAGCGGAGCAAGGTTCCGGCTCGGAACCAGCCTTTGGAGTGATGATTCGCATAAGGTATATTATGGAATATCTAGACATAGGGCCGTTATACCGCCAGTTCCGTAGCAAAATCCGACGGAGAATCGCGCCGCGCGGGGCCTCACCGCCCGCCAATTGGGAGGCCGGCTAGCGCTCAGGCCCCTTGCGCTCGGGCGCACTTAGAACGTTGCGCTTGGGCTCAGCCAGCCGCCTCATCATCCGGCAGCTCGACGCTCAGGCCATCGTAAGCCGGCTCCACATGCGCCGGCAGCCGCGCCCGCAGCTCATCGTAGTCGAGGTCCGTATGCAGATTGGTCAGGATCGCGCGCCGGGGCTTGAGCTGCTCGATCAGCGCGAGCGTCTGGTCGACGCACAGGTGCGTCGGATGCGGCTTGTAGCGCAAGGCGTCGACGATCCAGACGTCGAGCCCTGAGAGCGCCGCCTGGCTGTCCGGCGGCAGGCTGATCAGGTCGCAGGAATAGGCGAGGCGGCCAAATCGAAAGCCCAGCGAGGTGATGTCGCCATGGTCCTGCAGGATGGGGAGGGCGGTGATGACGCCCCCTGCCCCTTCGACGATCACCGGCTCGCCGGCCGCCATGCGGTGCTCGCGAGCGATTGGCGGATACTCGCTGCCAGCCGGGGCCGCAAAGCAGTAGCCGAAGCGCTTGTGCAGCGAGCGCGAGGTGCGCTCATCAACGTAGATCGGGACGCGCTTGCGGCGGTGAATGAACAGGCCGCGCAGGTCGTCGATGCCGTGGGTGTGGTCGGCGTGCTCGTGCGTATACAGCACGGCCTCGAGCCAATCGACCTCGGCCGCGAGCAGTTGCTCGCGCAGATCGGGCGACGTGTCGACCAGGACACGCGTAACGCCCGCGCTGTGGTGCCGTTCAACCAGGAGCGAGGTTCGGCGCCGACGGTTCTTGGGATTATTCGGATTGCAATCGCCCCAGCCAAGCGCCGGTCGCGGGACGCCGCCGGAGGAGCCGCAGCCGAGAATAGTGAATTTGATCGGCATGCCAGCGTCAGGATGGCGTGGAAGAGTTAATGTCGGCGGCGTTCGGAGCCGGGCGAGGGGTCTTGTTGAACAGCCGGAAGAAGTTGTCCGTCGTCTGCCGAGCGATCTCGTCCGACGTGACGCCACGGATCTCGGCGAGCGTCTTGGCGGTCTCGGCCACGTAAGCCGGCTCGTTGCGCTTGCCGCGGTAGCGGCCGGGCGCAAGATAAGGCGAGTCGGTCTCGACCAGGATGCGGTCAGCCGGCAGCGCCGCCGCGATCGCGCGCAGCTCGTCGGATTTCTTGAAGGTGACGATGCCGGTGAACGAGATGGAAAGTCCGAGCGCGATCGCGCGCTCGGCGAGGTCGCGTCCGCCGGTGAAGCAATGCAGAACCGCCGGGAAGGCCCCCTTCCCCATTTCCTCTTCCAGGATGTTCGCCATGTCGTCGTCCGCATTGCGGGAGTGGATGACCAGCGGCAATCCGGTCTCGCGCGCGGCGGCGATGTGGTTGCGGAACCCCCTCTCCTGGGCCTCGCGCGGACTATAGTCATAGTGATAGTCGAGGCCGGCTTCGCCGATGGCGACGGTCTTGGGATGATCGGTAAAGCGCACAATCTGCTCGACGCTGATATCGAGCTCCTCGTGGGCGTGATGCGGATGCGTGCCGATCGAGCAGAAGACGTCGGGAAAGCGCTCCGCAATGGCGAGAAGCTCCGCGCGGCGCTGCATCCGCGTCGAAATTGAAACGATGCGCCCTACCCCGGCCGCGCGCGCCCGACCGACGACGGCATCGAGCTCGCCGCCGAAATCGGGAAAATCGAGATGGCAATGGCTGTCGACCAGCATGCTCAGGCCTGCGCAGTGGCGCTGTCGACGTAGCGCGGGAACACCGGCGCGGGTGCCGGGAGCGCAACGCCGTGCGCGATCCGATGGCCAGCACCGAGCGCGGAGAAATCCCGCTCGGTGGCCGGGATCGCCAACAGGTCGAGCAGCCTGCCGGCCGACACCGGCATGAACGGCTGCGCCAGGATGGAAACCTGCCGGATCACTTCCGCCGTGACATAGAGCACCGTGCCTTGCCGCGCCGGATCGGTCTTAGCGAGCGCCCAGGGCGCTTCGCCGGCGAAATAGCGGTTGGCGTCCGCCACCACCGCCCAGGCCGTGTTGAGCACCTGGTGGAGCTGCTGCGTCTTCATGGCGTCGCGCGCCTTGCCAACCATCGCGTCGGCCGCCGCCAGGATAGTCTGGTCGGCCTCGCTGAAGGCGCCGGGCGCGCGCAACGCGCCGCCGAGCTGCCGCGCCACCATGGTGAGCGAGCGCTGCGCCAGGTTGCCGAGATCGT
>DAIUEP010000008.1:1622-44396 GCA_036845065.1 Xanthobacteraceae bacterium | reverse complement strand
ATCCCCTCCGGCCCGCGCTGGATCGCGACCACGCCGGTGCGCGAGACCTCGACCAAGCCGATCGGCAGCATCAGCGCGATGAAGCTCTCGATCTTCTCCGACGCGCCGGTGATCTCGAACACGAAGCTCTCGGTGCCGGCGTCGATGACGCGGGCGCGGAACGCATCGGCAAGGCGCAGCGCCTCGACCCGGTTCTCGCCCTTGCCGCGCACCTTGACCATGGCGAGCTCGCGCTGGATCGCGGGCCCCGCGAGCGTCATGTCGACCACGCGATGGACCGGGACGAGCCGCTCAAGCTGGTTCTTGATCTGCTCGATCACCATCGGGGTGCCGCGCGTGACGACGGTGATGCGCGAGAGATGCTTCTCGTGCTCGGTCTCGGACACCGTGAGCGAGTCGATGTTGTAGCCGCGGCCGGAGAACAGCCCGATCACGCGCGCGAGCACGCCCGGCTCGTTGTCGACGATGACTGCGAGCGTGTGGGTCTCGATGGTCTGCGACATCGGCGCGGCGGGATAGTGAGTGGTGGCGGTCACGGGCCTGGTCCCTGGTTGACGGATCAATTGAAAAAGTCGCGGCGGCGCTGCGGCTGCACCTCGGCGCGCGCGTCCGCCATGAAGGCTCGCTTCTCCAGCAGCAGGCGAAGCCTCGCCGCCTCGATGGCAGCGGAGTTCTGCGGCTCCAGCAGCCGGACCAGGTCATAAACCCGCACCAGCTTGTTGAGAATGTCGCGCTCGTGGTCGCGCGCCGGCGCCTGTTCCGGCGCAATGACATCGAGCGAGAAGCTCGGGAAATAGAGGCGCCCCTTGTCGATCGCGGCGGACAGGCGCGCCAGGTAGTCGTCGCGCCTGGTCGCAAACTGCAGCAGCTGAGCCGGACGGCTGCTGTCGCGCAGAAAGAACTCGATCCCGACCAGCACGTCGATCGTCTGGTTCATCCACCCGATGATGTCGTTGTCGCGCTGGATCCGCAACGTCTCGATGCTGATCCGGCGCTGCTGGTAGAAGGTGACAGCCGAGAAGATGAGCGCGACCAGCGCGACCAGCGCGGCGGCCAGATCGAACTGAAGCGTCGCCGGCGACAGATAGGTCGCAAGCTTGGAGATGAGCTCGCTCACACCATCACCTTGCCTTCCTTGGTCACCGCCTCGTCGATCTTTTCGGCGGCGTCGCCCAGGAGCATCTCATTGTGGGCGCGGCCGGACGGGATCATCGGGAAGCAGTTCTCGTTCGGATCGACCACGCAGTCGAAGATCACCGGCTTCTTTACCTTGATCATCTCCTTGATCGCGGCATCGAGCTCACCCGGCTTGTCGCAGCGGATCCCCACCGCATGATAGGCGTCCGCGAGCTTCACGAAATCGGGCAAGGCTTCGCTGTAGGAGTGCGCATAGCGCCCGCCGTGGAGCAGCTCCTGCCACTGCCGCACCATGCCCATGTAGCGGTTGTTGAGGATGAAGATCTTGATCGGCAGGTCGTACTGCGCAGCCGTCGACATTTCCTGCATGGTCATGAGCACCGAGGCCTCGCCCGCGATGTCGATGACGAGCGAATCCGGATGCGCCAGCTGCACGCCGACTGCCGCGGGCAGGCCATAACCCATGGTGCCGAGCCCGCCCGACGTCATCCAACGGTTCGGCTCTTCGAACTTGAAGAACTGCGCCGCCCACATCTGGTGCTGACCAACCTCGGTTGTGATGTAGACGTCGCGGCCCTTGGTCAGCTCATAGAGCCGCTCGATCGCGTATTGCGGCTTGATGACGTCCTGCGACTGACGATACGCGAGCGACTTGCGCGCGCGCCAGGTCTCGATCTGCTTCCACCAGCCGGCAAGCGCTTTCTTGTCGGCGGCCATCGCGCCGGTGCGCCACAGCCGCACCATGTCCTCGAGCACATAGGCGCAGTCGCCGACGATCGGCACGTCCACCTTGACGTTCTTGTTGATCGAGGACGGATCGATGTCGACGTGAATCTTGCGCGAGCCGGGCGCGAACGCGTCGAGCCTTCCGGTGATGCGATCGTCGAAGCGCGCGCCGATGCAGATCATCACATCGCAGTCGTGCATCGCCCAGTTCGCCTCCCAGGTCCCGTGCATGCCGAGCATGCCGAGCCAATGCGGATCGGACGCCTGGAAGGCGCCGAGCCCCATCAGGGTCGAGGTGATCGGAAAGCCCGTGAGCTTCACCAATTCACGCAGCAGCAGGCTCGCCCGCGGGCCGGCATTGATGACCCCGCCGCCGGTGTAGAACAGCGGCCGCTTGGCGTGAACCATGAGCTCGAGCGCGGCCTTGATCTTGTCGAGGTCGCCCTTGAGCTTCGGCCGATAGCCCTTGTGCGCGATCTCCTTCGGGCGCGAATAGGTCCCGGTGGCGAACTGCACGTCCTTGGGGATATCGACGACGACGGGCCCGGGTCGGCCGCTCTTGGCGATGTGGAACGCCTCGTGCAGCACGCCTGGCAGATCCGCGATGCTTTTCACCAGGTAATTGTACTTGGTGCAGGGCCGCGTGATGCCGACGGTGTCGCACTCCTGGAAGGCGTCATTGCCGATCAGATGGGTCGGAACTTGGCCGGTGATGCAGACGATCGGGATCGAGTCGCAGAGCGCGTCGGTCAGCCCGGTCACGGCGTTGGTCGCGCCCGGCCCCGACGTCACCAGCACGCAGCCGACCTTGCCGGTCGAGCGCGCATAGCCCTCGGCGGCGTGCACGGCGCCCTGCTCGTGGCGCACCAGCACGTGCTGCAAACGGTTCGACTGCTGGAACAGCGCATCGTAGATCGGCAGCACGGCGCCACCGGGGTAGCCAAAGATGTGCTCCACGCCCTGATCGACCAAAGCTTCGATCACCATGTCGGCGCCGGTCATCTCTTTGCTCATTGCTTTGCTCCGCCTGCTCATCGCTCCGTTCCGCCAGGAATCAAAAAGGGCCGCAAGGGGGCCCTCCACGCACCGCCTCCTCGTGGATGGCCTAGCCACCCCCGGCGGTGCGCCTACCTACCGATACCAGTCGCGCAATAAAATTTCGCGTTTCGATCTTCATTTGCCATTTCCTTGCGCGCCTTATATGTGACTTCCGCCACACCGGTCAAGCGCAAATCGCATGATAAGGTGGCCAAAATCCTCTCCACCACCGGCAAAAACCTCATGAACAACGCCGATTTGATCGTCGCGACCCTGAAAGCGGCCGGAATCCATCGCGGCTTTGGCATCCCGAGCGGCAACGTGCTGCCTCTCATGGAGGCGATGCGCCGGGGCGGGGTCGATTTCGTGCTCACCGCCCATGAGGGCTCGGCTGGCTTCGCGGCCGATGTCAGCGGCCGCCTGACCGGCGCGCCGGGCTTGTGCATCGCCACGCTGGGGCCAGGCGCCACCAATCTCGCGACCGGCGTCGGCTGCGCCTTTCTCGACCGCTCGCCGATGATCGCAATCACCTGCAACCTCAACACCGATCAGCTCGGCCGTCGCATCCAGATGTGGATCGACCACCACGCCCTGTTCCGGCCGATCACCAAGGCGACGCTGCGGCTCGAGCGGGGACGGATCGCCGAGACGCTGTCGCAGGCTGTTGCGTTGGCACTGAGCGAGCCGATGGGGCCGGTGCACCTCGACCTGCCCGAGGACGTGGCGCTCGCTCCGGCCAACGAGGCCGTGCCGGCGCCCGCGCCGCGCGCCGCGATCGCGCCCGCGCCCGATACCGCCATCGCCCGCGCCGGCGAGCTGATCGCGGCGGCCAAGCGCCCGATCGCGGTCATCGGCTCATCAGCGATGCGCCTGGCCGATCCCTCGCTGCTGCTGAAGGTGATCGAGCGCCACAGCCTCCCCTTCGCCACCACCACCATGGCCAAGGGTCTGATCGACGAGGATCACCCGCTGGCGCTTGGCGCGATCGAGCGCGCCTGCCGCCAGCACCAGCGCCGCCTGTTGCGCTCGGCCGACCTGATCGTCGGGCTTGGCTACGACACCATCGAGGTCGAGTACGAGGCCTGGATCGATGACGTGCCGCTGCTTCAGGTCGACATCGAGCCCGTCGACATCGCGCCCTCGGTCAAGCTCGTGCATCAGGCGACCGGCGATCTCGCCGCGTCGCTCGCACGGCTCGCCGCCCTCACCGCCACCCGCAACAGCTGGACCGCGGCCGCGCTCGCCGAGCATCGCCAGGCTTTCCAGTCTGCGCTGCGACCGCCTTCGCCATCGTTCACCGCGCATGCCGCGATCGACGCGGTGCGCCGCGCGCTGCCGCGCGCAGGCATCCTGTCGTTCGACGTCGGCGCCCACACCCACCAGATCGCCAGCCAATGGTCGGCGCATGCGCCGAAGAGCTTTCTCATCACCAACGGCTGGTCGTCGATGGGCTTCGGTCTGCCGGGCGCAATCGCGGCCAAGCTCGCGCGGCCTGACCTGCCGGTGGTCTGCCTGATCGGCGATGGCTGCTTCCAGATGACCTGCGGCGAAGTCGCGGTCGCCAAGCGCCTCGGGCTCACGCTGCCGATCGTGGTGCTCGACGACAAGTGGCTCGCGCTCATCAAGGTGAAACAGATCCGCCGCCAGTTCCCGCTCTACGGCACCGCGCTTCAGGAGGAAGACTATCGCGAGCCGCCCGCGCATTATTTCGGTGTGCCCGCGGTTGGCGTGCGCGATGCCGACGCGCTCGAAGCCGCGGTGCGCCAGGCGCTCGCCGCCAGCGGCCCGACCGTGATCGAGGCTGTGGTTGATTCCGAGCACTATGTAGAGACTGTGTACGACTGAATAGCGATTGGCGGCGCTGGCCCGATTTACGTCTGATCTCTAACCGCCACTCGTATTGGGCCCTGTTAGCACAGGCCCCGGCCTTATTTCAGTTGCCGGTTTCGTGCAACCGCGGACGAAACGGCACGATCCGTGAACCCAAGTAATCCTTCGGAAGCCCGCACAGGCTTTCGATGTCGGCGATATTAAGCGCTAATGTTTCTTCGACTTGGTTCCTTGTTTGAACTCCCTTGTCCAATAGCATTTTTATGGATTCACCTAAGATGCTCGGCTCACGCATTTGGAAGCGATCATCCAGCGGCTCGCGTTTGCGAATCTTTTTGAGGTTTAGTTGGCGCATTACGTAGCTATGCTGGTTAGAATTGATGATGCCCAGATCCTTGCACCGATAGGCCATCGCTGAAATTGCCACACCCCATTTCTCTTTAAGAAAGAGAAAATGGCTCAGTGAAGTCCCCAGAACCTCTCGGCTGAAAGTCTCTTGTGGCAACAAGAACGCGCCAGCGAAGCGATTAGCTTGCTGTTCGATCGTGTTGAGATTATCCAGCGTTACCTCGACTGAGGAGTGCAGCAAGATATGGGCTAGTTCATGCGCCAGATTCCAAATGTTGCGGGGGCCGCTTTTTACCTCAGCCGAAAAAAGTACATAAGGCCGCCCAGCCTGCCAGCATGAGACTGCATCCATGTCGGGACAGAACACTTCTTCCCGAACCAAAATGAACCCGTGTAACTCCATGATCGCGGAGAGATCACGGATTGGTCCGCGACCAAGTCCCCAGTGAACCCTCACGACATCTGCCGCGTGCTCTACCTGCTCAACTGACGTTGAGATGGGATCGAAGTCGATTGGCGGAATCGACACCTCGGGGAGGTGAATGAACCGTTCCACGTAGCCAACAATATCGCGTACCCATTCCAGCCGCCGTGCAATACGCCTTCTGTGATGTTGCTCCATCCGCTTTAGCCCGCGCCAAAAGGGAGCGATCCCGCTTCCAGATCGCTCGCGCGGGGTAATAAAGAATGATGGGGGCTGCCCAGTTTTCGCGATGATGTTCCGCATCGTTTCGCCGCTGGGTGACGCAACTCCACTTTCAAACTGCGCAACTGCTTGCTTTGTTACCCCAAGTTCTTCGGCGAAAAGTTCAAGCTGATAACCCCGAGCTTCGCGGGCGTCGCGAATGCGCTCCGGAATCGGCTTGGGCAAGCCTCTTCGATTGGTCGGAATGGAATCGTTCATTCGTCCCGTTTCTTTTCTTTTTCGAGTTGCTCAACGATGTGATCCTTGAGCCGCAACTTTTCCTTCGGATCGGGCACAGGATCGACCCTTGGAATCTCATCACCCGTCCGAGCAATTTCTTCCGCGACGTTGACGTAGGCCAACCAACCATCAACGTCTGCTGCTGGTGACCCCCAACACAGATGGCTCACGCGACCATCTGTGCCGACACGGAAGGTTAGCCAAGCGTATAACTGAGGAATATCTTTGATGATTTTGCCCAGAGATTTGTCCGCCTCGAGAGCTGACCAGCTAAGCAAATCGGGCTGAAGCGCTAGTCGAATATCCTGCCGACTCTCGGCTTCTTCGGGGAACGCGAACGGCTCATCTGTCCGGCAGACGTGTGCCAGTGCGCCAGTAGAGATTATCTCGAGCCAGTGCAGCGGGCCTTTTGGCATCCGCTTCGTTTCGGTCACGAACGGCAGATCACCGCGTTGGCAATAGAGGTCGATCTGATAAGCGATCCCCACGCGCCGTATATGGCCGTGGAGATCGCGACCGATCAGGTTGTTCAGAAATGATTCTCCATCAAAGATGTGGGATGCGAGAAAGCTACCCTCCTGCACGGCTCGAAACAGGGGCACGTAAGACGAACGCGGGAACGCCAGTGTCAGTCGATCCTGGATTTCCGGCACGATTGGCATGAGAATCCCCTAATGCGATTTCGGTAAAGCATATCCCAGAAAACATCGTTTCAGGTCAAGTGAATTACACTATTGTTGTATTTATCAATAATATCAGAAGCTTGTAAGGGGCTGAGCCCCTAAACCGCACTGGGATGAGTGGGGGAATCACTTTGTCGCATCGTCAGCAGGTGACTTGGAACACTGCAACAACACGCTTAGATGCGGAAGCTATCGACTAGCTGGCGGGATTGCCGGGCCCCCTTAAGTTATTGCTTGACCATCTCCTCCACCTCCTCCGGCGCCGCCCAGGTCCAGTCCGACAGCTGATGGCGGAACCATGTGCCCTGCCGCTTGGTGTAGCGGCGGGTATCGCGCTTGCCGCCCTCGGCCGCCTCGTCGAGCGTGATCTCGCCGTTGAGATAGCGGATCAGCCACGGCACGCCGTGCGCCTTCATGGCGGGCAGGCTCGGATCGAGACCGCGCGCGGCAAGCGCCCGGACCTCTTCGAGCGCGCCTGAAGCCAGCATCACGTCAAAGCGCGCATTAATCCGGCGATAGAGCTCCGCGCGATCAACTTTGAGAAAGATCTTGATCGTGCGGTTAGTATCGAGCGCGGGCTTCATGCCGTCGCGATGCCAGTCGGCGAGCGAGCGCCCGGTCGCCAGCACCACTTCAAGCGCGCGCGTGATGCGCGACCGGTCGCCTGGCATCAGCCGCTCGGCGCCAGCCGGATCGCGCGCTCGCAGCTCCTCGTAAAGCGGCGCAACGCCTTCAGTCTTGAGTCTTGCGCGCAGCGCCATGCGGACCTCGGCGGGAACCGGCGGCACCGCCGCAAGCCCCTGCGTCAGCGCTTTGAAATAGAGCCCGGTGCCACCGACGATGATTGGCCTTTGTCCCACCCGCGCCGCCTCTGCGAGCACCGCCGCGACATCGACGCACCAGCGGCCGGCCGAATAGCTCTCCGCCGCATCGACGTGGCCGTAGAGGCGGTGGGGCACCATCGCCTCCTCGGCCGGCGTCGGCCGCGCCGTGATGATGCGCAAATCGCTATAGACCTGCATCGAGTCGGCATTGATGATGACGCCGCCATGTGCCTGCGCGAGCCGGAGCGCCAGCGCCGACTTGCCGCTCGCGGTTGGTCCAGCAAGGAGGATGGGTGTGTGCACGGCCTGAGGTAGACCGCGGTGCGGGCGGAAATCAACCGACAGACGCCCCATGCGCCCCCGGCATTGCCCCCGCCCCCTGGGGCGACTAGAACCACCGCTCCAAAAGCCCGATCGGAGCTCCCGTGACGCTGATCAAGCCTTTTCGCGCGCTGCGCCCGGCGACCGGCCGCGCCGCCGAGATCCTGGCCCCGCCCTATGACGTGCTCTCGAGCGCGGAGGCGCGCGAACGCGCGCAGGGCAAGCCGTGGAGCTTCCTGCACGTCTCCAAGCCCGAGATCGACCTCGATCCGGCGATCGATCCTTACGACCGGGCGGTCTACGCCAAGGCGGCGCAGAACTTCGACCGCATGATCAAAACCGGCGCGCTCATGCGCGACCCCAAGCCCTGCTACTACGTCTACCGGCTGACCCGGCAGGGCCGCACCCAGACGGGACTTGCCGCCATCGCCTCGCTCGCCGACTACGCCACCAACCGCATCCGCAAGCATGAGCTGACCACGCCGGTGAAGGAGGACGACCGCGTCCGTCAGATCGAGGCGGTCAACGCCCAGACCGGCCCGGTGATGAACGCCTATCCGGCATCGCCCGCGATCGACGCGCTTTTAGCGCAGGCTGCCACGGATGCACCCGCCGTCGATGTCACCGCCGACGACGGCGTGCGCCACGAGCTGTGGGTGGTCGACGACGAGCCGGCGATCATGGCGCTGACCCGGGCCTTCGACGCGCTGCCGGCGCTCTACATCGCGGACGGCCATCACCGCTCGGCCGCCGCCGCACGCATCGCCGCCGCGCGCGGGCCTGGCGGCTCGCACAACTACTTCCTCACCGTCAACTTTCCGCACCATGAGATGACCATCCTCGACTACAACCGCGTGCTGCGCGACCTCAACGGCCGCACGCCCGATGCGCTCATCGCCGCACTCAAGGAAGCGTTCGCCGTCACCGCTTCGGCCGAGCCGGTCCGCCCCGCGGCCGCCGCCGAATTCGGGTTGGTTCTGGCGGGCCGCTGGTATCGCCTCACGCTGCGGCCGGAGCTCATTCCGGCGAGCGATCCGATCGGCCGGCTGCCGATCACGCTGCTCACCCGCAACGTGATCGAGCCGCTGTTCGGCGTCACCGATCCGCGCACCGACAAGCGCATCGATTTCGTCGGCGGCGGGCGCGGGCTCGGCGAGCTTGAGCGCCGCGTCGCCTCGGGCGAAATGGCGGCCGCCTTCGCGCTCCATCCGACCCAGATGGCCGACCTGATGGCGGTCGCGGACGCGGGCGGCATCATGCCGCCGAAATCCACCTGGTTCGAGCCCAAGCTCGCCGACGGCATGGTCAATCACGTGCTGGACTGACGGCACTATTGCGAGCGGTGACGAACCAGGTGCTTGACGGGGCCCAGATGCCGTCAGCACGCTGATAGGCGGATAGCGTCTCGCGCAGCGACGCAATCACCTGTCCCCTGCACTTTTCGCCGGCGTCACCTGCAAGGCGGATGATCTCTCCTGCCGGTCCAAGTTCCAAGGCAAACGCGACGGCATCGTCCAAGGTCCGGCCAATGCACACGTCGGTGTCAAAGCGCGTAAAGGCGATGCGCTCGAATCCGGCCTCCCACAGCAGGGCGCTCACCATGTCCTGGCCAGCCATCGAGAACGGGCCCGGGCCGCAGTGGACCAGGTCGGTCTCGTCGTGTGAGATGACCGGGACAATGCGCTTCACACACTGCTCGGCCTCGTAGAGCCACGGATTGTCCTCACGCCGGCGCCACACGATCATCGCCAGCTCGCCGCCGGGCGCGAGCGCACCCCGAATGTTGCGCAGCGCGCGTCCCGGCAGATTGAAGAACATTGTGCCAAAACGGGAGAAGACAAAGTCGTAAGGGCCGCGAAGATCATCCGATTGCGCATCGGCAACAAGGAATAAAACATTCCTGATCGACGCCTCACCGGCCTCGCGCGCTGCAATGTCGATGAAGTTCGGTGCGCAATCGATGCCAACGGCTTCACCGCCGGAATTCACCTGCGCGGCGATGCGCTGCGTGGTGTCGCCAAAACCGCAGCCCACGTCGAGCACGCGCGCTCCAGCCGGATAGGACTTGCGCCGGAACAGCTCATCGCTGTGACCTGAGAGGCCCTCGGTCAGGACATAACGAAAGCGGCAGAACTTCTCGAACAAGACGGTGTTCCACGCTTCAATTGGGATAGCGTTGCCGGCATCACTCATCGCGCGCTCCAGATCAGTTTGCATTGAATGGGGGCCAGGATCGACCTTTGCGTCCGTGCCTGGCCGCATACCTGGCCCCATTGCATACGAACGCTATTCAGCTATCCGTTCGCCCGATCCGCCGAATTCGGCGGGAAAATCCTTCAGCTTCGGGAGTCCGTCGCGCATCGGCAGAACGGTCTCGGCATAGTTGATGTGGATGCCCGGACTGAACTTCAGCGTCGGCAAGGTGGCCGCGAACACGTCGATCAATCCCAGCGGAGGATGATTGACCATCAAATGACCGCCGCATTTCTTGCAGTATTGCCGCTGGCTGACGGGCGACTTCTGGATCGTGCCGACGTGTTCGGAACCCGCCGTCACCCGCACCGCCTCGGGCTTCCAGAGCGAAAACGCGTTGACCGGGCCGCCGGACCACGACCGGCATGACCGGCAATGGCAATAGCCCATGCCTTCAGGTTCACCCGCGGCCTCCATCTTGACCGCTCCGCAAAAACACTCGCCTTTGTACGTCGTCATTGCTTCACCTCGTTGATTTCGGCGCTGCGGCATTGCCGCGCGTCAGGGCCGGCGTCCTAGGCCTTGCGGCGGCGAATGCAAATGGCCGGGCGTCCGAATTGCTTGACACGCCGTCCAGAATTCGCGAGGCCCAGGTCGTCCCGATCTCATGGCCGGGAGTCCAGCGGAGGCCGAATGGCTGCGGATGCGCTCTCTGACGTGCTGCGGACAGTGCGCTTGACCGGCGCCGTGTTCTTCGATGTTGCCGCAACGGAGCCGTGGGTCGCCGAGTCCGCGCCGCGCGAGATCATCCTGCCGAAAATCCTGCCAAGCGCCGATCACCTGATCGCCTATCACGTGGTCACCATGGGCCGCTGCTTTGGCAGCCTCGTCGGCGGGCAACCGATCGCGCTCGAAGCCGGCGAAGTCATCGTTTTTCCCCATGGCGATCCCCATGTCATGACCAGCAACCCCGGCATGCGCTCTGATCCGCCCGCGGCCGCCGCACTTGATGCGGCCACTGCCGCGCGCTTGCCGTTCGTCTTGAGCTATGGCGGTGACGGTCCGCCTTCGACCAAGCTCGTTTGCGGCTACCTCGCCTGCGATGCGCGGCCGTTCAATCCGCTGCTCGAGAACCTGCCGCGCGTGCTCAAGGCCGGCGACCCCAAAAATGGCGACGCAGGCTGGCTCGGCCAGCTCATCCGTTTTGCCGTAATGGAATCGGCGCAAAAGGGCGCCGGCAGCGAAAGCATCCTCGCCAAGCTGAGCGAGCTGATGTTCATCGAGGTGGTGCGCCGCCATCTGGACTCGCTTCCGCCCGAGCAGGCCGGCTGGCTCGCTGGCCTGCGCGATCCATTCGTCGGCAAGGCGCTGTCACTGATGCACGGGAAGCCAGCCCACGACTGGACGATCGAAGAACTGGCCACGCAGGCCGGCCAGTCGCGCTCGCTGTTCGCAAAACGCTTTACGGATTTCGTGGGCGTGCCGCCGATGCACTATCTGGCGAAGTGGCGAATGCAGATCGCATCGGAGCGTCTCGGCAGCGGCACCGCCACCGTCGCAGCTATCGCGGCCGATATCGGCTACGAATCCGAGGCGTCCTTCAGCCGCGCCTTCAAGAAGATGATGGGCGTACCGCCGTCGGACTGGCGTCGTGGCGTCCGCATCGGCCCGGCAGATCGCACCTGATCCTGCGATACGGCATCAAGAGCGGATCGCTCACACGTTGCCGACAAGCCGGTGCAGCGAGCGCCAGAGGTCGCCCGGGACGCGCGTCCAGTAATCGAGCGACAATGGCCCGCGCCGCAGGCAAGGATTGCGCGCGACCGGATCGTTCCGGTCGATGCCGCGCAGGATCGGATCTTCAAGCTCGGCATCGGTGAACCCCTGCGCCGCGCCGATGAGTTTCTCGGCACATACGCGCTCGCGCAAGGTCTCGCCACGAACGCGCGTCGCCCAGGTGACGTCGAAGATGCGGGCGGTCTTGTCATTGGATGCCGTCAACACCCGCCGGCCATCCGGGCTGAACGTCGCGGAATAGGCAACCTCATCGTGCGCTCGCAGGACGGCGATCTCCTTGCCACTCGGCGCGTCCCAGATGCGCACCGTCCCGTCATTCGATGCGGTTACCACGCGACGGCCCTCAGAATCGAAACTCGCGCTGTAAAATGTCCTGCGGCTATGATCCGTCATGCGCGTGAGTTCCTGCCCGGTTTCGGCATTCCAGATCCGAGCGGTACCGTCAAACGATGCCGTTACGACGCGTTTTCCATCCCGGTCGAACTGTGCATCCCCTACCCGGCTGGTGTGACCCTGCAGGGCGACGATGAGCTTGAGCGTCGCGGCGTCCCAAATGAATGCCGTCTCTCCATCAATCGCCGTGACCACGCGGCGGCCGTCGGGAGAAAACTCCGCGCTCCGCAGCCAGCCAGGGTGGGTTTCAGTGGCGATGAGCTCGCCACTCTCGGCGTTCCAGATGCGCGCTGTCCTATCGAACGCCGCCGTCACGACGCGCCGACCTTCGCGGTCGAACGCCGCACTCTCGACCCGATCGGTGTGGCCCTTGAGGATCAAAACCTCCTGGCCGTTTTCGGCGTTCCAGATGCGCGCCGTCCCGTCGGCGGACGCCGTCACCACGCGCTTGCCGAGAAGATCGAACCGTGCGCTCAGCACCCACCCCGCGTGTCCATCGAGCCTTGTGATCTCGCGGCCATTATGGGCTTCCCAGATGCGCGCGCCCTCGTCGAATGATGCCGTCACCACCCGTTGGCCGTCCGGGCTGAACGCCGCGCGATAAAGCCCGTTGGCGTGACCCGTGAACACGGTTCGCGCCGCGCCGTCCCCGGCCTCCCAGATGCGCGCCGTGTTGTCGGCAGAGGCACTGACGACCTCTCTGCCGCTTGGCGAGAATGCAGCGGCGAGCACCGCGCCGGTATGCCCCTTGAGGATAGCGCTCGGCTTGCCGCTCGCGGCATCCCAGATGCGGACCGTATTGTCGGTGGATGCGGTCACCACCCGCTTGCCCTCGGAGTCGAACACGGCCGTCTGCATGCCCGCCTCGGCCGGGGCCTTCAGGACCGCGAGCTCTCGGCCGCTGTCAGCGTCCCAGATGCGAGCGGTTCCATCGAACGATGCGGTCACCACTCTCTTGTCCTCAGGGTCAAATGTCGCTCCCAACAGCCGCGACATGTGCCCATTCAGCAGGGCGATCTCCCGACCGCTCTCGGCGTCCCAGATGCGGGCCGTTCCATCATTACCCCCAGTCAGCACCCGCTTGCCGTCGCGGTCGAACGTCGCGCTGATGACCCACTCGACGTGTCCTTTTAAGACAGCGATCTCCCTGCCGTCGCCGGCGTCCCAGACTCGGGCGGTGCTGTCCCATGATGAGGTCACGACGCGCAGCCCGGACGCGCTGAAAGCCGCGCCATTGACCACAAAGGTGTGACCTTCCAGCACGGCGAGTTCCTTCCCGCTGTCCGCGTCCCAGATGCGGGCGGTGTTGTCGAATGATGCTGTCACCACCCGACGGCCTTCGCGGTCGAATGCGACGCTATCCACGAAGTCCTTATGACCTCTCAGAACGACCAGCTCGCGGCCGCTGGCAATGTCCCAGATGCGCGCCGTGCCGTCGTCAACCGCGACCGCTACGCGCAGGCCGTCCGGTGTGAAGTCTGCACTCCTGATCTTGCCGGCTTTCGCATGCAAGACCGCGACCTCGATGCCGCTCTCGGCGTCCCAGATGCGCGCCGTGCCGTCATCGGATGCGGTCAAGATGCGCATTCCGTCCGGACCATATGCGACCACGTTGACTTTCTGGGTATGCCCCTCGAGCAGCCGGCGCAACCTGGTCGACTGCGCGCCGCCCGCGAGCTTGCCTTCGAGCTCGGTCGAGAATGGCGTCAGCCACGGCAGGCTTCCGCGGGCCGGATAAGCCTGCAGCGCGTAGCGCATGGCGCGGTCGAAGTGCCCGTCGTTCATGGCCTGCGCCGCAAGGCTGCTGAACACCGCCACCTCGCGACGGGACACGTCGTAGCTCTGCCAGGTGACATAGCCGAGCACGGCCAGCACCAGCGCGGCCACGCCCCACAGAAGCCGCGCCGCTCGCTTCTGGTGGCGCGCGGTCGCAACCTGTGCGAGGCGCATCGCTTCGAGCTGCGCGCGCTCCTGGCCCAATCTTGCGCTTTCGGCCTCATCGCTCGCGAGCAGGAACGCACGCTGCGCCTCGGTGATCTCGGGTGCGCCGGCCTTGCGCCGCGCCGCCCACGCCTTGACGGCGTCGAGATCGTCGCCGCGCAGGAGCAGCGATTCAGGCCTGCCGCGCGCCTGCCAGCGCGCCGCGAGCTCGCCCAACCGGGTGTGCTCTCGGATCCAGTCGAGATCGAGCCGCAGCGCTTCGGCCAGCTCGGCGAGTGAGCGCGCCAGGCCGCGGCCAGTATCGAAACGCACGAACTGCAGGCGGCTCAATTGCGGCGGGATGTCAGCGTCCGGCACCGGTTTGTGGATCACCGGAATGAGCCGTTTCGACAGGCCGAGCGTGCGGTCGACCTCCCACACGCAGCGCTGCGACTTCACCGATTCCGGCGAGACCACGAACACGACCGTGTCGGACTGCGCGATCAGACCGCCGAGCCGCGCCTCCCAGTCCTCGCCGGCGGCGATGTCATGGCGATCGAGGAACGGCGCAAAGCCGGCAAGCTCCAGCCCCGCCACCAGCTCGTCCGCGAACTCGGCCGCGTCGCGGCGCGAGTAGGAGATGAAGACCTTGAGCTTCTCGGGTGCACCGGGATCGGACATGCAACGCTGCTGCAATGATCAAAGGCAAGTGACGTAGGGTAAAGCCTCCGCATCCGCAAGTGTTCATGCCGGCAGGCTTTCCAAAACGTAACCCGCATTGCTCCACGTTATTCGCCATCACCGCAGCAAGAGTTGCTGACGCCACCAAAGGCCGCTCCGACTCCCACAAGCTCAAAAGCATTGTGGCGCCCCACGGGGGCGCCACAACACGCGACTGAGACTATCGAGCGGGCGCGCTACTGCAGCGCCAGCGCGACGAAACGCAGCTCGCCTTCCGCGCTCGCGACCAGAAGCAGCGCGGATCGGCGGCCGTCCTTCTTGAGCTTGTCGATCTTGGCCTGGAAGTCGTCGGCGCTCGCCACCGCTTCCTGCGCGATCTCAACGATGGTGTCGCCGGCATTAAGCCGCTTGTCGGCGGCGGACGAGCCCGCGTCGATGCCGAGGATGACGATGCCCTTCACCGTGTCCTTGATCTTGTACTTCTTGCGCAGGTCGTCGCTCATGTTGGCGAGCTCGAGGCCAAGCGTCTTCTTGATGACCGGCTTGGTCTCCGGCGCGTTCGGCGTCGTCAGAGCCGCCTGCTTCTCGCCGTCCTCAAGCCGCCCGAGGGTGACGGACTTGGTCTCTTCCTTGCCCTTACGGATGACCAGCACCGGCACTTCCTTGCCGACCGGCGTATCAGCGACCGCGCGCGGCAGATCGCGCATCTCCTTGATGTCCTGGCCGTCGAACTTGACGATCACGTCACCCGGCTCGATGCCGGCGGGCTTCGCCGGCCCCTTCTCGTCGACGCCTGCCACCAACGCGCCGCGCGCCGGCTTGATGCCAAGGCTCTCGGCAATCTCGTCGGTGACCTGCTGGATGCGAACGCCAAGCCAGCCGCGCCGGGTCTCACCGAAGTTCTTGAGCTGATCGATGACCGCGAGCGCGGTCTTCGACGGCACTGCAAACCCGATGCCGATTGACCCGCCGGAGGGCGAGATGATGGCGGTGTTCACGCCCACGACCTCGCCGTCGAGATTGAACAGCGGGCCGCCCGAATTGCCGCGATTGATGGCGGCGTCGGTCTGGATGTAGTTGTCGTAAGGACCCGAGTTGATGTCGCGATTGCGCGCCGACACGATGCCGGCCGTAACGGTGCCACCGAGGCTGAACGGATTGCCGATCGCGATGACCCATTCGCCGAGCCGCAAACTGTCGGAGTTTCCGAACTTGACGGACCGGAGCGTCTTGTCAGTCTTGATGCGCAGAAGCGCGAGGTCGGTCTTCTGATCCTTGCCGATCAGCTCGGCCTTGATGCGCGAGCCGTCATTGAGGATGACGGTAATCTCGTCGGCGTCGGCGATGACATGGTTGTTGGTGACCACGATGCCGGCGGAATCGATGATGAAGCCGGACCCCAGCGAATTCACCCGGCGCGGAGTGCCGCCGCCGCGATTCTGGTTCTCGCCCTGCTGACCGCGGCGATTGAAGAAGTCGCGGAACAGCTCGTCGAGCTGCGGATCGTTGGGCAGGTTCGGCATCGCACCGCCGCCACCGCCGCCGCCCTGATTGCGCGACGCCACGTTCTGCGACGTCGAGATGTTGACGACCGCGTCGATCACCCGTTCGGCGACGTCGGCGATGCCGTCGGGGCCGCGCGCGCTCGCCGAAGTGCTGAGCGGCGGAAGTATCAGGACAGACATTGTAATGGCGGTAATGGCGGCCAAGGCGGGCCGGCGGACTTGTCGGGTATACCGGACGAGTGTGCCGAGCATGACTTCTAAGCTCCTCAGGGAAGTCGATACCAAGACAGTGCGCCTGTCCGGGCATGGACGCAAGGGTTCGACCCGACTCCAACGAAATGCGGCTGGGAATAGGGCGGAATCGGGACCATCACATTGCAGTGAACAGAACCTATCCCCGCACCAGCCAAATCACCAGCACCCCGAGCAAGGCACTGAGGATGCCCGAGATTCGCAGCATCCCCTCCGGCGCCTCCAATGCGCTGGCGGCCAGCCGCTTGGCTATCCCGGGCAGCGCCGCGAAGATCAGCCCCTCGATGGCAAGCACCAGCCCGATTGCCACGAGGAAGTCGCGCATCGCCAACGCCTCGCCGCAGCAGGGCTACTGCTTCGGCGCCCCGCCACGGGCCTTGCCCGATGGATCGCCGAAGAATCGGAAGAATTCCGAATCAGGCCGCAGCAGCATCCGCGTATCGCCCTTTTGCAGCCCCTGCTCATAGGCTTGCATGGCGCGATAGAACGCGAAGAACTCGGTGTCCCGTCCGTAGGCCTCGGCGAAGATGCGATTGCGCTCGCCGTCACCCTCGCCGCGAACCCGCTCCGCCGTCGACAATGCGTCGGCCAACAGCACGGTCACGTCGCGATCAGCCTTGGCCCGGATCTCCTGCGAACGCTGGCTACCTTGCGCGCGGAACTGCGCCGCTTCCTGCTGCCGCTCTGTCTGCATGCGCTGATAGATCGCCTGGCTGTTCTGCTCGGGCAGATCCGCGCGGCGGATGCGCACATCGACAACGGTGATGCCAAAGGCCTGAGCCTCGCCGTTGACCTGCTCGCGCACTTTGGCCATCAGCTGCTCGCGCTGATCGCGCACGACCTGCATCAACGACACCTCGCCGAGCACACGCCGCAGCGCCGAGTTCAGCAAGGTCAGAAGCCGCGCATTGCCGCCTTCGACCGACCCGACCGCCTGATAGAACAACAGCGGCTTGATGATCTTGTAGCGCGCGAAGGCATCGACCACGAGCCGCTTCTGATCGGAGGCAATCACCTCCTGCGCCGGGCTCTCGATGTCGAGGATGCGCTTGTCGATGTGGATCACGGTGTCGATCAGCGGAATCTTGACGTTCAGCCCAGGCTTGGTGATCTCTCGGATCGGTTCACCGAGACGAACCACCAGCGCCTGTCGCGTCTGATAGACGGTGAACAGGGTGCTGTAGGCAACCACGAGCGCCACCAGAACCAGGGCGACGATGGTGCCGCCAACGACATTGAGCCTCATCGGGTGCCTCCCGGCTGCGTGGGTTGTGCGGGACGCTGCGCCGGACGCGTCAATTCCGGCAGCGGCAAGTAAGGAACCGCCGAGGTGCCCGGATCCATGATGATCTTTTCAGTTCCGTTGAACACCTTCTCCATCGTCTCCAGGTAGATCCGCTGACGGGTGACGTCGGGCGCCTTCTTATATTCGTCGTAGACCTGCGTGAAACGCGAGGCTGCGCCCTTGGCCTCGGCGACGGTTTGCTCGCGGTAGGCTTCCGCGTCCTGCTTGACCTTCTCCGCTTTGCCGCGCGCTTCCGGCACCACGCGGTTGGCATAGGTCTGCGCCTCGTTCCGCGCACGGTCGGCATCAGCCCGCGCCGCCTGCACGTCGCGCTGCGAATCGATGACCTGCTGGGGCGGGTCAACCTTCGCCATCTGCACCTGGGAGATCAGAACGCCGGCGCCGTAGTAGTCGAGGGTCTTCTGCATCAGCTCCTGGACCTCAAGCTCGACGCCCGCCCGCGCGCCGGTGAGGATCGGCTGGATGTCGGTGCGGCCGACAACCTCCCGCATGGCGCTTTCGGCCACCGCCTTCACGGTGCCTTCCACCTGCTGGATGTTGAACAGGAAATCACTCACCTTGCCGGGCTGGACCTGCCAGAACACGGTGAAGTCGACATCGACGATGTTCTCGTCCCCGGTCAGCATCAGGCTCTCTTCCGGCACGTCGCGGATGGTGGTGCCGCGGCGCAGATCCTCGACCTGGCGCATGCCGATGTGGATCTGCCGCACCACCGTGACCTGCGGCGTGAGCACCGACTCGATCGGATACGGCAGGTGATAGTTGAGGCCCGGCCCCGCATAGCGGTCGAAGGCGCCGAACCGGAGCACGACGCCATATTCGTTGGTGTCGACGCGATAGAAGCCGGAGATGCCCCAGATCAGCAAGGCGCCAAGCAGCAAGAGCAGCACACCTTTGCCGCCCAGATTGCCGCCCGGCAGAACGGTGCGCAGCTTGTCCTGGCTGCGCCGCAGCAACTCCTCAAGATCGGGAGGGCTCGATCCACCACCGGATGGCTGCGGCCCCGAGCCCCACGGACCCTTGCCACCGCCACCACCGCCCGATCCCCACGGGCCCCCGCCTTGATTGCTCCACGGCATTGTCGGTATCTCCTGGCTCTTGCCGCACCGATGGCGGGCATTTGCTCGATTGGCTGCGGTTATAGGGGAGGCGTCAGTCGGTTACAACGCGGCCGGCCATGCTGCGGCGCGGGGGCGCACCGTCTTGCAATTGTCCTTAATGACCACCATCGGCGTGCGCCGTTCCACCTGCGATCCGCCGATACTCGAGCACCGTGAAGCCGGCCTCGTCGTCAGGCCCCGCCTCGTGCTCGCTCTGCCCCGCCACGCCCCAGGTAGCCGGATCAATGATCGGAAACTTTGTGTCGCCGGTAGGGCGCAGATGGACCTGGGTGATCACCAGCTGATCCGCCTGCCCCATACACTGGACGTAAAGGTCGGCGCCTCCGATCACCGCGATGGCGCCGGTTCCGCGCCGCAAGGCGTCGCCCCGCGCCGCGTCGAGCGCGGCCGCGAGGCTCGCCGCGACCAGGACGCCGGGCGCCGCGAAGGTCCGGTCGCGGCTGACCACGATGTTGGTACGGCCCTTGAGCGGCTGCCCGATCGACGCGTAGGTCTTGCGCCCCATCACCACCGGCTTGCCCATGGTCACAGCGCGGAAATGCGCCATGTCGGACTTGAGCCGCCACGGCAGACGGCCGCCCTGCCCGATCACGCCGTTGTCGGCGACAGCGGCGACGAGGATGATGGAAACCTTGGGTCGGATAGGAGGCACGTGCAAGGCGCGCGATTAGGCAGCCAACCGATAGATCAGCGCATCGTCAATGTAGATACCATTCACAATATTTCGGCTGAACCTAACAGTACTCAACCCAGAAATCCGCACTGCCTTTCCCATTGCCTCTAGCATTCGGTCAGATGGAGGAACTAGCTTCACACGAGCTAAATTGAGGCGACTGCGAAGATCACCCTTGGCGTCCATCGCGCGGGCTAATTCAAGAAGCCCTTCTTGCAAGTTCTTCGCCGCCTTTGGGCTACGTATCACAAGGCGCCATTCTTCAACATCGGGAAAATAAATCCAGGCTGCAGCGGTGACCGGGAACCCCGCTGCGTCCAAAAGGCGCACCAACTCCCGGCCAGCCTCAATGTCGGAGTTTACCAATACTGTTTCAGCCATGCCATGATCCCATGCTCTGCATGCTCGATAGCATCGTGCATCGCAGTTGTAACGACAGCGTCAGTGAGGTCGTATCGAGCCTCCTCGGACCACTCGGCGATGACGGCCCATCGCACGTCAAATTCCGTATCTTTGCGTCGCTCCTGGAGCACAGACGCGAGCCCGGCGAGCGCCACCAGGTCGGCGATCCTATGCGTCAAGAACCTATTTAGAATTACCTTGTCCGGTATGGTTTCAGCAACGATCTGTCGAGCAATGCATGCCTTTAGACCGAGCTCAACGGCATAACCATAGAGATAATATGCGTTTGAGTATCGTCCATTCTCGAACAGCAGACGCGCATCTTCCATCTTCGCAAGGGCTAAGCGTTGAAGAGTGGTTCTGGGCAACGGAGCCATTTCTCACACCGCCACCTGCGCCTTGATGTGCGGATGCGGGTCGTAGTTCGCGAGCGTGAAGTCCTCGTAGCGAAACGCGAACAGGTCGGTCACCGCCGGATTGAGCAGCATGCGCGGCAGCTTGCGCGGCACGCGCGCGAGCTGCAGCCGTGCCTGGTCCAGGTGATTGAGATAGAGGTGCGCGTCACCCAGCGTGTGCACGAACTCGCCCGGCTCATAGCCGGTCACCTGCGCCACCATCATGGTGAGCAGCGCATAGGACGCGATGTTGAACGGCACGCCGAGAAAGACGTCGGCCGAGCGCTGGTAGAGCTGGCAGGAGAGCCTGCCCTTGGCGACATAGAACTGGAACAGGCAATGGCACGGCGGCAGCGCCATCTTGTCCACGTCCGCCGGGTTCCAGGCGGTGACGATCAGCCGGCGCGAATCCGGGTTGCGGCGGATCATGGCGACCACATTCGCAATCTGGTCGATCGCGCCGCCGTCGGGCTTGGGCCATGAGCGCCACTGATGGCCGTAGACCGGCCCGAGATCGCCGCGCTCGTCCGCCCATTCGTCCCAGATCGTGACGCCGTGATCGTTGAGATACCTGACGTTGGTGTCGCCGGCCAGGAACCAGAGCAGCTCATAGATGATCGACTTGGTGTGCAGCTTCTTGGTCGTGGTCAGCGGAAAGCCGTCAGCCAGATCGAAGCGCATCTGATGGCCAAACACCGACAGCGTGCCGGTGCCGGTGCGGTCGTGCTTTTCCGCGCCGTCGGCGAGAATCCGCTCCATCAGCTCGTGATACTGGTGCATCCTCGGGGCTCGCGCGGTCCATTGAGTCGGGGGTGAGTCGGAGGGAGTTTAGCGCCCTCCCGACCATTCATGAACCGGCTTGCCACAGACCTAGCGAAAACCGCCCGGTCACAGTTCCCGCCGCGCCTCGGCCACGAGCTTGGAAAGGTCGCCTGCCGGCGCCAGGACGGGCTCCAGGGCGGGCTCTGGCAGGGTGACGATCTCGGGGGGCGCCATCGCCCGGTGTCGCCAGATCCCGACCAGCGCGAACGGCAGGGTCGCCGCGGCCACAATCAACGCCACAGTCTGGCTCGGATGCAGCATGACCACAAAGGACAGGGCTGCCAGGCCACAGCGCAGCGGAATGTCGGCTGCCGGCCGCGCGACGAACCGGCCGAACATAGCCACCGTCACGCCACAGGTGCCGACCAGCACCAAGGCCGTCGCCACGATCTGGGCGAAGCCCGGGCTGATCACCATTTCGGAGCGGGCGAAGATCGCGAACGTCATGAAGGTGATGGGCGCGCAGATCTTGAGCGCCTCATACATGGTGCGCAGGAACGACGCATTGGCGATGCGGGCGGACACCGCGGCGGTCAGCGATGTCGGCGGCGACAGCTCGCCCCAGACCGAGAGCAGGAACACGAAGAAGTGGGCAACCCAGGGGTTGATCCCGAGCTCCTGCAGCGGTCGCACGATCACCACCGCGCCGATGATGTAGGTGGCGGTCGGCGGCAGCCCGGCGCCGGCAAGCCAGCCGAAGATCCACGCCATGAACACCATGGCGGTGACGTTCCAGGCGCCGAGATCAAGCAGCATCCCACCCATCCGGTTGATGAAGCCGGTGACCGTGAACAGCCCGATCATGATTCCCAACGTGGCCAGCAGAAGCGCCAGGTAGGACGTCATCTCGGCGTGGGTCTCGATCGCGACCCGGAGATTGCCCAACACGGTCTCGCTCTGGATCTCGGGATCCCGGCGCGCGTGCTTGAACACCAGAAACGTCGCAAGCAGAAGCGCAAGCATGAGGACCGCGGTGTAGAGCGCGGCGCGCAGCTCGCCCATGCCGACAAAGCCCATGAGGTAGACCAGGAACAGGACGCCGGCGAAGAAGATCGCGGTCTTGAGGCGGTCGTAGAGCGGCACATTCGGCACCGCGACGGCATCGCGCGGCAACAGCCGCACGCACAAGAGATAGACCGCAAGCGCGATCGACACATAGTAGACGATGGCAAGCGCGAGGCCGCGGGCGACGACCTCGAAATAGGGTACGCCGAGAAAATCCGCCATCAGAAAGGCGCCCACGCCCATCATCGGCGGCATGATGAGACCGCCCATCGAGGCCGCAGTCTCGACCGCCGCCGCGAAGGTCGCCGGCACGCCGTAGCGCATCATCAGCGGGATGGTGATGCTGCCGACCACCGCCGCGTTGGCGGATCCGCTGCCGCTGACCATGCCGACCGCGAGCGAGCCGAGCACGGCGGTCTGCGGCACCATCTGGCGCGAGCGGCCGGCGATGAGCCGCATCACGTTGATCATCGCGCTCTGGGCGCCGAAGCCCTGCGCCACCGCCGCCAGCAGCAGGAAGGCCGCGATCAGCGTGAGCGCAAGCTGCCCGTAGAGACCGTAGACGCCGGTCGACAGCTCGACCGTGCTCGAGGTGATCACGCGATAGAAGCTCGTGCCGGGATGCCAGAAGAAGTCGATCGGGCTGAGGTAGCCCCAGAGCGTGTAAAGGATCAGAACGAGATTGATCCAGAACAAGACCGGATGAGCGAGCCGCGACAGCTCCATCACCAAGAGGAACACCAGCAGGCCGACAACGAAGTCCTGGGTGGTGTAGGAGCCCTGCCGCCAGATCGCGATGTCCTCGTATTCGCGCAGGAAATGCACGAACGCATAAAGGCAGATGCCGATATAAAGCGCGACGAGCAAGTCGTTGGCGCGCGGCGGCAAGCGGGGATAGAGGCCGCCTTGCTGGTACATGAACAGGATCTGCAGGATCAGCGCGATCGACATCACGCGCGCCACCAGCTCCTGCGGACCGCCATAGCCCGTGAAGAAATACCAGACCAGCCAGCCGAACTGGATCAGCGAGAAGACAAGGATCAGGTTGCCGATCGTCGCGGCGCGTTTGATCGGCTCGATGATCATGCCGGCCACGGGTCAGCTGCCGGCGGCCACCTTCCATCTGGCATCCCAGGCGCTGCGTTCCTTGAGGAACTTGGCCAGGCCGGCATGCACGGCGACGTCGGGATTGGCATTGATGCCATCGACCTGCAGTTGCACAAAATTCTGCGCCAGCGGCGCAAAACCCGCATCGGTCGAGGCGAGCCGGTCCTTGTTCTTCTCGAACGCGACCAGCATTTTGTAGACAACGTCTTCCGGCAGATCAGGCCGCGCGTTATACGCAAACAGGACCGGCACGCCCTGAATCTGCTGGACGCCGACCGCTTTGCTGAAGGCATTCTTCGGATCGACGGTCGCAACCGACAGACCGCTCGCCTTGAGCTTCGCCACCTCATCCGCACAGGGATTGACCACGGTGACGTCCATGCGAATTTCGGTCTCTTTCCAGTAAGGTACCAGCGATGCCCCAGCGGTCGTGTAGGCGACCGCGCCGACGATCGTCCCGGACTGCAATGCATCCGACTGGGTTTTCGGGTCGATCTGGACGTGCCGGAAATCGTAGCCGAGGATCTTGTAGGCGCGCCTGACGTTCAGCCAGTTCATGAAACCGGCCGGCGAGTAGAACACCGGCTTGCCGCTGAAATCCTTCCAGCACTTGAACTGCGCAGCCTTCGGCGCGTGCACGGCGATAAAGGTCTCCATCGGATAGGCGTACCAGGTGTGCACCAGCGTGCCCTTGGTCGGCTTGTAGTTCCGGAACGCGCCTTCGCCGGCCACGTACTCCGTCATGCCGACGTCGGCGGTGTAGCCGATCTCGCCGTCGCCCTCCATGGTCGCCTTCATGGCCGCCGTCGTTGACGGATAGGGATTGACCGTGACCGTGTACTCGCCGCCGAGCGCTTCCTCGATGATCTTCGTGACCGAGGCGGCAACCTTGTAGCCGTAGGTGTCGACGCTGGCGACCGCCCAGCGGATCGACTTGCGTTGCGCCTGCGCCGGCTGCGACGACTGGATGACAAGCGCGCCAGCAAGGACGATTGCGATCAGCGTGAAGGTAGCCGCGGGACCGGTCTTGGACATCTCACATCCCCCTGTGGCGGGCCGCACGTTGGCCCAGTCGTTATTGGCTCAGTTATGCTATCGCCGGGACCCGTCCCAGGCATAGCCCTACTGCCGCCGCTGGTGGCGGTTGCAATAGCGCCGCGCGCGCCCTCCCCGAAGGCGCGAGGGCAAGCTCAGTTGAGCGGGCCGGCCGCCTGGATGATCGGCGTCCAGCGCGCGATCTCGCTTTTCACCAGGCCTTGCAGGGCCTGCTGGCTGCGTCCGGTCTTGTCGGGCAGCACGCTGCCGAGATCGAGCATGCGCTTGCGCGTGCCCTCGTCATCGAGCGCCTTGTCGAGCGCGGCGCTCAGCTTGTCGAGGATCGGCTTGGGCGTCTCCTTGGGAGCAAACAGCGCGTTCCAGGCCTGTGCCTCGAATTCCGGCAGGCCGGCCTCCTTGGCGGTGGGAACGTCGGGCAGCACCGGACTGCGGGCGGGCGTGCCGATCGCATAGGCCTTGATCTGGCCGGCGTTGATCTGTTGCACCACGTTGACGATCTGGTCGCACATGTAGTCGACCTGTCCGGCGATCAGGGCGGTCAGCGCCGGACCGGTCCCGTTGTACGGGATCGAGGTCGGCTTCACGTTCAGGATGTGATTGAGCAGCAGGCAGGTCGTGAACGACACCGAGCCGACGCCGGCATGCGCCATGTTCAGCTTGTCGACATTCGCCTTCACATAGGGAACGAATTCCTTGAGGTCCTTCGGCGGAAAATCCTTGCGCGCGAGGATCAGGACCGGCGTGCCGGCGACGAGCCCGATCGGGGCGAAGTCGACGTCCGGCTTGTAGGCGAGGTTCGGATAGAGCGCGACCGAGGCGGCATGGGTGCCCATGTGCCCCATGATGATGCTGTAGCCGTCGGGGTTGGCGCGCATGGCGCGCGTCGAGGCAGTCGTGCCGCCGGCACCCAAGACGTTCTCGATGACGATCTGCTGGCCGAGCGTCCGCGACATGTGCTCGCCCGCGATGCGAGCGATCACGTCGGTGGGCCCGCCGGCAGCGAACGGCACGATCAGCGTGATCGGGCGGCGCGGGTAGTCGGACTGCGCCAACGCGGAGGTGGCAGCCAGCCCCAACGCAACAATCGAAGCCAACAAAACGATCGAAGCCAACAAGGTGACCGAGGCCAACAAGGTGACCGAGCGGCTGGCCGACTTCCCAGCCAACAAGTTCTTCCTGACCAACGTATTGGCCAACTGCCTGAGCATGAGACGCCTCCTTGGTGGCCGGTTGTCTTCCGGTCCATTAGCCGCAAGAGTAGAATTCTACTCCCGCAACGGCGATCGATCCAGCCCTAGGAGACGGGCGCATTGCCGCGGCAGAGCCGCGGCGCCGCGTCACTCGACGAACACCTCCTCGCGTCGCTTCCGGATCATCGGCAGCAGCGCCAGGATCAGCAGCAAGATCGAGACGGCGAGCAACCCTCCCGAGATCGGCCGCGTGAAGAACACGGTGGCGTCGCCGCGCGCGATCAGCATGGCGCGGCGCAGGTTCTCCTCCATGAGCGGACCCAGCACGAAGCCGAGCAACATCGGCGCCGCCTCGAAGTCATGCTTGATCAGCCAATAGCCGACCACGCCATACATGGCCGAGATCATCACGTCGGTCGGAGAGTTGTTGATCGAATAGATGCCGATGCAGCAGAACACGATGATCGAGGGGAACAACAGCCGGTAAGGCACGCGCAGGAGCGTGACCCACACGCCCACCAGCGGCAGATTGATGATGACCAGCATCAGGTTGCCGAGCCACATCGAGGCGATCATGCCCCAGAACAGCTCAGGCTGCTTGGTCATGACCTGCGGGCCCGGCACGATGCCGTGAATGGTCATGGCGCCGACCATCAGCGCCATCACGGCGTTCGGCGGAATGCCCAGCGTGAGCAGCGGAATGAACGCGGTCTGAGCGGCTGCGTTGTTGGCGCTTTCGGGCGCGGCGACACCCTCGATCGCGCCCTTGCCGAACCGCGATGGATCGCGCGAGATGCGCTTCTCGAAGGTGTAGGCGGCAAACGACGCGATCACCGCGCCGCCGCCCGGCAGAATGCCGAGCAACGATCCGAGCACCGTGCCGCGCGCGATCGCGCCCGATGAATCGATCAGGTCCTTGCGGGTCGGCATCAGCCCGGTGACCTTCGAGCTGACGATGTCCCGGCTCTCGGACGGCAGCTCGAGGTTGCGAATGATCTCGGCAAATCCGAACACGCCCATGGCGATGTTGGTGAACCCGATGCCGTCCGCGAGCTCGGCAATGTCGAAGGTCATGCGGCCGGCGCCGGTCTCAAGGTCCGAGCCCACCATCGACATCAAGAGGCCGGTCATCACCATGGCGATCGCCTTGACCACCGATCCCTTTGCCAGCACGACCGCGAAGATGAGACCCAGCACCATCAGCGAGAAGTATTCAGCCGGACCGAACAGCAGCGCGAGGCTCGTGAGCGGCGCGCCCAGCGCCGCGACCAGCACTGTCGCCACGCAGCCGGCGAAGAACGAGCCAATGGCGGCGATCGCAAGCGCTGCTCCGGCGCGGCCCTGCCGCGCCATCTGGTGGCCGTCGAGGCAGGTGACGACCGAGGTCGCCTCGCCCGGGATATTGACCAGCACCGAGGTGGTCGAGCCGCCATACTGCGCGCCGTAGTAGATGCCGGCGAGCATGATCAGCGCGCCCACCGGCGGCAGGCCGAATGTGATCGGCAACAGCATCGCAATCGTCGCGACGGTTCCGATACCGGGCAGCACCCCGACCAGCGTGCCGACCAGCGCGCCAAGCAGGCAGAACAGGATGTTCATCGGGGAGAACGCCACCCCGAAGCCCAGCGCTAGATTGGAAAGGAGCTCGGACATGGCAACCTCAACCGAGATGCATCACTTCAGACCGGGAACGAGCTTCTGCAGGAGCAGGAACACGTTCTTGAACAGGTCCGCGAATTGATTGAGCAGAAGCTGCGGCGCGTTCGCCTGGGGCCAGAGCTGGAACGGCAGGTTCAGCAGGTAGACGAACAGCAGCACGCAGCCCACGGTCATCGCCGCCGCGGCGATCAGACTTTCAATCCATCGCATCTCCTTCGATCCCGTGATCGACACGATGAACGCAAGGTAGGTGGCGATGACGAGCCCGAACGGACGGATGAGCGCGGCAAAGAGCGAAATGGCAAAGATGACCAATGCGGGTCCGCGGATCTTGTATTTCTCGATGCGGGGGCCGTCTGAGAACATTCCCACCAGCGTGATCGCCGCCCCGAGACCGGCAAGAATAATAGCGAACAGCCGCGGCGCCGTGCCCGGCCCGAATGCAAACCCGCGCTGGCCGGGCAATTCAGCAGACGCGATGATGGCAAAGATGCCGAGCAGGACCAGCGCAAGCCCGCCGTAGAAGTCCTGCGGCCCGCGCACCGGCACCAGGCCCGCAATGATTCCCACGCCAACCACGGCAACCAGAATGGCCATCACCCGCGGCACGGTCGGGCTCGATATGTAGAACGTTGCCAAGACCAGCAGAACCGACACCACCGTGATGATGAGTCCGCCTCTGAGCCGATCTGTTGGCGGCTCGTCCACATGCGGCGCGTTCCGGGACGGTTGGACGTCCTCAGCCATAATCTCAAGCTCCCCTCAAATTCCCGCAGTAGCATACACCCGGCGCTCCCACGCCGGGGCTACACCGGCTGTGGTTAGCACATTCCCATAGGCCACGGGAAGCAACTGCGACAACTTTATAATCCCGCGCCGGGCTCGGTCTTCAGCCGTGCAACCACCAGTTCCCGACCCGGACTATACCGCCCCGGCCAAGCCAAGCAGAGCGGCCACGGCAAAGACCCAGAGCGGGTTCAATCGCAACCGATAGGTGACCACCGCGGTCACCAGCATCAGCGCCACGGTCTGCCAGGACTGCCCGGCCACACGCGCGATCACGAGCGTGCTGGCGCCCAAAAGGCCAAGGGAGATCGGGACCAGGGCGGCCTGAATGATCAGTCGCCAGCGCGCCTCCTTGAAGCGATCCCAGACCCGCCCGACGTAAAAGGCGAACACGCAGGTCGGCCCGCACATCGCGAGCGTCGCGACCAGCGCTCCGGCGAGACCCGCCACGTGGTAGCCGATCAGCGTCACCACGATCACGTTCGGCCCGGGCGTCACCTGCGCAATCGCGTAGAGGTCCGCGAACTGTCGATCGCTCATCCAGTGCATGACATCGACCGCGAGCCGATACATTTCGGGAAAGGCCGCGTTGGCGCCGCCCATCGCGAACAGCGACATCAGCGCGAAATTGCCTGCGAGCGTGAGCAGGACGCTGGTGTTGTCGTTCATCGTCGCATCCACCATGCCAAGCCGATGCTCAGCGGCAAGAGCACGCCCAGCACCCAGTAAATCGGCCAGCGCAAAACGCCAACGCCGGCCAGCGTCGCGAGCGCGACCAGATGCGGTATGCCCGGCCGTTCGCGCAGCAGTGGCTGCCACATCTTCAGCGATGTACTGATGGTGAGGCCGGCCGCAGCCGCGGCGACGCCCACGAACATGCGCTGCAGCACCGCGATGTTGCCGTAGTGCGCGTAAAGCAGACCGAAGAAGGTGACCAACGCGAAGGGCGGCCCGAGCAATCCGAGCAGCGCCAGGAACGCGCCCACCGTGCCCCCGATCTGGCGCCCGAACACGACCGCGAAATTGACGATGTTGGGACCGGGCAGAAAATTGCAGAGCGCGTAGGCCTCGTTGAACTCCTCGGCCGACATCCACTTGCGCTCCTCGACCATCATGCGGCGGGACCAGTACAGGACCCCGCCGAAGCCGAAGATGGCGATCATCGTGAACGCGACGAGCAGCTGGAGCAGCGTCGGCGTGGGCCGAGGGGGTGCAACATCAGGCATGGCGCGAGACTTATCCGGCACGCAACCGCGGACCAAATGAATTGTCGGAATGGACCCTCCCTATCCCCTGGGAGCGCCCCCCCCTTTAAGGGCCCTTCCCCGGTCAGGAGCCGCGGGCCAGAGGCCGCCGGTCCGGTCTTTCTTTGTCAACCCTCAGCACCTATATTCGGGGGGCCGGCGCAAGCCGGCTATGGCGATAAATGGCCGTCGTAATAAACCCATCGGACCCGGGGGCAGTACCCGGCGCCTCCACCAATGCAGCGGGCCTGCGAGACTGACGACGCAAGACCAAAACGACAGCGGCTGCATCGGTGGGGGCGAAATAGGATCGACGAGGGCGTAAAGGGCGAGCTTTTGCTCGGCATGGTTCCGCCGTTATCGGGCCAATTCCATAGTTGCAAACGACAACTATGCTCCGGTTGCCCAGGCTGCGTAACGCAGTTTGGAAGACCGAACTTAAAGCCCTGACGGGTTAAGCTCCGGCAGGCGGGGTTCGGAGGCACCTGGCAACAGAAGCCTCCACTTCCTTCTGCGGGCGCAACAGCAACTGGCGCAAGAGCAACTGGCGCGAAAACACTTGGAACAACGCCAACACGCGCAAAGAGCGGGCTGGCGGGGGGCAGAGCCCCCCCAAAACGGGATCCGGCGCGGGGTTCCGGCCGGTATCGCTGCCGCCTCGACTTGCGCTAGCATTCTGAAGGCTCATTCTTGAGTCGGGCGAGAGACGCGATCCAGAGAAGCTGTCCATGGCCGTTGATCATATCCGCTACGACATTCTCGCCCAGCAGGCGCTGCGCGGGGTCGTGCATACGGTCCTCAAGGATGCCGCCAAGAACGGCCTGCCTGGCGACCACCACTTCTACATCACGTTCGAGACGCGGGCGGACGGCGTGCGCGTCCCGTCGCGCCTGCTGGCCCAGTTTCCCGAGATGATGACGATCGTCCTCCAGCACCAGTTCTGGGATCTGCTCGTGAGCGAGACCGGCTTCGAGGTCGGGATGTCGTTTGGCGGCATCCCGGAGCGGCTGGTCGTGACGTTCGCCTCAATCAAGGAATTCGTCGATCCGTCGGTGCCGTTCGGCTTCAAATTCGAGCCGCTCGCTGAACCGGTCGCGGCTACGGAACCGACTGCCGCAGCCACCGCACCAGCCTCCGATCCGCGGCCGGCGGCCGAGCCAAAGCCGGCGCGCACGATGCCGACGATCGTTGCCGTGCCACAGGCGGGGAACCCGGCGGCCGAAGCGCCACCCGATGACGGACCGCACACGCCAACCGGTGGTGGCGAGGTCGTGCGCTTCGACCGATTCCGCAAGAAATGAAGCGCGCCTAGTGCCGCCGATTTGAAGTTCCTGCACCACCTGCAGCAAACTCTGCCAGGAACTTCAAATCGAAAAAGCGGCACTAGAATCATAGAGTTGCTAGTGCCCCTTGGTTTCCGAAGTTCGTGTCAGAGGTTGCTGCGATGTATCACGAGCTTCGGAAACGGGGCACTAGTGTCCCGATTCCGAAGTTCGTATTAGTATGCTCGCGCTCAGCCTCGAGCGCCGATCCATGACCAAGACCCGTACCGAGACCGACACCTTCGGGCCGATCGAGGTGCCAGCCGACCGGCTATGGGGCGCCCAAACGGAGCGTGCCCGCCGCAACTTTCACATTGGCGAAGAGCGGATGCCGCTGCCGATCATCCACGCGCTCGGCATGGTCAAGCGCGCGGCCGCCGAGACCAACCAAAAGATCGGATCGCTCGACGCGCGGCGCGCGGGCGCAATCGCCAGTGCCGCACAGGAGGTGATCGACGGCAAGCTCGACGATCACTTCCCGCTCCCGGTGTGGCAGACCGGCTCCGGCACGCAAAGCAACATGAACGTCAACGAAGTGATTGCGGCGCGTGCCAACATGCTGCTGGGCGGCGAGCCGGGCGCGAAGTCGCCGGTGCATCCGAATGATCACGTCAACATGAGCCAGTCGTCGAACGACTGCGTGCCGACCGCGATGCACGTGGCGACCGTGCAGGAGGTCACCCGCCGGCTGGTCCCCGCCCTCACCAACCTGCAGACAGCGATCGAAAAGAAATCGAAAGAGTTCGCTCGCATCGTCAAGATCGGCCGCACCCACACTCAGGACGCCACGCCGCTCACGCTCGGCCAGGAATTTTCCGGCTACGCCGCACAGGTCAAGCATGGGCGCGAGCGTGTGCGCGCCGCGCTCAAGGATCTTTATCCGCTGGCGCAGGGCGGCACCGCGGTCGGCACCGGACTCAATGCCGACCCGCGCTTCGGCAGGCTCGTTGCCAAGACCATTGCGGCGATGACCGGTCTGCCCTTCACATCCGCGCCGAACAAGTTCGAGGCGCTCGCCGCCCATGATGCGTTCGTTTTCCTGCACGGCGCCCTTACCTCGGTAGCGACCGCGCTGTTCAAGATCGCCAACGACATCCGGCTGCTCGGCTCGGGTCCGCGCTCGGGCATCGGCGAACTGATCCTGCCGGAGAATGAGCCCGGCTCCTCGATCATGCCCGGCAAGGTCAACCCGACCCAGAGTGAAGCGCTCACCATGGTCTGCTGCCAGGTGTTCGGCAACCACACCACGCTGAGCCTCGCTGCGAGCCAAGGGCATTTCGAGCTCAACGCTTACAAGCCGGTCATCGCCCACGCGACATTGCAATCGATCCGGCTCCTCGCCGATGCGGCGTTATCGTTCAGCGAGCACTGTGTCGCCAGCATCCGCGCCGACGAAGGCCGCATCCGCGACCTGATGGAGCGCTCGCTCATGCTGGTCACCGCGCTCGCCCCCGCGATCGGCTACGAGCGCGCCGCGGCGATCGCCAAGGCGGCGCACGCCAATGGAACCACGCTGCGCGAGGAAGCAATCCGGCTCGGCTACGTCTCCGCCGCAGAGTTCGATCGGCTGGTCCGTCCCGACAAAATGACTCGGCCGGGACGACGCTGAGAGGCCGTGTGGGGGCGACTCACCCCCTGAATCGCCCTGATTCCGCCTTTAACCATGCGTCGCTGCGGCGAATTGTCATGACGTTTTTCATTTAGGGTTGCATTGGCCGTAAGAAATTTTTCAAATCCACAGACGGGAGCTTTTATCTCTACGGTCATAACGACGAGAAATGATTAATTCATAATACTTAGAAAGACAGCCTATTTCACCGACCATGTTACCATACAACCGATCGCGGATGGTATTAACCTCCTGCAACACTGCCGAGGTTCCGTCGGCCTACCATCCGCTCCGAGGCCGCCCACTCACATTCGCATACCTGCCCGACCGTCGAATTACTCCGTTGCCACGCTAAGGGCGCATTTACCGACGAAGCACATAGGCATCGCGGGACCTGGAACTATCACAAACCCGGTACCGTCGAGTGTAGGGGATGGGCGACATCGTCAACTTTCGAAGTGCGCGCAAGCGCCGCGAGCGCAAGCTCGATGCGCAGCGAGCAGCTGAAAACCGCGTTCGTCATGGACGCGGCAAGGCTGAACGGGGACTCGTGTCCGCGTACGAGACGAAAGCCCGTCGGGAACTCGAGCAACACCGGATAACGGGAGACGATCGATGAAATCGCCGGTTGTCAAACGCTCCATCGTCATTGCCGGTCACAAGACCAGCGTGAGTTTGGAAGACGCGTTCTGGAAGGGACTTAAAGAAATCGCGGGCGGGCGCGACATGACTTTGTCAGAGCTCGTTGCTGCGATCGACTCGGACCGCCGACATGGTAACTTGTCGTCGGCGATCCGATTGTTTGTTCTCGATCACTATCGCAGCATGATCGGCGACGAGCGGAGCGAACGCCCCGCAACGCGCGAGATCATGGCGGCTCGGCCGGCCTCCTAAGCTATCGGCCCAGCAAGTTCTCCAAAAGAGAACTGCCACTCGACGACGCCGGCGGCCGCAGATCCAGCGGCTGCTGGGGTCGGGTGGAGCCGGCGGCAGGAGCACCGGCGGCAGGAGGCGATGGCTGGTTCGTCGGACGAGGACGAGCCGCTTGCGTAGCCGGCGGTGTGGCGGTTGGTGGCGTAGTCGAAGATGGCGCGGTCGACGGTGTAGGTGCTACCCGCGACGGCGTTGCTCCAACAGGATCTTTCGGCGCTTGATCTCGTTGCGCTTCGCGCGCCGCCTCCAGCGCATCGATGCGTTTGCTCTGCTGCTCGACAGCGCGCAACGCGAGCCAATTGGAAAACGCGGTCGCATCGAGCGCGCGCTTGGGCGCATCGGTTGCGCCCTTGAGCGTGATGATGATTTCCGGACGAACGCCTGCGGGTGCATCCGTCCGTGGCGGACCAGCCAACGTCAGCCTCGCGTCGATCGAATCCTCCGCCAATAGCGCGCTTCCACTCACGCCAAGATCCGCGCCCTGAGCGCTGACCTTCACGTTCGCGGCACGCGCCTGCCCGGCAGAGACCGTGAATTCGCCCTCGGCGCGCGTGACCGTCAACACGCCGGCCGCCAGCGCCTGCTCCATCCGATCCCGGATTCGCGCGGCGTCGAGCTGCAGACCTTGGTCGACGCTGCGGATCACGGTCTCGAAGGCTGTCGGGTCGAGCCGCTGCACGCCGCCGTCCTGCAGCGAGAACGTGCCGGCACCCTTGAGTGATCCGATCAGGGCGACTGGGCTGCGTCCGGTCCCCTCAACCTCGACATCGCCGGTGAGACGTCCCGACAGCGGCGGAGGACCGCCGCGAACAAGCTCGGCGATGTCGGCGCCAGTCACCTGCAAGCGGCTGCGCGTGCTGACACCGTCGGCGCCGCGCCAGAGCGCGAATTCGCCCGCAATGCGGCCACCCGCCAGCGCGCCGTCGATCTCTTTGATCGCAAACCCGGACTGATCGAGCTGAGCGATGCCGCGCACATTCTTCGCCGCGAGACGTGGCGCCAAGGCAACGTGCGCCGACTTCACCACGATGCGCCCGCCGCCAATCTGGCCAAGCAATCCCCGCTCGAACGGCTCGGCCGGCCACGCTGCAGTTCCCCCTGGTGGCGGGCTCCCGATGGCGGCGGCGATCACGACCGGCAGATTGATCTCGCCAAGCTCGATGTCGCCGGTCGCAGTCAGTGGCTGCAGGCCGATCTTGAGTCGACCGGCGATTTCAGCGCCTGCGGCCCTGCCGACCAGATCCGTGAGATCGATGGCGCCGCCAGCAAATGCAAGTTTGGCGGTCAGAGCGAGCGGGAGCGTCTCCGCCGGACGACCGGAAGCAACAGGACGTGGGCTGCGCACATTGGCGTTCGCAACCTTGATCGCGACGGCGGCGGTCGGACCATCCGCAAATCGCGCGGAGCCTTTGGTGGACACATCAAGCCCGCCGGCAACAAGCTGACCGTCCACCGCCAGCTCGCCGTTGATCGCCCCGCTTGCCGTGAGATCGAGCCGCCCTGCTCGCTTGTCGACCGCGACCAAGGCGTCGAGGCCCAGAAGCTCGACCAGGGCGCTGCCGTCGCCGGCATCGAGCCGGCCGGACAGCTTGAACCTGCTGGCACCCAGCCGTGACAACGTTTCGAGCGTGAACGCCTCGGCGCTGTCGGTCTGCCCCTGCAGGCTGATCTTGAACGCGCCCGCGTTGCCGTCGATCTTCAAGGCCGCTGCGGCCGCCTGGCGTGGGACGTCGGAGCCGACCGTCAGCGAGGCTTGCACCTTGGCCGGCACGAAGCGCGACGCCCGCCGGCGGAATTCAACTGCTGCCTGTGGCGCGACCTTTTCGATCAAGGTCGCGATGCCGTCGAGCGCACGGGCGTCAAGGTCTAGGGTGAGGCCACCACGCGGGGCCTGGGCCCGGCTGTCGATACGCCCCTTGATCGACAGTGCCGCGCCACCGAAATCTCCGATCACCAGCCGTTTGATATCAAGCCCGCCGCGCTCAAATTGCACGTCGATGTCGGCCCGGCGGGCCTCGACGCCGGCCACCGCGGCGCGGCCGACCTTGAGCGACACGGCGCCCTCGCGCGGCCATTCAAAAGGCGTGCCCGCCAACACGCCCTGCGCCAGCGCATAGGCGCGGTCGAAATCGATGTCCGGCGCGCTCAGATTGGCGTCGATCCGTGGCGGCTTCTCGCCATTGCCCCACGAATAGGCAACGCGTCCTTCCATGGTCATGCGGTCGATCTCAGCAGTGAGACCGTCGATCGACACATGGTCGCTGGCAAGCTTCACGTCCCCCTCGGCGCGAAACGCCCCAGCCGTGATGGTCTGGGCGTCCGCTCGGTCGGTCAGCCAAGCGGCAAGCGCCCGCGGATCGCGCGCCTCGACCTTGGCCCGCCCGTCAAAGGCGACACCCCGGGACGTGATGTTGAGACGCCCGCTCAGTCCCACCTGAGTGGCACCGGGCGCGCGGAAATCGAGCACGTCCAGGTTCCAGTTGTCGGCGTCGGCCACCACCTCGCCGCTGACCCGCTGCAGCAGAGCGCCGGCCAGAGTCACGTTCTCGATGCTGAGTCCAAGCCGGACTGGAATCGGTGGACGCTGCGCGCCGCCGAAATAGTCCGCAAAGGTCTTGATCGCGAGCAGTGGCCGCTTGCGCATCTCCTCGGGCAAGCCAAGCAGCCGGTCGAGGTCGATCTGGGTCGACGCCAGACCGATCACCAGTTGCGGATCGCGCCCGAAGGCCACATTGGCGTCGCCGCGCAGCTTGATCGCTCGCTCGTCCGGCCCGTATTGGAATTCGATCTGCTCAAGCACCGCCGCGATGCTGTCGCCGCGCACGCGGCTGCTGACCCGCCACGGTTGAATAATACCGTCTGGAGTGTTCCCAACCGGCCGCGTCAACTGGAGAGTGCCCTCGTAGCTGGGAACGCCGCGCTCGATCACGATCAGCGCATCCGCATCCGCGATCAGGGGGCGATCGACCGGTTCGACATTGAGCCGCACACGCATCCCGGTGTCGCCGGCACGGCTGGCCGCGATCCGGAACGGATAGTGGTGGCCGGCCACGTCGAAAGTGCCCTCGCCCTTGATCGGACCGAGCCGCGACCGCAATTCCCCTCGGAAATCCAGCTTTTCCAAGAGCACATGCGAGCCGCTCGCCGCGTCGGCCAGGAGCACGCGGCTGTCCACGATGTAAAGCCGCTCGATCGACAGGCTCTCAAGCTCGGCTCCGAAAGCGGGTGCCGGCCAATCCAAGCGCCCGGTGGCGTCGAGCCCGGCCGCCAATTCGGCGCCGTCGATCCGCACTTCGCTCGCGCGCCATTCACCGCGCATCAGCGCGCCGAGGGAAAACTCCAGGCTGACACTGCGCGCGCGCAGCGCGCGCGAGTCGCCACGCCGGGCAATCTCGATCCGCCCGAACGTCAGGGTGGGGGTCGGCAACAGCCGCGCATCCACTGGACCATTCACCAGGACGGTCAGGCCGGTCATGCGGCTCGCCTGGGTCTCGAACTCCGCGCGATAGCGGCTCCAGTCGACAAAGTGCGGCCCTACCAGCGCCGCCACCAGCGCCAGGATCAATGCGATCGCAAGACCGAGCAGTGTCGTTTGCACGCGGTCACCAAATCCTATTTTTCAAGACGCGCCTCGTGCCGGGCATAGCGCGAGCCCGGAAACACATTGCTGCTCATTTGAGCACAAATCGCGCCGCTGGGCCATGGCACCAAGGCCGAGACCAGAGCCGCGTACGCCTGCGCGCATCGTCACTCCACTCTCACCGACAAGGAGTGGTAAGCCCTTGTGTGGTCAGCGTTGACGGCGAATCTATGTCGAGTTTGAAGGGGGCTCCCTTGAACGACCTTGCGCACGCGATTGTGAAAATTCTCTCAACCGGTGCCACGGCAAGGACGGTCGTTGAGGCTCGCTAAAGAGGCGCGTCGCGGTATCGCCGGACGCAAGTATTGAAAACATCGGGGCACCTGCATCTTGCTCATTCCAGGCCAAACAGCCCGGTCACGACAAGCGCGCGGATGGCAGCCCCCCTCGAACTCGGCGCGGCGATCTGCCGCGCCCGCACGTGAGGCCACCGCTAAAGCGCGTCGGAGCCCACGATCTTGCCGGGGTTCATGATGCCGTCCGGATCGAGCGCGCGCTTGATCGCACGCATCGCGTCGAGCGCCGGTTCGCCGTGCTCGGCCGCGAGATAGGCCATCTTGCCCTGGCCGACCCCGTGCTCGCCCGTGCACGTGCCATCCATGGCAAGCGCGCGCGCCACGAGACGCTCGCTCAGCGCCTTCGCCCGCGCAACCTCGTCGTCATCGGCCAAGTCAACGAGCAACGTGAGATGGAAGTTGCCGTCGCCGACATGGCCGAGGATCGGCGCGATCAGGCGGCTCTCGGCGATGTCGCGCTGGGTCTCGACCACACAGTCTGCAAGTCGTGAGATCGGCACGCAAACGTCCGTGGCGATCGCTGCCGTTCCCGGGCGCAGCGAGCGGCCCGCCCAATAGGCATCATGGCGCGCCTGCCAGAGCCGGCTGCGGTCCTCCGGCCGGGTCGCCCAGTCAAACGGGCCGCCGCCGAGATCGCTGGCAATCTCACCGAAGCGCTGCGACTGCTCGGCCACGCCCGCATCACTGCCGTGAAACTCCAGAAACAACATCGGCGTCTCCGGCAGCGACAGCTTCGAATAAGCGTTGCAGGCCTTGACCTGCAACGCGTCCAGGAGCTCGATGCGCGCGACCGGAATACCGGACTGGATGGTGAGGATCGCGGCCTCGCAGCAAGCCTCAACCGTCGGGAACGGACAGACACCCGCCGCGATCGCCTCTGGGATACCGGCAAGCCGCAGCGTCAATTCGGTGATGACGCCGAGCGTGCCTTCCGAGCCTACGATCAGTCGCGTGAGGTCATATCCGGCGGCGGACTTCTTGGCGCGCCGCGCCGTCGTCATCATCTCGCCGTTCGCAAGCACGACCTTGAGCGCGAGCACGTTGTCTTTCATGGTCCCGTAGCGCACCGCGTTGGTGCCCGAGCAGCGCGTCGCCGTCATGCCGCCGAGCGAGGCATCGGCGCCCGGATCGATCGGAAAGAACAGCCCCTGGTCGCGCAGATGCTCGTTGAGCGCCTTGCGGGTCACGCCCGGCTCGACCACGCAGTCGAGGTCCTCGGCGTGGACTTTCAGCACCCGGTTCATGTCGCGAAAATCGATCGACACACCGCCGAAGGGCGCGTTGACATGGCCTTCGAGCGAGGTGCCGGTGCCGAACGGGATCACCGGCACGCGCTGCGCCGCGCAGATGCGGACGATCTCCTGCACGTCTTCGGTCGATTGCGGGAACACCACCGCGTCAGGCGGCTCGTTGGCGATCCAGGTGGTGGTGTTGCCATGCTGCTCGCGCACCGCCCGCGACGTGACGAGTCGGTTGCCGAAGCGCGCGGCGAGTGCCGCGATGACAGCAGCGACGGCCTTGGGATCACGCGACTTGGGATAACTCAACTTGGGATCACTCAACGTGGGATCACGATCGGCCGGCGCGACAGCTTGCGGCATCGATGACATCGCCTCTCTCGGGACGATCGGAACGTTAGCCGATCCGGGCGGGCGCTTCGAGCGCCTTGGCAACCGCGCCCGCCGGGTCGTCCCCACGCGCGGGCGAATGGGCCAAGGCCGTCACGACGAGCGCCATGGCAGCGATCGCGGCGGCAATACGCTACGACATCCGCGGGACGAGCCGCCGAGGTCTGGGCGCGGAGAGCCAAGGCCCTTCACGATAGTAGTCGAAGTCGATCGCCCCGTCGGGCTGGCGCCGGGTTTCCGGGCGGCACCGCCGAGCAGATGCAGTGGTTCAACGACCTGCAGCGCATGACCACGTCGCCGGAAAACGCCGTGCGCATCCGCCATGCGGTCGATGAGATCGACGTGAGTGAGCTGCTGGCGCGGGTGTCAGTCCCGACGCTTGTAATCCATTGCCGCAACGATGCGGTTCAGCCGCTCGAGGAAGGCCGCCGGCTGGCCGCTGGCATCCCCGGCGCGCGCTTCGTGGCGCTCGAGGGCAGTAACCACGTCATATTGGAAAGCGACCCGGCCTGGCCGCGCTTCATCGAGGAAATCAGCAACTTTTTGCGGTCATGATCGGGCACGGGGGATGCGCGTCCCCGGTTGGCGCGGTCGTGTCCCTGATGTAACCTACCCCGGTAGCGCCGTGGTTTTGTGCGAGTTTGTGTGATGCTTGATCGCGTTGATCTGGAGCCGCTGTTCTTCGCCCCGTTCGTCTCCTCGGTGATGCGGGTCGAGCCCGGCTGGATCGACTACAACGGCCACCTCAACATGGCCTTTTACAACGTGCTGTTCGACCGCGCGGTCGACGAGGCGTTCGAGCTGATCGGCTGCGGCGCCGACTACGTCAGGAACCGGCGGCACTCCTGCTTCACCGCCGAGGTGCATGTGCGCTACCTGCGCGAGCTCAAGGCCGACGACCCGGTGCGTGTCACGTTCCAACTCCTTGAGTTCGACGCCAAGCGCATGCACTACTTCGAGCAGCTCTTTCATGCCACCGAGGGCTGGGTGTCAGCCACCTCAGAAAACATGTCGCTGCACGTCGATATGCAGGCCAAGAAGACCGCGGCCTTCCCGCCCGAGGTCGCAGCTTGCCTGGCCCGCATGAAAGCCGCCCATGCCAAGCTGCCGGTGCCGGAAGCCGCCGGGCGCCGCATCGCAATGCCATCGCGGACCTGAGATCATCGTGGCAGAAACCAATCCAAGTACCAGTCAAAGCCGCCGCGCCGGCACGAACGCTGCCCCGACCATCCGAGAACATAGAATTCCCACCACCAACAGCGGCCCCTATATCTGCGTCGAAGGCCCCGACCGGGCGCTCTGGTTCTGCGAGAGCGGCGCCGCCAAGATCGGCCGCTTCGATCCCGCGAGCGGGCGCTTCACCGAGTATGATCTTCCAACCGCGAAGGCGACGCCGATCGGCATCACGGTTGGAGCCGACGGCGCGCTCTGGTTCGCCGAGAAGGCCGCCAACAAGATCGGCCGCATCACGCCCCGCGGCGAGATCACCGAATTCCCGCTGCCGACGCCGAACGCCGGGCCGGATGGCATGATCCTCGGCCCCGACGGCAACGTCTGGTTCTCCGAGACCGAGGTGAGCCAGATCGGCCGCATCACGCCGCACGGAGCGATCACTGAATTTCGCGACGGCATCACGCCCGGCAGCAAGCCATTATCGATCGCGGTGCGCGATGGCGCGCTCTGGTTCAGCGAGGCAGCCGGCAATCGCGTCGGTCGCATCACCGTCGACGGTGTGGTGACCGAGTTTCCGATCCCCAGTCATGACAGCCAGCCGCGCGCCATGGTCACCCATCCGGATGGCTCGATCTGGTTCGTGGAGACGAGCACGAACGCGCTCGGCCGCATCGACCGCAACGGCACGATCAAGGAGTTCGTGATCCCGACGCCGAATGCGTCGCTGCGCGGCGTCACCGTCGGCCGCGACGGCGATCTCTGGTTTACGGAGAACTTCGCCAACAAGATTGGCCGCATGGCGCCTAACGGCACGCTGATCGGCGAGTACGATATTCCGACGCCCAAGAGCGGCGCGCGCTGCATCGCGCCGCTCTCGGATGGACGCCTCATGTTCACGCAATATGATGCCGGGCTGATCGGCGAAGTCGTTCCGGGATAACGCACGACCGACAGCGTGCGAGGGAGGTCATGACCATGGCACGCACCACGCTCTTGGCGCGTATCGCGCTCGCTTTGCTCGCGGCCGGCTGGGCTTCGTCGGCCGGCGCCCAGACCTATCCCAACAAGCCGATCCGCATGATCGTCGCGATCGCGGCCGGCAGCGTGACCGACGTCATCATGCGCGCGGCGGCGAACGAGCTCGCGCCGCGGCTCGGCCAGAGCATCGTGATCGAGAACCGCGGCGGCGCCGCTGGCATCCTGGGCGCGCAGGCCTGCGCCACTGCGCAGGGCGACGGCTACACGCTCTGCGTGATCTATCACTCGACCACGTCCTACAATCCGCTGTTGTTCGACAAGCTGCCCTACGACGCCGACAAGGACTTCGTGCCGGTCACGCGGCTGTTCTTTCTGACCGAGGGCGTGTTTGCTTCAAACGCCATCAACGTCAAATCGATCGCCGAGTTGAAGGCGCTGGCGACCGCGAAGCCGGATGGGCTCAACTACGCGACGCTGGGCGAGGGCTCGTTCCCCGACCTCTTCATGCGCTGGCTCAACAACCAGTGGGGCACAAGGATCATTGGCGTCCCCTATCGTGGCGGTGGCCCGGCCGCACAGGCGCTCGCCGCCAACGAGGTCCAGGTGACACGCTTCGGGGTCGGAAACTTCCTCGGTCTGGTACAAAGCGACAAGGTGAAGGCGCTGGCGGTCTCTGCCGATAAGCGCAGCCCGCTGCTGCCTAACGTGCCAACCTTCGCCGAGGCCGGGCTTGGCGGCTTTCCGGGCCAGGGCTGGTGGGGGCTGGCGGTGCCGAAAGGGACGCCCGATGCCGCCGTCGCGCGGCTGAACGCCGAATTCGTGAAGCTGTTCCGGGAGCCCATGTTCGTCGAATTCCTCGACAAGCAAGCCGTGGTCTCGGCTCCCACCACGCCCGAGGAGTTCACAGCTTTTCTGCGGGAGGACCGCAAGGCCGCCGAAACGCTGATTCGCATCGCCAATACGGCGCGCACGGACTATAAGCCCGAGCCATAATGCGGGCGCGATTGCTCGCAAAACCGACTCCTAAGTGCCATCTTATCCGCGAGAGATTCGCGGAAGGGCGTTGATTTGGCTGAGCCTTTGCAACAACGGCCGGGAGGCGGGATCGCGGCGCGCGCGCAGGCGGGCATCGGCGCGCCCTATCTGCGCGACCTCAACCCAGAGCAGCGCGAAGCGGTGGTGACGCTCGACGGCCCGGTGCTGGTGCTTGCCGGCGCCGGCACCGGCAAGACGCGCGTGCTGACCACCCGCATCGCCCACATCCTGGCGACCGGCCGGGCGCGGCCGGGCGAGATCCTCGCCGTCACCTTCACCAACAAGGCCGCGCGCGAGATGAAGGAGCGCATCGGTGCCATGGTGGGCGGCGTGGTCGAGGGCATGCCCTGGCTCGGCACCTTCCACTCGATCGGCGTGAAGATCCTGCGCCGCAATGCCGAAATGGTCGGGCTCAAGCCCGACTTCACCATCCTTGATGTCGACGATCAGATCCGCCTGCTCAAGCAGCTCCTGCAGGCCGAGGGCATCGACGAGAAGCGCTGGCCGGCGCGCGTGCTCGCGCAGCTGATCGACGGCTGGAAAAATCGGGGTCTGTCCCCGGATCAGGTGCCCAATGGCGAGGCCGCGAGCTTCGCGGGCAACCGCGGCAAGAAGCTCTATGCCGCCTATCAGGAGCGGCTCAAGACGCTCAACGCGGTCGACTTCGGCGACCTGCTGATCGAATGCATCAGGCTGTTTCGCGAGCAGCCCGAGGTGCTGCGCGGCTTCCAGCAGCGCTTCAAGTACATCCTGGTCGACGAATATCAGGACACCAACGTGGCGCAGTATCTGTGGCTGCGGCTGTTGGGGCAGAGCACGGG
>DAIUEP010000008.1:0-1522 GCA_036845065.1 Xanthobacteraceae bacterium | reverse complement strand
AGGACACCAACGTGGCGCAGTATCTGTGGCTGCGGCTGTTGGGGCAGAGCACGGGAGTTCGTGAGCCGGCAAGCGTGCCGCAAACTCCGTTACCCTCTCCCACGGAACCCGGGCTCGCCCGGGTTCCGAATCATGATGCGCAAGTCGGGCAAGCCCGACTTGCGTCGGGAGAGGGTGCCGAGCCGCGAAGCGGCGAGGCGGGTGAGGGGTTCGCGCGCGAAGCGCGCCCCGGAATCAATCACCCCTCACCCGGCTCGGACCTGCGGTCCTCGCCACCCTCTCCCACAAGGGGAGAGGGTACGCGGAGCCAGCCTCACGCGCAGAGCCACGCTCTGCGCCCGCCCAAAAACATCTGCTGCGTCGGCGACGACGACCAGTCGATCTACGGCTGGCGCGGCGCCGAGGTCGACAACATCCTGCGCTTCGATCACGACTTTCCGGGCGCCAAGGTGATCCGGCTCGAGCGCAACTATCGCAGCACCGCGCATATCCTGGCCGCCGCCTCGCACCTGATCGCGCACAACCAGGGCCGGCTCGGCAAGACGCTGCGCACCGACGACGTGCCGGGCGAGAAGGTCAAGGTCACCGGCTCCTGGGACTCCGAGGAAGAGGCGCGCGCGATCGGCGACGAGATCGAGACGCTGCAACGGCAGGGCCACTCGCTCGACGAGATCGCCATCCTGGTGCGCGCCTCGTTCCAGATGCGCGAGTTCGAGGACCGCTTTGTCACGTTGGGCCTGCCCTATCGCGTGATCGGCGGGCCGAGATTTTACGAGCGCATGGAGATCCGTGACGCGCTCGCCTATCTGCGCCTGGTCAACCAGCCGGCCGACGACCTCGCCTTCGAGCGCATCGTCAACGTGCCCAAGCGCGGGCTCGGCGACGCCACCGTCAAGCTGCTGCACGACCACGCCCGCAAGCGCCGCCTTCCGCTCCTGGAGGCAACGCGCGCCATCATCGCAACCGACGCGCTCAAGCCTAAGCCGCGCGGCGCGCTGCGCGACCTCGTCGCCGCCTTCGACCGCTGGCGCGTCCAGAAGGACACGCTGCCGCATACCGAGCTGGCCGAGATCGTGCTGGATGAGTCCGGCTACACCGAGATGTGGCAGAAGGACCGCTCCGCCGACGCCGCCGGCCGGCTCGAGAACCTGAAAGAGCTGGTGCGCTCGATGGAGGAGTTCGAGAACCTGCAAGGCTTCCTCGAGCACATCTCGCTGGTGATGGACGCCGACGGCGGCGCCGAGTCCGAGGCGGTCTCGATCATGACGCTGCACTCCGCCAAGGGGCTCGAGTTCGACACCGTGTTCCTGCCCGGCTGGGAGGAGGGCCTGTTCCCGCACCAGCGCGCGCTCGACGACCAGGGCCGCGCCGGCCTCGAGGAGGAGCGCCGCCTCGCCCATGTCGGGATTACGCGCGCACGCCGCCGCGCCTACATCTTCTTTGCCTCCAACCGGCGCACGCATGGGATGTGGTCGACCAACCTGCCCTCGCGCTTCCTCGACGAATTGCCGGAGGCGCATGT
>DAIUEP010000007.1:45132-46936 GCA_036845065.1 Xanthobacteraceae bacterium | reverse complement strand
CCTTGAGCGCCGCATGCTCGGACACGCTCTTGGGCGTCGTGCCGAGCGGCACCGACCAGGTGTACTCGCCCTTGTTGAGATCGAGCGCCACGATCTTGCTGTAGGGCGGCTTGAGGATCGGCAGCCCCTGCACCGTGGGCGTGCCACCCGGCCCGCGCGAGAGCCGCATGTTCGACTTCGGGTCGTTGCGCAGCGACGCAACGCCGACGCCCGTCTTCGTCGGGATGTAGAAGATGCTCGTCTCGGGATCGAAGCCGCCGCTCTGCCAGAGCGAGCCGCCGGTGCCGCCCGGGTTGTACCAGGTGCCCTTGGTGCCGTCCTGTTTGATCTCGGAGGGCGGCGTAAACAGCGGGCCTAAGCGGTATTGCTTAGCGACGCGGATCGCCTCGGCGCGCAGCTCGGGCGTGAAGTCGATCAGATCGTTCTCGACATAGCCCTGGTATTCATAAGGCGCCGGCTTGGTCGGATGCGGCTGCGTCGGCCAAGTGCGCTCGCCCGGCACGTCGCTTGCAGGCGCCGGGCGCTCCTCGAACGGCCACACCGGCTGCCCGGTCACGCGATCGAGCACATAGGCATAGCCCTGCTTGGAGAGCTGCACCAGCGCCTTCACCGGGCGCCCGTCAACCGTCATGTTGACCAGTGCCGGAGCGGACGACAGATCGTAGTTCCAGACATCGTGGTGCGTGATCTGGTAGTGCCAGATGCGCTTGCCGGTCTCGATGTCGACGCAGACCACCGAATTGGCGAACAGATTGCTGCCGAGCCGGTGGCCACCATAGTAATCGTTGGTCGGCGACTCCACCGGCAGATAGGCGTAGCCAAGCTCGGGATCGACCGAGATCGGCGCCCATACGCCGGTGTTGCCGGTGTAGCTGTTGGCATTGCCTTCCCAGGTATCGGCGCCGAACTCACCCGCCTTCGGCACCGTGTGGAACGCCCACTTCTGCTTGCCGGTGCGCGCATCGAACGCCAACACATAGCCGGGCGTGTTGCGCATGTTGTCGGGCGTGAAGCCCTCCTCCAGCGCCGGCGGGATCATGACGGTGTTGCCATAGACCATCGGTGGCGATGAGTTGCCGATGCGGGTAACGTGGTCGTAGTCGACATTGAGCTCCTTCATCAGATCGACCGCGCCATTGACGCCGAACGACGGCACCATGGTGCCGGTCTTGGCATCGAGCGCCACGAGGAAGAAGCCGGTGGTGATGACGAAAATCCGCTCCTCCTGGCCGTCGGTCCAATAGCCGACGCCACGCCCGGCGTTGCGCCGCGGCGCCTTGCGGTCGCGGCCGCCTTCGTCCATTCCCATCCACATCCACAATTGCTTGCCGGTCGCGGCGTCGACCGCAGCCACGACGCGCTGGCCGCCGGCCGCCGTGTAAAGAACGCCGTTGGCCATGACCGGGGTCGATTCGCTGCGATAGATCGCAAACGTCGGATCGCCGTTGCCTTGCGCGGTGCCGCCCAGCGACGACGGCGCCGGCCCGATCGCGGGCTTCCAGCGCCAGGCGAGCTTCAAATCCTTGAAATTGTCCTTGTTGATCTGGTCGAGCGGCGAATAGCGCGTGGCGGCGGGATCGCTGTTCAAGTACCGCCACTCGCCCGGCTTCGCCGTGACCGAGGGCGGCACTTTGGCGTCCTGGCCTGGCGCCGGCAGCGCCCCCAACGTCACCGCACACGAGGCGGCAATGAAAGATGTCAGGATCGTCAATCGCGGTCGCACCACGGCATCCTCCCCTTGGGTTTGGTCGCCGGCCTGCGAGGCGAGTGACCTCGCGCGGCGTTGTCCACTGAGCCAAATTGT
>DAIUEP010000007.1:7452-45032 GCA_036845065.1 Xanthobacteraceae bacterium | reverse complement strand
CGCCGGCCTGCGAGGCGAGTGACCTCGCGCGGCGTTGTCCACTGAGCCAAATTGTCACGCTTTCGAGGCCTCCCGCAAGCCGGCTGCTGGCTCTGGCTCGCCGTGGCGAATCGTGCGGACGCGTGAACAAAAAAAGACCCGATTGGCAGCGAGCGAGTCGCGCCGATCGGGCATGAACGAGGGGAGTGATGGCCGGTTGACTGATGTGTGCGTTGTTCCCGCGCCGGCCCCGCGCTTTAGCGAGACGCCTACCAATGAGCGAAACGCCTACCAATGCCGACGATAACGCTGGCCAAAGCCGAAGCCGAACTGCACGCCGGGCGCGTAGAAGCCCACGCCTGGCCCGTAAGCGCCGTAGCCGGGCCGGTAAGCGTAGCCGGGCTCGTAGTAGTTGTAGTAGTTGTTGTAGGAGCGATAACGCCGATAGCAGCCGTCGTGCGGCCGGCTGCGATGATGCCAACGGCCGGGCCGACAGTGCACGAGATCGGTCACGTCGACGTCAGCGATCGCGCCCTGCATGGACTGCGATCCGGGAAGCCCGATGGCGTCGGCGGGGTGGGAAAAAAGTCCCGCCGAAATCATGATGGCCGCACCGGCCAGGAAGCGAAGAGGTTTCTGCATGGCTACCTTCTCACATGCGTGTTGGATGACGTGGGTTGCATTCGTATGGGGATAGAACCGGCTTGAGGCGGTTTTGTTCCAGGCAACCCCCGATCGATCGAGCTGGCGGCGAGTTCCACGGGGAAATCCGGGCTCCCGCGCCATCGCCAAGCGCGCTGCACAATCCCCGGATGCCCATTGAACGAGGCCCCGAAAGGGCTATCCTGCCCGCACCAATGCGATCGCCGCCCGGAGGCCCCATGGCCTCCATATTGTTGCCGGCGACACTTCCAGGGAGAGCCCCATATGCACATGCGAAGCCTGCTGCAAGCGAGCGCACTCGGAGCGGCGGTCGCCTTGACGGTGTCATCGAGTCTTCTCGCGCAAGGCCAAGTCGCCCTCTCGGGCAAGGTCACTTCCGCCGAGGAAGGGGCGATGGAAGGTGTGCTGGTCAGCGCCAAGAAGGACGGCGGCACCATCACCATCACGGTGGTCAGCGACGCGAGCGGCCAGTTCAGCTTCCCGGCTTCGAAGCTCGGCGCCGGAAAGTACACCCTGTCGATCCGGGCCATCGGCTATGACCTCTCGGGCCCGAACTCGATCGAGCTCGCGGGCGACAAGGCCGCCAGCGCCGATATCAAGCTCGTCAAGACCAAGAACGTCAGCCGTCAGCTCAGCAACGGCGAATGGATCATGAGCGTGCCGGGCAATCCACAGCAGAAGCTCTCGCTGCTCAACTGCGTGAGCTGCCACACGCTCGAGCGGATCGTGAAGTCGTCCTACGACGTCGACGGATTTGCGACGCAGATCCTGCCACGCATGGGCAGCTATGCGAATCAGAGCATCCCCCTGCATGCGCAGAAACGCGTCGCCACGCGGCTCCTGGAGGAGCGCGGCGACTCGCTCGCGCAGGCACGCAAGCGGCAGGCGGAGTTTCTGAGCTCGATCAATTTGAGCAACTCGGCCTGGGAATACGAGCTCAAGACCCTGCCGCGCCCGAAGGGCAGCGGCACCAAAGTCATCTACACCGAGTACGACCTGCCGCGCGCGACCATCGAGCCGCATGACGTGATCATCGGCGCCGACGGCAACGCCTACTACTCCAACTTCGGCGAGCAGACCTTCGGCTCCATCGATCCGAAGACCGGCGCGCACAGCGAATACCCGGTGCCGGAGCTCAAGAAGGGCTGGCCGACCGGCATGCTCGGCCTGCGTCCCGACACGGACGGCAACATGTGGCTCGGCATGATGTATCAGGGCGCGATCGCCAAGTTCGACATCAAGGAAAAGAAGATCACGACCTGGAGCATGCCTCCGGAGATGAACAAGGATCAGACCCAGGTCAACATGGTGCGGGCGGAGAAGTCCCACGTCGACGGCAAGGTCTGGTCGCAGAACAACGGCTTCGCGGCGATCCACCGGCTCGACCTCAAGACCGGCCATATCGAATCGCTCGAGCCGTTCAAGGCGGCGGGCGTCGGCGAGACCCACAACATCTACGACATCATTCCCGACTCCAAGAACAACGCCTACTTCACCGACATCGCGGCCGAATATATCGGCAAGGTCGACAAGGACACGATGAAGGTGACGCTGTTCCAGATGCCGAAGAAGCCGGCAGGGCCCCGGCGCGGCATGATGGACGCGCAGGACCGCATCTGGTTCGGCGAGTATCGCGGCAACCGCATCGGCATGTTCGACACCAAGACCGAAACCTTCAAGGAATGGGACCTGCCGACGCCGTGGTCGAACCCCTATGACGTCGCGCTCGACAAGAACGACAACGCCTGGACCGGCTCGATGATCAACGACCGCGTCGTGCGGCTCGACACCAAGACCGGCACGTTCACCGAGTACCTGTTGCCGAAGACCACCAACATCCGCCGCGTCTTCGTCGACAACAACACCACACCACCCACGTTCTGGGTCGGCAGCAACCACGGCGCCAACATCATCAAGCTGGAGACGCTGGACTGAACGCTTCTCGTGCGGGCGGCTCGCTGCCGCCCGCAGCCTTTATGCGACATGCGACCAAGGAGAAACTCCCTATGCGAACAAGACTGATGAGCCTGATGGCGGCCGCCGCGCTTGCCGTCGTATTCGGCCATGCTGCGGCGCTGGCGCAGAGCCTGACTGGCAAGGTCTCTTCCGCGGCCGAAGCCGCGATGGAAGGCGTCGTGGTCAGCGCCAAGAAAGGCATCGTCACGGTCAGCGTGGTCAGCAACGCCAAGGGCGAGTTCAGCTTCCCGACGGCCAAGCTCGGCGCCGGCGAATACGCGCTCAGCATCCGGGCGGCGGGCTACGACCTCGACGGGCCGAAGACGGTCACGATCGCAGGTGACAAGCCGGCCACCATCGACCTCAAGCTTGTCAAGACCAAGAACCTCGCGGCGCAGCTCTCGAACCTGGAGTGGATCCTCAGCGCTCCGGGCACCGACGCCGAGAAGCGCGCGCTCACCGGCTGCACCAACTGCCATACCGTCGAGCGCATTCTGATGTCGAGCTACAACGCCGACGAGATGCTCGAGGTCATCAAGCGGATGGCGCAGTATTCCAACAACAGCTTCCACAGGAAGCCGCAGATCCGCGCCGAGGCGCGCGACATCAACCGGTTCGTGCCCAACGCCGACAAGGTCGCGGCCTATTTCGCCAGCATCAACCGCAGCCAGAGCGACCGGAGCTTCGAGCTCAAGACCATGCCGCGCGTGAGCGGCGACGGCACCCGCGTCGTCATCACCGAGTACGACCTGCCGGACCCGATGATCCAGCCGCACGACGTCATGACCGACAAGGACGGCATTGTCTGGCACAGCGATTTCAGCGGACAGATCCTTGGCCGCTTCGACCCCAAGACGCTCGAGCACAAGAGCTTCAAGGTGCCGCTGCAGCGAGAGGGCTGGCCGACCGGCGCGCTCGACCTTGAAGCCGACCCGCAGGGCAATCTCTGGCTCGGCCTGATGTTCCAGTCCGGCACCGCCAAGTTCGACGTCAAGACCGAACAGTTCCAGATGTTCAGCATTCCGCCGAACATGATCAAGCCGGACTCGCAGACGGCCCTGATCGGCGTGCAGAACTGGACCGTCGACAACAAGATCTGGATCCAGGATCCGGCGCGGCGCGGCGTCTACCGCATCAACGTGTCGAGCGGCGAGACCGAGCTGTTCGAGCCGTTCGCGAACGGACCGGGATCGCCCTACACGATCCAGGCCGACAAGGAGAACAATCTCTGGTTCCTTAACTTCGGCGGCACGCATATCGGCCGCATCGACGCCAAATCGGGCCAGATGGCGCTCTATCCGACGCCGACCCGTAACTCGCGTCCGCGCCGTGGCCGGCTCGACGATCAGGGCCGGCTGTGGTTCGCCGAATTCTTCGGCGAGCGCATCGGCATGCTCGATACCAAGACCGAGAAGTTCCAGGAATGGGAAGTGCCGGGCAAGTTCTTCGCGCCCTATGACGCGGCACCCGCCAAGGACGGCCACGTGTGGACCGGCGGCATGAACGCCGACCGCATCCTGCGGCTCAACCTGGAGACCGGCAAGATCACCGAGTATCAGTTGCCGCACCAAACGAACGTGCGCCGCGTGTTCGTCGACAACAACACGACGCCGCCCACATTCTGGGTCGGCAACAATCACGGCGCTGCCCTGATCAAGATCGAGCCGCTGGACTGACGTAGCCACGCGCTGAAGCGGTCATTGTTGCGCCCTCTCCCCTTGCGGGAGAGGGCAGGTGTTCAACAGACGCTGTTGGGTGAGGGGTTGCAGCCTGCCCCCCTCACCCACTCTTTTTGTTGAACCGCCGAGCTGCCCTCTCCCGCAAGGGGAGAGGGCCCATTCATTAGCGCCGCACTCGCGGCCTGCTCACAGCATGTCTAGCGCTCGGCGCGCGCGTTGCTCTATGCTCATGGCACGCGTTGGCTCACAGCAGCGCCAATGACAAAAGCCGGGAGGATCTCATGCGCGCCAAGACTCTCTTCGTCGCCAGCATTGCAATGGCCACGCTCGTGGCGCCCCTCCCCGCACAGGCGCGGCCATTCGAAGACCCGCGCGCGGACCGCATGGCGGCGATCGATGCCGACGCCGCGTTCGCGGCCGAGCCGCGCGACCCGGCCTGCCACGCGGCGGTGATGGCCTCGACCGGCGGCGCGCTGCCGAAAAACCCGCGCACGCTCGCGGTGCGCTGGACCGGCTATGCCAATTTCGAGCTCGTCTACAACGGTCAGATCGTGCTGCTCGACGCCTATTTCGATCGCGGCAGTCTCTATCCTTCGCTCGGCTTCAAGGCGGCCGACGTCAGGAAGGCGGACGCAATCCTGATCGGCCATGGCCATCACGACCACATGTCGGACGCAGCCTCCGTGGGCGCCCGCACCGGCGCCACGGTGGTGGGCGCCCCGGTCACGACCGAGAAGCTCGCGACCCAGCCGATCGACGGCAAGCAGGTGCGCACCGTCACCGGCCGCGGCGGCGAGGTGCTTCAGCTCGGCTCCTTCAAGGTCGAGCCGATCCTGGGCCAGCACGGCGATCCGCCGGCGCAGCTGGTCGACGCCTTCGACGCCGCGCTGAAAGCCACCACCACGCCGCCGACGCCCGAGCAGCTTGCCGAGCAGGCGACGATCCGCCAGCGCGGCACGCAGGACCGCCGCGTGCGCAGCGAAGGCACGATCGCCTACCTGATCACGCTCGATAGCGGCTTTCGCATCCTGTATCGCGACAGCGGCGGCCGCGTCACCGACTTCGAGAAGGCCGCGATGGAGCGCGTGGGCCGCGTCGACCTGGGGCTGATCGCGGTCTCGGCCGCCTATCTCAACTCGGCGACCGTCGCGCAGGCGCTCGAGCATACCCGCACCTACAAGCCCGACGTCTATATGCCGGCGCATCATGACGCGCCCTTCAACAATCTCTGGCGCGCGACCGAGCCGCTGTTCCAGGCGGTGAAAGACGACAACCCCCGCATCGTGACGGTGTCGAAGGGCTATCGGGAGCCGACCTGCTTCAACACCGAGCACAATGTCAGCCGCAGCCGCTAGGCCGATGGTCGCCAATCAGAGCTATGACGTTGTCGTGTTGGGCTCCGGCATCGCCGGCCTTGCGGGCGCCCTCGCCGCGCATGAGCTCGGGCTCAAGGCCGTGGTGCTGGAGAAGGCGAGCCGCCTTGGCGGCGGCACCACCAACTCCTACGGTCTGATCTGGGTCGGCCAGAACCATCTCGCACAGGCGGCGGGCTACGAGGACAATCGCGACGACGTCATGGCTTATATGCGCTTCCTCTCGGGTGGCTTCCTCGACGAGGAGCGCATGCAAACCTTCGTCGATCGCGGGCGCGAGGCGATCGAGTTCTTCGAAGGCTGCGGCGTGCGCTACCGCGTCGTGCGCGGCCTCACCGACCATTACTTCGGCACGGCGCCGGGCACCCGCGCGGTCGGCCGCTCGCTCGAAGTGGAGCTCATCTCGGGCTACGACCTCGGCGACTGGCGCGAGCGCGTGCTTGAACCGCACGACGTGCCTTGCTTCGTGACCGCCGAGGAGCAGGTGTCGTGGGGCGGGATCAACAACTTCTCGCGCTGGGACCAGGACCTCGTGCGCGAGCGCAAGGCGCGCGACATGCGCGGCAAGGGCCTCGGCCTCATCTGCCATTTCCTCAACGTGCTGCGCCAGCGCGGCGTGCCCGTCCTCACCGATCAGCAGGTCGATAGTCTCGCGGTCGACGGCGGGCGCGTGACCGGCGTGATCATGGCGTCCGGCCAGCGCATCACGGCGCGCAAGGGCGTGATCATCGGCACCGGCGGCTACAGCGCGAACGCGCGGATGAGCCGCGACTTCGAGCAGATCCCGGGTATCGACCAGGAGCCCGACAGCCTGTCGCTCGCGTCGCTGACCGGCGACGGCCTCGTTTACGGCGCCGAGATCGGCGGCATCCTGCACAAGATCGAGAACAGCCTGCGGGTCATGCTCTCCTATACGATTCCGGCGGACGAGCCGGGCAAGCCCGGCCTGTGCGTGCACGCCGGGATCGTCGAATTGTGCAGCCCGCATACCATGGTGGTGAACAAATACGGCAGGCGCTTCGCCGACGAGACATTTTTCCAGGGCATCGTGCCGCAGCTGCGCACTCTCGATCCGATGAAGCATGAATATCCGAACCTGCCCGCGTTCCTGATTTTCGATTCGCAGTATCTCAAGCGCTTCTCGTTTGCCAACCAGCCGGTCGGCAGCGAGGTCCCCAATACCGTGCCGCGCGCCGCGACGCTTGCGGAGCTGGGACACAAGCTCGGCATCGATGCCGATGCGCTGGCGAAATCAGCGGAGCGCTTCAACGGCTTTGCGCGCGCGGGCTCCGATCCGGATTTCCGTCGCGGCGAGAACCAGTGGAAGCTCGCCTCCGCCAAGGCGCCGCGCGGCGGCAACGCCAGCCTCGGCACCATCGAGGAACCGCCGTTCTACGGCGTCGCGCTGCATCCGACCGGCTCGGCCTCGGTCGGTCTCCTGGCCGACAGCAACGGGCAGGTCATCCACCAGCGCCGCCGGCCGATCCCCGGGCTCTACGCCTCCGGCAATGTGGCGGCGACCACCGAGCACGGCGTCGGCTACCAGGCAGGGCTCTCGCTCGCGTCCTCGATGACGTTCAGCTACCTCGCGGTCCGCCACATGATCGCGTCGGGATAGGATGGGGTTCATGAGGTTTAGGGCACGACCGAGCGGCAATTGCGGCCGGCTCCCTCTCCCGAAGGGAGAGGGGTGGGGAGAGGGGTTACGGCCGTTCGATGGATGTGAGCCCCCTCACCCCTACCCTCTCCCCGTTGGGGAGAGGGAGTCCCGCCGTGCCGCGACCAGAGTCCGCGCTCACCCCTTGCTCTCTTGCTCGCTCTTGATGGCGCTTCTCATGGCCCTCCCCTACCCCGCCGCGGCGCAGCCGTCGGTCGAAAGCTTCTACAAGGACAAGCGGGTGCGGATGCTGGTCGGCTATGGCGTCGGCACCGGCAACGATCTCTATTTGCGGCTGCTGGCGCGCCATATCGGCAAGTCCATTCCGGGCAGGCCCACGATGGTGCCGGAGAACATGCCGGGCGCCGGCGGCATCGTGATGTTCAATCATCTCTACAATGTCGCGGCGCGCGACGGCACCGTCATCGCCCACCCGTCGCGCAGCCTCGTGACCGAGCCGCTCTACGGCAATGCGCAGGCGCGCTACGACGCGCTCAAGTTCGGCTGGCTCGGCAGCGTCAACCGCGATGTCGCGACCTGCATCACCTGGGGCAAGAGCGGCGTCGCGTCGATCGAGGACGCCAGACGCCGCGAGGTCGCGGTCGGCTCGACCGGCGCGTCGGCCGAGAGCAACTACTTCCCGAAGCTCTTGAACGCCGTCCTCGGCACCCGCTTCAAGACCGTGCTCGGCTATCCGGATTCTGGCGCGGTCGGCATCGCCATGGAGCGCGGCGAGCTCGACGGCTACTGCAGCTTCACCTGGGCCGCGATCAAGTCGGCGCGGCCGAACTGGCTCGAGCACAAGCAGATCAACGTCATCCTGCAGCTCAGCATGGCCAAGCATCCGGAATTGCCGGATGTTCCGCTGGTCGCGGATCTCGTGCATGACGAAGCGTCACGCCAGATCTTCACGCTGGCGTTCGGGGCACAGAAGATGGGGCGCCCGGTCGCGACCACGCCGGGCGTTCCGCCCGAGCGGCTCGAGGCGCTGCGGCGGGCCTTCGATGCCACCATGAAGGACCCGGATTTCCGCGATGACGCCAAGCGCAACGGGCTCGAGGCCGAGGGCCCGATCACCGGGGCGGAGGTCGACGAGGTGCTGCGCGACATCTACGCGACACCCAAGGCAGTCGTGCAGCGCTACGAGGCGATCCGCAACGAGCGGTGACAGCCGGGCATTGGGCCACGCAACAGCGTGCGCATTCAGCGCGCAATTGCGAGCTTGGCCCGCTCGATCACGGTCTTCGGAAAATCGGCAAACTTGGCCAGGAGCTGCTCCACCTGCTCATGGGTGGCCGGATCGATGTCGAGATTGGCCTTCTGTGCCTCAGCCAGAAATTCGCGGTCGCGCATCGTGTCCTGGAAAGCCTTGCGCAGGACCGCCAGGCGCTCCGGAGCGACACCCGGCGGGCCGGCGAGAGGACGGCCGAGGAGCTTCGTGTTGAAGTGAAATTCGAGCACCCTTCTGTCGTCCTCGGCCTTGAGAAACTCGAATATGCTGGGGATAGGGCCAAGCTCGTCCGTCGTCTTTGGTCCCAATTGAACGATGAGCTTGAACCGGCCTGCCTGCACGTCATTCGGCCACAGCGACTTGATGTGCGTGCGGACCAGGCCGCACATGCCATGGGCTTCGCCCTGCTGCATGGCGACGTAGGCTTGCGGAAGGCCGGCATATCCGGAGACCATCCGTACGTTTGCCCCAAACACATTCTTGAAGATCAACGGGTGCTGATAACCAAACGACGTTAGTCCTCCCGACGAGGCGAAGACAGTTTCCCTTCCCAGCATGTCCACAAACGAGGTCGGCGCTCCCGGCCCCTGCCAGATGCCGCAGAGGTTGATCTCCTGATTCATGCTGCCGATCCAGCTGAACTTGACGGCGTCAAATCTCGCCTGGTCGTTGTCCATCAGCGGCTCCATGGTCGCGGAGGAGCTGAAATTGCCGAGCTCCGTCCCATCCTTGGCCGCGATGTTGTAGATGTAATTGGCCGCCCGCAGCGTGCCCGCGCCCGGCATGTTCTTGACGATGATCAGCGGATTGCCGGGAATGTGACGTCCGTAGTGCCTGGCGAGAACACGGAAGTAGAGATCGGGCGCACCGCCGGCCGGATAGCCGATGGTGATGTTGATCGTTTCGCCTCTGAAGCCGGCAGACGTCTGCGCCACAGCGGGCACCGACAGGGCGAGCGCTGCGGCGATGAAAAGTAGCGTTCTCATGGCATTGGAGCGAACGGCCGCACCGCTACTGCTCGAACTTCAGGTTTGCAGCCTTGACCACCTGGACATAGCTTTCGATGTCGGCATCGATCATCTTGCGGAACTCATCGGAAGAGCCGCCGCCCGGATTGACCGCCATGCCGCGCAGCTTGGAGGACACCTCGGGATCGCGGATCGCCCGCGCGAACGCCGCCTGCAGCTTGTTGGCGATCGCGGGCGGCGTCGAGGCCGGGGCGAACACGCCGCTCCAGAGCTTGGTGTTGACCTCCGGGAAGCCCGCTTCCGCCATGCTGGGCACGTCGGGCAATTCCGGCGACCGCTCGGCGCCCGTCACCGCGAGCGCGCGCACCTTGCCGTCCTTGATCTGCGGAATCGCGGGCGGGCCATCCGAGATCGCGATCAGGCACTGCTCCTGAATCACGCACAGGATCATCTCGGCGCTGCTCTTGAGCGGAATGGCGACGCCGGGCATGCCGGTCTTGAGCTTCAGGAGCTCGCTCGCGATCGTGAACGCCGGCGACGTGGTGCCGTAGTTCGACTTGTCGGGGTTGGCCTTGGCATAGGTCACGAGCTCGGCCACGGTCTTGGGCGCGATGTTGACCGGGCTCACCATGATCAGCGGAAAATTCGCGATCATCGACAGCGGAACAAAGCTCTTGGTCGGATGATAGGCGAGCTTGGGATAGACCGCGGCCGAGATCGACATCACACCGCTCGCCCCGATGAAGACCGTGTAGCCGTCGCCCGGCTGATTGGTGACGAATTCGGCCGCGACGCGACCGCCCGCGGCCGGCCGGTTCTCGATCACGAACTGCTGGCCGAGGAATTCCGCCGCCTTGTTGCCGACGAGCCGCGCGAAGATGTCGTTGCCGCCGCCGGCCGCGAACGGCACGATCATGCGGATCGGCTTGTTCGGGAAATTGGCGGCGGGATCGGTCTGCGCCCGCGATGGATGGGCGGCCAGCAAGGCCGCGATGGCGACTGTGGCGTGAGCCAACAGGCGAGAGAACCCGGTCATTGTTGTCTACTCCGTCGAAACCTGCGGGGGCTCGGTGAATCGGCCGCACCGTGTGCTTAAGAGGCAGTCTACCAGCCGCCCCGGAATACGGATAGCATCGATTCTGACGCATACTTAAGGGCTCGCAGCGATGTCGTTATTTCGCTTTTTCGCCTGCGCCTGCTTCGGCGTAGTCCTCGCCGCCCCGGCGACCGGCCAGACACCCGCCGATTTCAAGGGCGAAACCATCACCATCCAGATCGGCTATGGGCCGGGTGGCGGCTACGACACCTATGGCCGCGCGCTCGCGCGCCACTACGGCCGCTTCATTCCGGGCAACCCGACCGTCGTCCCAAAGAACATGCCGGGCGCGGGCTCCTTGCGCGCCGCCAACCATATCTACAACCTCACGGCTCGCGACGGCACCGAGATCGCGATCTTCGCGGCGTCGACCGCCATGGAGCCGCTGATGGGCAACGACCAGGCGAAGTTCGACGCCACGAAATTCGGCTGGATCGGCAGCATGAACCAGGACGTGTCGTTCTGCGGCGTGTGGCAAAGCCCGGGTATCACCACCACGATCACGGGCATGCTCCGCAAAGACTCCAAGGAGCTGATCTTCGGCTCGGCTGGTCCCGCGGCGATCAGCCACCAGCATCCCCTCGTCCTGAAGAATGTGCTGGGCGCCAACATCCGCGTGATCGCGGGCTATGACGGGCAGAAGGAGGTCAATCTCGCCATGCAACGCGGCGAGGTGCACGGCGCCTGCGGCCTGTTCGTGTCCTCGATCAAAGCGCAATGGCTGCCGGACATCCAGGCCGGCCGGCTCAAGCTGTTCCTGCAGATGGGGCCGAAGACCACGCAGGAGTTCGGCCCCGTTCCCGACATTTTCGACTTCGCGAAGAGCGGCGAGGACAAGCAGGTGCTGGAGCTGCACTTCAAGCAGACCATCCTGGGCCGGCCGTTCGCCGCCTCGCCGAGCCTGCCGAAGGAGCGGCTCGCTGGGCTGCGCCGAGCATTCCTGGATACCATGAAGGATCGCGACTTCCTGGCCGACGCCCAGAAGATGAATCTCGATATCGACATCGCGACCGCCGAGCAAGTAGAAGACCTGCTGCGTCAGTTCGCCAACTATCCGCGGACCGTGATCGACAAGGCTAAGGCGGCGATCGGACGATAGTCGGGCTTCCTTGCTACCGACACCGACCGCCGCCAACTCGCAACTGCCGGCGTGACAAGGACACCGCATGGCCTATTCCCAAACGCTACGTCGCCGCGCCCCGGGCGATCTTCTTGGCCATCCCCGCGGGCTCGCCTTTCTGTTCACCACCGAGATGTGGGAGCGCTTTTCCTATTACGGGATGCGCGCCCTGCTCGTTCTTTACATGGTGAAGTACCTGCTGCTGCCCGAGCATTCGAGCAACGTGATCGGGCTCGCAGCGCTCCGGAGCCTGCTCGAAGGCGTCTTCGGTCCGCTGGCCGCGCAACCGTTCTCCTCGCACATCTACGGCCTCTATACCGGCCTCGTGTACTTCACGCCGTTCTTCGGCGGAATCCTCGCCGACCGCGTGCTTGGCCAGCACAAGACCATCGTGATCGGCGCCTCCCTCATGGCCGTGGGCCACTTCATGATGGCGTTCGAGCCGCTGTTCCTGTTCGCGCTCATCGCGCTCATTCTCGGCAACGGCTGCTTCAAGCCCAACATGTCGGCGCAGGTCGGCAGCCTCTACCGGCACGGCGATCCGCGGCGCGACCGCGCCTACTCGATCTTCTACGTCGGGATCAATCTCGGCGCGTTCCTGGCGCCGCTCGTGTGCGGCACGCTGGGCGAGGAAGTGGGCTGGCACTATGGCTTCGGCGCCGCCGGCATCGGCATGACCATCGGGCTTGCGATCTATCTCTATGCACTGCAGAGCTACGCGCTGCCGATGGACGAGTTGCATCGCTCGCGGGCCATGGGCGAATACCGTGGACCGCTCGACCGCATCGAGCGGCGCGCGGTGATCGCGCTTCTGCTGCTGTTCCTGCCCAACACGCTGTTCTGGGCGACTTACGAGCAGCAGGGCAACACGATCGCGTTGTGGGCGGACGACTATACCGACCGCACCATCAATCTCCTGTTCTGGCGTGGCGAGATCCCGACCACGTGGTTCCAGGCCTTCAACCCGTTCATGATCTTCGCCTTCACGCCGTTCGTCATCGCGCTGTGGGCGCGCCAGGCGCGGCGCGGCGCCGAGCCCTCGAGCATCAACAAGATGGCGCTCGGCTGTTTCGGCGTCACGCTCGCCAATCTGATCATGGTCGGCGCCGCCTGGCAGGCCGGCGGCGCGCCGGACGCGAGCTGGCTGTGGCTTGTGGGCTATTTCGTCGTCATCACCATCGGCGAGCTCTACCTCTCGCCGGTCGGGCTCTCGCTGGTCTCGAAGGCGGCGCCCGCCCGCATGGTGTCGATGATGATGGGTGTGTGGCTCGGCACGAGCTTCGTCGGCAACTTCATTGGCGGCTGGCTCGGCAGCTTCTGGAGCAGCATGGACAAGATGTATTTCTTCCTGATGATCGCGATCATCGCCGCCGTGGCGGGCGTGGTGATCGCGGCCTTCAACCGGCCGCTCGGACGGATTCTGCGCTAAAGGTTCAGCGTCCTCACAACAGACCTTTGCATATCCTTTGCATATACTGAGTATTTTACAGGCAGGAGACCAAGCCGCAGTCAGTTTCCATTGAGCTGAATGTGGTCTAGTCTGCCGTCGGCTCAAGTCGCACGCGATCAGGTCAAGATCGACGGTAGAGCCCTAGGGAGAAGCAAATGAAACGCCTGAACATCAGCAGGATTTTGACAGCCGGAACTGCTGCCGGAGCGATCCTCCTTGCCGCGCAATCGATGGCCACCGCGCAGGAACGGGGCTCCATCCAGGGCGTCGTCAACGACGCCTCCGGCAAGCCGGTCGCCGGCGCCTTCGTGAAGCTCAAGAACGACGCGCGCCGCCTCACCTTCATGGTGGTCAGCCGGGAGCAAGGCCAGTTCGAGGCCAAGGACCTGCCGCCCGGCCAATACCGGGTCCAGGGCATCGCGGGCGCCCACCAGAGCGAGTGGTTCGCCAATGTTGGCGTCTCGTCCGGCGGCAGCGCCAAGGTCGGCCTGTCGCTCAGCAATCAGCGCGGCGCGATGCTGCCGCCGGCCTGGCCGCAGCGCATTCCGGAGGCGCAGGTCGACAAGGTTGCGCTTGAGCTTCCCGAGGGCGACGGCAAGGCGCTGGTGGCGGAGAAGTGCACGAGCTGCCACGACCTGCGGCGCACCGTGGTGAAGCGCTCCAACCGCGATCACTGGGCCCACACCGTTGCCCGCATGCGCACCCGCATGTCGGTCCTCTCGATCCCCGATCTCTCCGAGCAGGAAACGGCCAAGATCGTCGATTACCTGGTCGCCAACTTCAACGAGGTGCAGTCCTACGACGCCAACAGCCGTCTGCCGACGGCGCTGCAGACCGGCAAGGCGGTCGCCTATCGCGTGGTGACCTACGATCTCGTCAACACCCACGCCGAGCCGCATGACGTCGCCGCCGATCCCAAGGGCAATGCCTGGGTGTCCGAGCGCGCCGGCAAGCTTGGCCGCTTCAATCCCAACACGCTCGAATTCGCCGAATTCGACACGCCGCCCGGCCCAGCCGCGAAGGACCGCCAAAGTCTCGGCAACCCGCAGATCGACTCCAAAGGCATCCTGTGGGTAGCGGACGGCCCTAACAACCGCTGGCTCAGCTACGACACCGCCAACGGCAAGTTCCTCGCCTTTGCCTGGACCGGCCGCAAGGGCGCGGCCGGCGGCAACAGCATGGCGCTCCATCCGGACGGCACGGTCTGGGCCACCGGCGCCGGCCGCGAGGCGCGCCAATTGTTCCCGGAGACGGTGCAGTTCAAGTTCTATGAAGCGCCCGCCGCCAAGCACCACAAGAATCCCGGCGCCTACGGGATCGCGATCGCCGGCGACGGCAAGGTGTGGTTCGCGGAAGACGAAGTCGACCTGATGGCGCGCGTCGATCCCAAGACCGGCACCGTCGACGAGTTCAAGATCCCCTACGCCGGCGGGCACGCCTATCCGCGCCGCATGAACAGCGACGCCAACGGCGACCTGTGGGTCGCGCTGTGGAAGGCCGGCAAGCTCATGAAGGTCGACCACAAGACCAACGCGATGACGATCTTCTCGCCGCCCACCGCAAACGGCGGCAGCTACTCGGTCGTCGTCGACAAGACCAACAACTACATCTGGGTCAGCCAGCATCAGGTCGACATGATCGCGCGGCTCGATCCCAAGACCGGCGAATGGGTCGAGTTCCCGCTCGCCGAGGCGGAATCCGATCCGCGCCGCATCGACATCGATCCGACCAATCCCAACCGCATCTTCTTCAGCGGCAATATCCCGGGCCGCGTCGGGTTCATCGAGGTACTGCCGCAATAGTGGCGATCTTGGAGCGATAGCAATGGCGACGGGCCACATCCTTTGGATGTGGCCCGTTGGCGTTTTGAGCTCCATTCGTGTACGCAAAACGCCTAACCTGCACCGCGCCTCACGCACCGCTTCGTTTCACGCTCCATGAAAATATGGTCCCTCTACGTCCGCGTGATTGCCTCGCTCGCGCCAGAAGCGCGGGTGGGGTGGATCCTTGCCGCCGCCAACCTGACGCTCGCCTCGGCCCAATTCGTCGAGCCGATGCTGTTCGGGCGCATCATCGACACCATTGCGAGAGCTCAGGGCGGACAGGGGGAAATATCCTGGAACGACCTGATCCTGCTGGTGGCGATGTGGATCGGCTTTGGCCTGTTTACCATCGTGTGCGGCTCATGGGTCGTGCTCCAGTCCGACCGCCTGTCCTATCGCCACAGCCAGAGGCTGCGCACGGACTATTTCGAGCACGTGCTGCAATTGCCGATGAGCTATCACTCCGGCACCCATTCCGGCCGGCTGATGAAGATCATGCTCACCGGCACGACCACGATCTGGAGCCTGTGGCTCTCGCTGTTTCGCGATCACCTGACGAGCTTCGTCTGGCTCATTGTGCTCATGCCCCTGACCTTGTTCATCAACTGGCGGTTCGGGCTCCTGCTGATTGCTCTGTCCGGCGTGTTTGCGCTGCTGATCGCCTTTGTGCTGCGCCAAACCCAAACGCTGCAAGCCAAGGTCGAGGGCCAGTATTCGAACGCGGCCGAGCGCACCACTGATGCCCTCGGCAATATCGCGCTGATCCAGAGCTTCGCCCGCATCGAGGCCGAAGTCTCTCAGATGCGCAATATTGGCATTGAGCTCCTCAGCGCACAGATGCCGGTGCTGTCCTGGTGGGCGCTCGCCTCGGTGCTGACGCGCACATCAATCACCCTGACGATGCTTACGATCCTGATCGTGGGAATCTTCCTCTACACCGCCGGCACGACGACGGTCGGCGAGATCGTCATGTTCATGAGCTTTGCGACGCTGGTGATCGGAAAGCTCGAATCCGTGGTGCAATTTGCCAACCGCATGACCATGGAGGTGCCGCGTCTGGAGGAATACTTCAACGTGCTGGACACCGTTCCGGATGTCCGCGACCGGCCCGACGCCAAGGATCCGGGCCGGCTGCGCGGCCTGGTCGAATTTCAGGACGTCACGTACTCCTACGACGGCAAGCGCCCGGCGGTGCGCGACCTGACTTTTACGGCCCAACCGGGGGAGACGATCGCGCTCGTGGGAGCGACCGGCGCCGGCAAGTCGACGGCGCTCGGGCTGTTGCACCGCGTCTTTGATCCGCAGTCCGGTGCAGTGAAGATTGATGGCATCGATCTGCGCGAGATGACCCTCTCGGGGCTGCGGCGCAACATCGGCGTGGTGTCGCAGGATGTGCTCCTGTTCAACCGCTCGATTGCGGAGAACCTCCACGTCGGAAAGCCTGACGCCACCGAGGAGGAGATGCGCGACGCCTGCCGACGCGCCCAGGCGCTGGAGATTGTCGAGCGGCAAGGCTTTCAGGCGCAGGTCGGTGAGCGTGGGCGCCTGCTGTCAGGCGGCGAGCGGCAGCGTATTTCAATTGCGCGCGCGCTCCTGAAGGATCCGCCGATCCTGATCCTGGACGAAGCCACGAGCGCGCTCGACGCCTTGACGGAGGCCAAGGTTCAGGCGGCGCTCGATCAGGCCATGGCGGGCCGCACGACCTTCGTGATCGCGCACCGGCTCGCGACCGTCCGCAATGCCACCCGTATCCTGCTGTTCGAGAACGGCCAGATCGTCGAGACCGGAAGCTTCGACGAGCTGGTGCGCCAGGGCGGACGTTTCGCCACGCTCGCCACCACCCAATTCATGGCGACAGCGCCGCGGGGCTGATCAAGCCCGTGCGCCAGAACGCCGCTACACCTCCACCGGCAGCCCGACGTAATTCTCCGCCAGCGTGCGCCTGCCCGCTTCCGAGCTCGCAAAATAATCAAGCTCGGCGAGCTGGCATTTGCGATCGAAGGCGTTGTGGGTCGGATGAACATGCAACATCTGCGTCATCCACCAGGAGAAGCGCTGCGCCTTCCACACGCGCCGGAGACAAGTCTGCGAGTAGCGCTCCAGGAGATCGCCGCGACCGGCCTTGTATTGCTGCGCGAACGCGCGCGCGAGCACGACCACGTCGGCGAACGCGAGGTTCATGCCCTTGGCGCCGGTCGGGGGCTGGATGTGGGCGGAATCGCCGGCCAGAAACAGCCGTCCGTGCTGCATCGGCTCGACCACGAAGCTGCGCATGGCGGTGATGCCCTTCTGCAGCATCTTGCCCTCGGCAAGCTCGCGCGTGCCGCCGATGCGCGTATGCAGCTCCTGCCAGATGCGCTCGTCCGGCCAGGCTTCGACCTCGTCGTCGGGCGCGCATTGCAGGTAGAGGCGCGCGAGCGCCGGCGAGCGCATGGTGTAGAGCGCAAAGCCGCGCTCGTGATAGGCGTAGATCAGCTCTTTGTCCGGCGGCGGCGACTGCGAGAGAACGCCGACCCATCCGAACGGATATTCGCGGTCGTAAACCGTGAGCACGCCTGCGGGGATGCTCGGCCGGCTGATGCCGTGGAAGCCGTCGCAGCCGCCGATGAAATCGCAGTCGAGCTGCTTGACCTCGCCGCCATGGCGGAAGCGGATCTTCGGCGAGGTGCTGGTGACGTCGGCGAGGCTCACGTCGTCAACCTCGAACAGGATCTCCCCGCCGTCCGCGAGCCGCTTCGCAACCAGGTCCTTGATGACCTCCTGCTGGCCGTAGATGGTGACGCCCTTGCCCACCAGCTCGCGAAAGTTGATGTGGTGCAGCGCGCCGCCGAAACAGAAATGAATCCCGTCGTGGGAGAGGCCCTCGCGCTGCATGCGCTCGCCAACCCCGGTGTCGATCAGGAGGTCGCGCGCCCACTGCTCGATCAGCCCGGCGCGGATGCGGCCCTCGATATAGTCGCGGCTGCGGTTCTCGATGATGATCGAGTCAATGCCCTCCAGATGGAGGAGGTGCGAGAGCATGAGCCCTGCGGGCCCGGCGCCGACAATTCCGACCTGTGTACGCATCCGTTCCGAGCCCTGATCCCATGTCCTGATTGGCGGCATGCCCTATACGGGTTCGGCGCCGCCAGCGCAAAGGCTCCTCATCGCGGCCAGCCATAGCGCGGCACGCTCGCCTTGTAGCGCCGGTAGTCTTCCCCGAACTTCGCCTCGAGATAGCGCTCCTCGCGGCGGACCACGCCGAAATGGAGCAGCAGCGCAGTCGGAACGAGCAGGACCACAATCCAGTCGGATGCCAGAGCGGCCGCGAACCCGGCCAGGATCAGGATCAGGCCCACATACATCGGGTTGCGCACGCGGGCATAGATTCCTGTGGTCGCAAGCGCCAGCGCGGGCCGCCACGGCGGCACGTTCGTGCCCACCCGGTGGAAAGCACGCTCGCCCGCGAATGCCAGGAGCCCGCCGGCCACGACCAGGATGATGCCAAGCACGAGGCGCACCGGCCAAGTCAGGACCGCCTGCAACAGATTGAGCGGCACCAACCAATCGCCCGCCACCCCAAGCACGAGGGTCGCAAGCGCGATCAGCGGCGGCGGCGCGACCACGCCGGCCGTGTCGGACTTCGTGCGCTCATCGCTCATGATCCTCAATCCTCATCCTCAATCCTCACCCCAGCGCGGCCGCAAGGTCGGCAATCAGATCGTCCGCATCCTCGATGCCGACCGAGAGCCGCACCAGCGTGTCGCCGATGCCGAGCGTGGCGCGCACCTCGGGCGGCACCGAGCCGTGGGTCATCAGCGCCGGATGCTCGATCAGGCTCTCCACCCCGCCCAGGCTCTCGGCCAGCGCAAACAGCTGGCAGCGTTCCAGGAAACGCTTGGCATCATCGAGGCTGCCGTTGAGGTCGGCCGAGATCATGCCGCCAAAGGCGCGCATCTGTTTTTTGGCGAGCGCGTGCTGAGGATGGCTCGGCAGGCCAGGATAGTAGACGCGGCGCACCTTGGGGTGGCGCTCAAGCCAGTTCGCGATCTTGAGCGCCGAAGTGCAATGACGCTCCATCCGCAAGGCCAAGGTCTTCAGCCCGCGCAGCGCCAGGAACGAATCGAACGGCCCCTGGATCGCGCCGACCGCATTCTGCAGAAAGGTCATGCGCTCGGCGAGCTCGGCATTGTCGCCCACGATGGCGACACCGCCGACCATATCGGAATGGCCGTTGAGATATTTCGTGGTCGAATGCACGACCAGATCGAAGCCATGCTCGAGCGGCCGCTGCACATAGGGACTGGCGAAGGTGTTGTCGGCGCCGGTCAGGACGCCGCGCGTCTTCGCGATGGCGGCGATGCGCTCGAGATCGACGAGCTTGAGCGTTGGATTGGTCGGCGTCTCGACCCAGACCAGCCGCGTATTCGGGCGGATGGCGGCATCGAGCCGCTCGGCGTCGGTCAGATCGACGTAGCTGATGTCGAGCCCGGCCGAGCGTCTGCGCACCCGCTCGAACAGGCGGCGCGAGCCGCCGTAGAGATCGTCGACCGCGACGATGTGCGAGCCATGGTCGAGACAATCGAGCACGGTCGCGATCGCCGACAGCCCCGACGCGAACGCAAAGGCGCTGCGGCCACCTTCGAGATCGGCGACGCAGCGCTCGAACGCCATCCGGGTCGGGTTCTTGGTGCGCGCGTAGTCGTAGCCCTTGTTGACGCCCGGGCTCTGCTGCACGAACGTCGAGGTCGCGTAGATCGGCATCATCACGGCGCCGGTCGTCGGATCGGGCTCCTGCCCGGCATGGACGCAGCGCGTGGCGAAGTCGAGGTTGCTTCGTTGTGTCATTGAGAGCACCTATCGATGATCGTCGTGCCCGGCACGCAGTCAAACTTGCGCAGACTGCGTAAACTTGTGTGCGCTACCGAGCATCCACGTCTTGAGCCGTTCGACAAGAAAGACGTGGATGGCATCAGAACTCGAGCTTGCTCGAGTTCTGAAGATTATTACGCCGCAAGCCGGGTATACCCGACTTGCGGTGACAAGCCCGGCCATGACGGAGGAGAGTGGCCACTTCATCACGACGTGATCCGGAAATAGTTGATGAGATCGAGCCGCGTCGCCACGCCGAGGAACTGGTCGCCGTCCATCACAATGGCGGTGTAGTCCTTGCGGAACAGCGGCACGAGGTCGACGATCGGCGCATCGGCCGAGATGGTCTCGAGCCGCGTCACCATGACATCCTTAACCGGCAGCTCGAACGCCTTGTTGGCGCCGCTGGCGTCGGTGATGAGGGCTGCGAGCACGTCGCTCTCGTCGACAAGGCCGACCACGTGACCGGTCTCGTCGATCACCGGCAGCTGCGAGACCCCGGTCGAGCGCATGCGCGAGAACACCGCACGCAGATTGTCCTGCGGCCGCACCACGATCGCCATGCCTTCGTTGTAGCGGCCGATCACCACATCGCGCACGGTGCCGTGGCGCTCGGGATGGGTCCAGCCTTCCTGCGCCAGGAACGCCGGATTGAACACTTTGGAGAGATACTTGGCGCCGGAATCACACACGAGCGTGACCACCCGCTTCGGCTCGCTCTGGGCGCGGCAGTAGCGCAGCGCCGCCGCGAGCAGCGTGCCCGAAGAGGAGCCGGCGAGAATGCCTTCCGCGCGCAGGAGCTCGCGCGAGGTCGCAAAGCTCTCCGGGTCCGGAATCGCATAGGCCTTGCTGACAAGTGAGAGGTCGCAGTTGGGCGGGATGAAATCCTCGCCGATGCCTTCGACCGCCCAGCTTCCGGCGGCCGTCATCGTTCCGGTCTCGACGTAGGGCGCGAGGATCGAGCCTTGCGGATCGGCGAGCACCATCGCGGTCTTGGGCGACGCGCTGCGCATGCAGCGCCCGATCCCTGTGAGCATGCCGCCGGAGCCGACGCCCACCACCACGGCGTTGATATCACCGTCCATCTGGCGCAGCATCTCCGGGCCGGTCGTGGTCTCATGCGCGCGCGGGTTCGCCGGATTGGCAAACTGGTTGACATAGAAGGCGCCCGGCGTGCGCTTGGTGATGGCTTCGGCCACCTCCTGGTAATAGTCGGGATGGCCCTTGCCGACGTCGGAGCGCGCCGAGACCACCTCGGCGCCCATCGCCTGCGCGTGCAGCACCTTCTCGCGCGCCATCTTGTCCGGCACCACCAGGACGGTGCGGTAGCCTTTGCGGCCACCAACAAGCGCCAGCCCCACCCCGGTATTGCCCGCGGTCGCCTCGACGATGGTGCCACCGGGCTTGAGCTGTCCGCCGGCCTCCGCCGCCTCGATCATGGCGCGCGCCGGGCGATCTTTGAGCGAGCCCGAGGGGTTGGCGCTCTCGAGCTTGAGGAACAGCCGGCAGGGCCCGCGCTCGATGCGCGTCACCTCCACCAGGGGCGTTTCGCCGATGAGGTCGAGGACCGTGGGCATGGCTATCTATACCATTGCGTAACAAGGAACAGCGCCCGAAAGCCGATCGTTCCGCGCTCAGATCAGGCGCCGAGCCACTCGACAAGCGCCCGGTTGACGGCCTGCGGCCGTTCGAGGGTGGAGAGGTGTCCACAATCGGGCACCACCATTAGGCCCGCGCCCGCGATGCCGGCGGCAATCTCCTGCGACAGCACGGGCGGCGTGAGCTCATCGCCGTCGCCAACCAGGACCAGGGTCGGACAACGGATCGACGCGAGCAAGGGGCGGGAATCCGGGCGCGACATGATCGCACGCTGCTGGCGCACGAAGGCCTGCGGTCCGGTTTCCTCAGCCATGGTGCGCACGATTTGCCGCAGCGCCTCGTCGCCATGCCGATTGCGATGCACAAACACCGGGAACAGCAGATCAGACACCTCGGGAGAAACGCCCGCTTTCGGCCAGCGCGATGACATTGCGCCGCCGCTCGGTCTGCTCGGGGGTATCGGGCCGCGCGGAGGTGTCGAGCAGCGCCAGGCGCGCGACCCGCTCAGGCGCCTCCCGGATCATGGCCAGTGCGATGTAGCCGCCCATGGACAGGCCCACCAGCGCAAACCGCGGCGGCGCGGTCGCCAGAATGTGAGCCGCGATCGCCGCCACACTGTCGTCACGCCGGTGGTCCGCGATGGTCACCGGCCCGCAGCCCCAGAGCGCCGGGACCTGCTCGGCATAGAGCCTCGCCGAGCAGTTGAGCCCGGGCACGAGGACGATCGGCAATGGCCCGGCCATCAGCGTCTCCTTAGTCTTCAGCAGGAAATATTAGGTATTATTGCTACTTATTGCACCGCGGCATGATTGACTTTCGGCCTTATGCGCCTATCTTTCACTTGTAATGGTTCGATCCATTCGACCGTACCCCCCGCGCAGTCGTCGTCAGTCTGTCACCCGACGCGGGTAAGATCGGTCCCGACTCGAGGATACATGCCTTTTTCAAAGCTCGGTTTATCCGACAAGGTTCTCGCCGCCGTTAAGGCGGCAGGCTACACCACCCCCACTCCCATCCAAGAACAAGCGATCCCGCACGTGCTCGCCCGCCGTGACGTGCTCGGTATCGCGCAGACCGGCACCGGCAAGACCGCAGCGTTCACGCTGCCGATGCTTACGATGCTCGAGAGCGGCCGCGCCCGCGCCCGGATGCCGCGCACGCTCATTCTCGAGCCCACGCGCGAGCTTGCCGCGCAGGTCGAAGAGAGCTTTACCAAGTACGGCGCCGGGCAGAAGCTCAACGTCGCGCTCATCATCGGCGGCGTGTCGTTCGATGATCAGGACACCAAGCTGATGCGCGGTGTCGATGTGCTGATCGCCACGCCCGGGCGTCTGCTCGACCATTTCGAGCGCGGGCGCCTCCTGCTCACCGGCGTCGAGCTTCTTGTCATCGATGAAGCCGACCGAATGCTCGACATGGGCTTCATTCCGGACATCGAGCGCATCTGCAAGCTGGTGCCGTTCACGCGCCAGACCCTGTTCTTCACGGCCACCATGCCGCCGGAGATCCGGCGCATCACCGAGCAGTTCCTGCACAATCCGATCAAGGTTGAGGTGTCGCGGCCGGCGACGACAGTCGCGGCCATCACCCAGCTCCTGGTCAAGACCGGCCGCGAGCCGCATGAGAAGCGCGATATGCTGCGCCGCCTCATTCGCGCCGACGAGAACTTCAAGAACGCCATCATCTTCTGCAATCGCAAGCGCGAAGTGGCCCTGCTGCACCGCTCGCTGGTCCGCCACGGCTTCAATGCGGCGGCCTTGCACGGCGACATGAGCCAGCCCGAGCGGATGGCGGCACTCGACTCCTTCCGCAAGGGTGACGTGAGGCTCTTGATTGCTTCCGACGTCGCCGCCCGCGGCCTCGATATCCCGGACGTGAGCCACATCTTCAATTTCGACGTGCCGTTCCATGCCGACGACTACGTCCACCGCATCGGCCGCACCGGCAGAGCCGGCCGCAGCGGCACCGCGATCTCCATCGTCGCGCCGGCTGACAGCAAATCCGTTGCCGCGATCGAGAAGCTGATCGGCCAAAGCATTCCGTGGATGGGCGAGCCGCCGGCGGCAAGCGAGGAAGAGACCCCTGCCCGCTCAGGCGCGCCGCAGCGCGGCCGACACGGGCGGTCCGACCGCCATAGTGCCCGCGACCGCAAGCCGCGGCGACCGGAGCAGGCTCCCGAACAGGCCGCACCGGCACCCGCACAGCCTGTTGCGCAAGCTCCAGCGCCGGTCACGCGGATCGAAGACGCGAGGCCACGCCGGCCGCAACGTCAGGCGCCACAACGTCAGGCGCCACAACGGCCCGCACCAGAACGGCCCGCTCAACGCGACGACGCCGCGATCGAATCGCATCTGCCGGCGTTCCTGCTGCGGCCGGTCGTGCGCGTGAAGGCTTGATCGGCACGCATCTTTGTTCCAGCGACACTAGCCTCTCGCCTGTCATGACCGCGCAAGCGGGAATTCAGTAATTACGAACGTCGCATTCATAGTGCTGCGCCGACGCGTACTGGATCGTCCGCTTTCGAGGACGATGACAGTCGAAATTCGCGCGCACAAGTCACGGTGGCATTATTTCTTTACACGGCGTTTGGTCGCCCGTTTCTTGCTCGCCGCCTTTCCGTCTGCAGTCTTCTGGGTCGCGCCTTTTTTCGTCGCGCGCACGCCCGTTCGCTGCGCCGCCGCCAGCGCATTGCGCGCCCAGGTCGCGAGCTCCTCGGAATCGTCATAGAGCCGGTCCGGCATGCGCCGGTACGACATCACGCCGCGCTTGCCGTTCTTCGTCTCATAGGTGAAGGGCGGCAGCTTTTCGCGCTCGAACGCGGGCGTATTGACCTCGTCGGCCTTGAGATAGATGACGCCATCCACCACCAGGGCAAACATCACCCCGTCGGCATAGATGCCGGCGCCGCCGAACATCCGGCGCACCGCGACCGCACCAAAATCCGTGAACAGTTCCTGGATCTCGTCCGGCGTCACGGGTCAGTGCGCGTCGGCAGCGCCACCCGCCGCCGGCTTGAGCTGGACCGACTCGCCGCAGCCGCACGCCGACGTCTGATTCGGATTATTGAACACGAACTGCGCGGCGAATTTCTCGGTCTTGTAGTCCATTTCGGTGCCGATCAGGAACAGGATCGCCTTGGGATCGATCAGCACCCGCACGCCCTTGTCCTCGACCACCTCATCGGCGGGCGCGACCGCATCGGCATATTCCATGGTGTAGGTCATGCCGGCGCAGCCGCCGTTCTTGACGCCGACGCGCACGCCCACGACCGGCTTGGTCGCGTTCGCCATCACATACTTGATGCGATCGGCGGCGGCATCCGTGAGTCGGATCACCTGTGGTCTCGGCCTCGCCATCTTCACTCCTTCTCCGGGTTCAAGGCCCGGGGCGGAATCTTGATCCGCCTAAGATAACAACGAACTCCCGATTGTGAAGTCCGACAATTGCGGCCTAGTGGCGCCGATCCAGGCCCCGTTCAGTAGATCGCCCACAGCCCCGGCGTCGCCAGCTCCAGAAGATGCCCGTCAGGATCACGGAAGTAGACGCTTTCGCCGCCGCGCGTCCACTTGGTGCGCCCTTCGATCGCGATGCCGTGCATGGCCAAGCGCGCCTCCCATGCCGCCAGCTCATCGCGGCTGATCGCAAACGCGATATGCAGCGGGCCGTGACCATCGTGCGGCGGGATGGTACCGCCCGGCATGCGCACGGTTTCGAGCGTGAACCCGCGCCGGAAGAGAAGCAGCACGCTCCGCCCGCCGACATCGTAGGCGCGGAACCGCGCATCGCTGGTGAGCTCGCTGAGACCCAGCACGTCCTTGTAGAAGCGCGCCGCGCGATCAAGGTCATCGACATAAAGCGACGTCTCGAGCACGCCGTCGAGCTTGGGCATGGCCTACCCGCCTGAGACAACGCAGCGCGCATTATTGCGCCCTCTCCCCCTGCGGGAGAGGGCATGAAAACACGGCGACATATTCAGATGGGTGAGGGGTGGAAGCCCGATACCCCTCACCCATCCTTTGTGTTGAGAATCCGAGCTGCCCTCTCCCGCAGGGGGAGAGGGCGCAGCAACAACCTCCGCGATCTGGCGCCACATTGCTATCTCTGCTCCGCCTTATGTCTGCCGAGCTACCACATGTTGAGCGTCGCACGCGCCTCATCCGACATCCGGGTCTGATCCCACGGCGGATCCCAGACGACGTTGACCTTGACCGGCCCAACGCCGGCGACACTCGCCACCGCGTTCTCGACCTGAATCGGAAGGTCCTGTGCGGCCGGGCAATTGGGCGTGGTGAGCGTCATGTCGACCGTCACCGCGCGATCGTCCGCGATGTCGATCCGGTAGATGAGGCCGAGCTCGTAGATATCGGCCGGGATCTCCGGGTCGTAGACGGTCTTGAGCGAGCCCACGATGTCGTCGGTCATGCGAGCGATCTCGTCCGCCGGCAACGCCGATCCGTTGCTCGCAATGGATGCGCTGTCCTTGGCTTCTTCGGTCATGTGAAAAATTCCTGCGCCTTGACGAGCGCCTCGGCGAGGCGGTCGACCTCTGATTTGGTGTTGTACATCGCAAACGAAGCGCGGCAGGTCGCCGTCACGCCGAAGCGGGCGAGCAGCGGCATCACACAGTGGGTGCCGGCACGTACCGCGACACCCGCACGGTCGATGATGGTGGCAACGTCGTGCGGATGGGTGCCCTTGATCTCGAAGGAGACGATCGCGCCCTTGCCTTGCGCGGTTCCGATGATGCGCAATGAATTGATCTCACGCAGCCGTTCGTGCGCATAGGCGACCAATTGCTGTTCGTGCGCGCGGATACGCGCCTTGCCGATCGAGGAGATATAGTCGATCGCGGCACCGAGCCCGATCGCCTGCACGATCGGGGGCGTACCGGCCTCGAACCGGTGCGGCGGCTCGCCATAGGTCACGCGATCCTCGGACACTTCGCGGATCATTTCGCCGCCACCGTTGAACGGCGGCATCGCGGCGAGGTGCTCGTATTTGCCATAGAGCGCGCCGATACCGGTCGGACCATAGAGCTTGTGGCCGGTGCAGACATAGAAGTCGCAGCCGATATCCTGCACGTCGACATCGAGGTGTACCGCGCCCTGCGCGCCATCGACCAGCACCGGGATGCCGCGCGCATGCGCAAGCCGCACCACCTCCTTCACCGGCACCACGGTGCCGAGCGCGTTCGACATGTGGGTGATCGCCACCATCCTGGTGCGCGGGCCAAGCAGTTTCTCAAACTCGTCGATCAGGAAATTGCCGTCGTCATCGACCGGCGCCCACTTGATGACGGCGCCCTGGCGCTCGCGCAGAAAGTGCCAGGGCACGATATTGGAATGGTGCTCCATGATCGAGAGCACGATCTCGTCGCCGGCCTGGATGCGCTCGCGACCGAACGTATAGGCGACCAGGTTGATCGCCTCGGTGGCGTTGCGGGTGAAGATGATCTCCTCGGGACGGCTGGCGTTGAGGAACGCGCGCACGCGCTCGCGCGCGCCCTCGTAGGCCTCGGTCGCCGCGTTGGCGAGATAGTGCAGGCCGCGATGCACATTGGCGTATTCGGCGGTGTAGGCGTGATGCAGGCGATCGAGCACCGCCGTGGGCTTTTGCGCCGAGGCGGCGTTGTCGAGATAGACCAGCGGCTTGCCATAGACCGGCAGGCTGAGGATCGGGAAATCCTCGCGAATGCGGTTCACGTCATAGGCGCCGTTGCTCACCGCCGGATGCATGTCATCCTCGCGCCTTCAGCCAGGCGGCGACCTGGTCCATCAACGCATCACGCAAGCCCGCGTGCTCGATGCCTTCCACCGCTTCGCCGATGAAGGCCTGGATCAAGAGCGCCTCGGCTTCCTTGGTCGGAATGCCGCGCGCCTTGAGATAGAACAGGAGATCGTCGTCGAGCGCGCCGGTGGTCGCGCCGTGGCCGCACTGCACGTCGTCGGCGTAGATTTCCAATTCCGGCTTGCTGTCGGCCTCGGCAGAGTCAGACAGAAGCAGCGCGTGGGCCGCCATCTTGGCATCGGTGCGCTGCGCCTCTCGCCGCACCGTGATCCGGCCCTGGAACACGCCGCGGCTTTCGCCATCGAGCACCGACTTGAAGATCTCGCGGCTCGTGCAGGCGCCAGCGACGTGGTCGGCCACCACGGTGGTGTCGGCGTGCTCTTTGCCTCGGAGCAGGCTTGCGCCGCGAATGCCGGCGACGGCACCCTCGCCGTCGAAACGGACGAACAGCTGGTTGCGCACCACCGCAGCGCCGGACGTGAACAGGAACTCGTTGAAGCGAACGCGCGCGCCGATCGCGGCCAGCAGCGTTGAAACGTGGAGCGAGCCCGCGCCTGCGCGCGTGATCTTCACATGGTCGACATGGGCATCGTCACCGACCTTGAGCTCGAGCGCGGTGTTGACCTGGTCGTCATTGCCGGGCCCGCCCTCGTGGCTCTCGACCAGCATGACGCGCGCACCGTTGCCAATCAGCGCCAGCGAGCGCGTGAACACGGACGCGGGCCGTGCGCCGGAATTGAAGAAAACGAGTGCGATGGGCCTGGCGAGCGCCACGCCAGGCGCGACAGAGATCACCACGCCGTCGCCCATGAAGGCGGTATTGAGCGCCAGCGCCACGTCGTCGCATGGCACGATCTTGCCGAGCTGCCTGGTGACCGCCTCATCGCCGCTCGCCAACGCCTGCGCGAGCGAGCCGACGCTGAGCCCCGCCTCCAACCCGGCCAGGTCGGACAAATCGGGCATGAAGGCGCCATCGACAAGAACGATACGCCGCGCCTCGATCGACGCAAGCGAAGCGCCGGCATGGCGGGCAAGCTCGCGAGCGGCCGTGTCGGGCGCTCCAGCCAGCGGCTTGGCATCGCGCATCAGGGTGCGCAGATCGGTGTATTTCCACTCCTCGACGCGCCGGTGCGGCAGGCCCGCGGTGGCAAAGCGCTCGAACGCCGCCTGGCGCAGCGGCATAGCGCCCGGCAGCCGGCCCTTCGCATCCTGCCAGCCCAACGCAAGCTGCTGCTCCGCAGCGCTCTTTACCGCGACTTCGGCCATTGGCCCTTGCCTTTCGAAATCAAGCGTCGATCAAGCCTAAGCGGCGTTCGACGCGATCCAGGCGGGCATCAATGCGATCCACACGAACGGAGAGATTGGCGACCTGGACCTCCAGGCCACCCACGCGTTGCACCAGTTCGAGAGCCCGCTCATTGAGCGTGTCGAGCTGCTCGCGGATGCCGCGCAAATGCTGAAGAATCAGGCTCTCCGGCTCAATCATGTTTGCACTTTAGCCCACTTTTCCTGGTGTTGCGAGTCTCACGCCATCTCCTCCTGGTACTGCGCGTAGCCGTTGGCCTCAAGCTCCAGCGCCAGCTCCTTGCCGCCGGTACGCACGATGCGCCCGCGCGACAGCACGTGCACGACGTCGGGCACGATGTGGTCGAGCAGGCGCTGATAGTGGGTGATAACGACGAAGGCGCGCTCGGGCGAGCGCAGCCGGTTGACGCCCTCGGACACGACCTTGAGCGCGTCGATGTCGAGCCCGGAATCGGTCTCGTCGAGCACGCACAGCCGCGGCTCCAGCAGCGCCATCTGCAGCACCTCGTTGCGCTTCTTCTCGCCGCCCGAGAACCCGACATTGACCCCGCGCCGCAGCATGTCCTGGTCGATGCCGAGCCGTGAGGCGGCTTCGCGCACCCGTTTCATGAGCGCGGGGACGAGCAGCTCCGGCTCGCCGCGCTTCTTGCGCTGCGCGTTGATCGCGGTGCGCAGGAAGGTGAAGGTGGCGACGCCCGGGATCTCGAGCGGATACTGGAACGCCAGGAAGAGTCCCTTGGCGGCGCGCACATCCGGCTCGAGCGCCAGCAAGTCCTCGCCGTCGAGCAGCACGCGGCCCTCGGTCACCTTATAACCGGCCTTGCCGGCCAGCACATGCGCAAGCGTCGACTTGCCCGAGCCGTTCGGGCCCATGATGGCATGCACGCTGCCCTTCTCGACCGTGAGGTCGAGGCCCTGGAGGATCTTGCGGCCGTCGACTTCGGCGTGGAGGTTTTGGATTTCAAGCATCAAGAGTATTATCCTTCTCTGCTGCTAGCCGATCCGCTTCTGTGAAGCGCCTCACGACAGCAATGCGTCCCACGATGTTTGCATTGAATTCCTGCAAGTCTGCCGCTGGAATCCAGTATTCCTGATGCTCCCGCCCCCCTACGATCTTCCGCTCATACCGGTCCAGGAAGCTCTTGCGAACAGCAAATCGCGTAACAAACCCTTCCTTCGAGCCAACCTTAGTGTTCCAGCCGCGCGCAATCTGAATTGCATAGGCCTCGTTCGTAACCGGATAGAAGATCGGCTGTTCCGGAAGCCGGGGAGGAAATGCCGAGAAATTGGCTTGCTCGATAAGTGCCAGCTCGCTTGGTCCCACTGGCCGGTAAAGCACGACCACCTCTTCGCCATCGAGCGTGTAGACTCTTTGGAACCACCATTCGTGCATTGCCTGCAAAAAGCTTGTATCGGTCACAGGCAGTCCTGAACGATCCGGCAAGACTGAATCTATGCCGCACTTCGGACAGAGGGCCGCCGCTTCGCTATGGACCCAATTGGTGATCTCACCTGCCGAAAACGTCCTCCGGCAATAGAAGCATCCACACAATCGGCTCGCCTCCACTGCGTCACGATTGGCCCTGCAATGGCGCCACGCTGCTGTCAACATTTCTGGATCGTACTTGGTCATTGCACTCGCTTGGTCACCCGACGCTGCCTTCCAAACTGATCGAGATCAGCTTCTGCGCCTCGACCGCGAACTCCATCGGCAGCTGCTGCAGCACGTCCTTGACGAAGCCGTTGACCACCAGCGCCACCGCCTCCTCCTGCGAGAGGCCGCGCTGGCGGCAGTAGAACAGCATGTCCTCGGAGATCTTCGAGGTCGTCGCCTCGTGCTCGAATACGGCGGAGGAATTCTTCGCCTCGATATAGGGCACCGTGTGCGCGCCGCAGGTGTCGCCAATCAGAAGCGAGTCGCAGTTGGTGTGGTTGCGTGCGCCGCTCGCGCGCCGATGCGCCATCACTTGGCCGCGATAGGTGTTGTTGGAGTGGCCGGCCGAGATGCCCTTGGAGATGATGCGGCTGGTCGTGTTCTTGCCGAGATGCAGCATCTTGGTGCCGGAATCGACCTGCTGGTGGCCGTTCGAGATCGCGATGGAATAGAACTCGCCGCGCGAATGGTCGCCGCGCAGGATGCAGCTCGGATATTTCCAGGTGATGGCCGAGCCGGTCTCGAGCTGGGTCCACGAGATCTTGGAGCGCGCCCCGCGGCAGTCGCCGCGCTTGGTCACGAAGTTGTAGACACCGCCCTTGCCCTGCGCATCGCCGGGGTACCAGTTCTGGATGGTCGAATACTTGATCTCGGCGTCGTCGAGCGCAATCAGCTCGACCACCGCGGCATGCAGCTGGTTCTCGTCGCGCATCGGCGCCGTGCAGCCTTCGAGATAGCTGACGTAGGAGCCTTTGTCGGCGATGATCAGCGTGCGCTCGAACTGGCCGGTGTTGCGCTCGTTGATGCGGAAATAGGTCGACAGCTCCATCGGGCAGCGCACGCCCGGCGGCACGTAGACGAACGAGCCGTCGGAGAACACCGCCGAATTGAGCGTGGCGAAGAAGTTGTCCGAGATCGGCACCACGGTGCCGAGATATTTCTTCACCAGGTCGGGATGTTCTCGCAGTGCTTCCGAGATCGGCATGAACAGCACGCCGGCCTTGGCAAGCTCCGCCTTGAAGGTGGTCGCTACCGAGACCGAGTCGAACACCGCATCGACCGCAACGCGGCGATAGCCGTTGCCCTCACGGCCTTCGCCGTCCGCGCCCTCCGGCACGCTCTGCACGCCCTCAAGGACGGCAACCTCGCGCAGTGGGATGCCGAGCTTCTCGTAGGTCTTGAGGATCTCGGGATCGATCTCGTCGAGCGACTTCGGCCCCGCCTTCTGCTTCGGCGCCGAGTAGTAGTAGAGGTCCTGATAATCGATCGGACCGAACTTGACGCGCGCCCAGGTCGGCTCGCTCATGGTGAGCCAGCGCCGATAGGCGTCGAGCCGCCACTTCAGCATCCACTCGGGCTCGCTCTTCTTGCCCGAAATGTAGTGGATCGTGTCCTCGGAAAGCCCCTTGGGGGCCTTCTCGGACTCGATCTGGGTCTCAAACCCGTACTTGTATTGGTCGAGATCGATACGGCGGACCTGGTCCACCGTCTCTTGCACTGCCGGCATTCTTCCCTCCGCTGCGGTTTCAAGGACCGCGGGTTGGATCGGTCGGATTATGGTCGTTCCTGGTGCGGATCACCCTTGATGCGTTGCCGCTCATGATGCGTCACCGCTCACGCGGCCATGCCCCGTGACCTCTCAAGTAATGCTCCAGAGACCGTAATCCAAGCTGTCAGGAACCGTTCTATATCATCTTGGGTGGTTGTCGGGCCGAGGCTGACGCGCACCGCCCCGCGGGAGAGCTGCGGCGATACGCCCATGGCTTCCAGCACGTGCGAGGGTTGCACCTTACCGGATGAGCAGGCAGCGCCCGACGACACCGCCACCCCCTCGAGGTCGAACAGGATGACGGCCGTCTCTGCCTTCAGGCCGGAGATCGTGAAGAGCGTCGTGTTGGGGAGCCGTTCGGCCTCGGCGCCGAAAATGATCGCTTCAGGCGTCGCCGCGCGCAGCCCGGCCTCAAGCCGGTCGCGCAAGCCCCGCATCCTGGCACTTTCCGCTACCGGATGGGCCTCCGCCGCCCCTGCGGCCGCACCAAATCCTGCAATCGCCGCCACGTTCTCGGTTCCCGCCCGTTCGCCGCGCTCTTGCCCGCCGCCGGTGACGAGCGGATCGAGATCGAGCGCGCCACCCTTCACCAGCGCCCCGGCCCCCTTCGGGCCGCCAATTTTGTGCCCGGACAAGGTTAACAGATCGGCACCCAGCGCATTGATATCACAGGCTATTCGTCCCGCTGCCTGGACCGCGTCGACATGGATGAGCCCGCCGGCCGCGTGCACCAGGCGGGCCGCCTCCGCGACCGGCTGCACGACACCGGTCTCGTTGTTGGCCAGCATGAGGGAGACCAGAGGTGCAGGACCGGCCGAAAGCCGCCGGGCCAGATCCGCGAGGTCGATGAGGCCGGAGGCCGTGGCCGCGACGGCCTCCGCCGCCGGGAACCGCCCGCCAGACCGGACCGAGGGGTGCTCGATGGCTGAAACAAGAAGCCGCTGCCAGCGCCCGCCGGTCTGTGGCGAGAGCGCCAGCATGTTCGCCTCGGTCCCGCTCGCGGTAAACACCACGTGGCGGGGCTCGGCGCCGACCAGCACCGCCACGCTCTCCCGTGCCGCCTCCACAATGCTGCGCGCCGCGCGCCCCTCGGCATGAACCGAGGATGGGTTGCCGATGACGTCGAGCGCTGCAACCGTGGCGGCGCGCGCCTGCGGCCGCAGGGGGGCGGTCGCATTCCAGTCGAGATAGGCCCGTTCGGTCATGGTTGCAGTCATGGTTGCGATCTTGGTTGCGGTCTTAGGTCGCGCTGCTTCTATCCCACCTGGGCGACCGTGACTAATGCCTGCCCAGAACGCTTGATTTTCGTCCCCGCAATCGTGCTAAAACGCGCCAGCCGCGGCCGCTCCGGCAACGCGTGCGCCCAAGAACGTACCCTCGCTCGGCCGGCATTGCCAAAAACTGGAATGGTTTTAAATACTTACGTGCGCTCGTGGGTTGCGTCAAGCGCGCAGCAGGCGTTCCACACCGGCAGTTAGCGGCCCATTGGAATCAGGTCGAGGTTGAGCATGCCCGAAATTATCTTTGCTGGCCCGGCTGGACGGGTTGAAGGTCGGTACCACCCGGCACGGCAGAAGAACGCGCCGATCGCCATCATCCTGCACCCGCACCCGCAGTTCGGGGGCACGATGAACCACCAGATCATCTACCAGCTCTACTATGCCTTCGTGCACCGGAGCTTCTCCGTGCTGCGCTTCAACTTTCGCGGCGTCGGCAGGAGCCAGGGCTCGTTCGATCATGGGCTTGGCGAGCTGTCCGACTCGGCGGCCGCGCTCGACTGGGCGCAGTCGATCAACCCGGAGGCGAGGAGCTGCTGGATCGCCGGCTTCTCATTCGGCGCCTGGATCGGCATGCAGCTGTTGATGCGGCGGCCCGAGATCGAAGGCTTCATCTCGATCGCGCCGCCTGCGAACCTCTACGATTTCTCGTTCTTGGCGCCCTGCCCCTCGTCCGGTCTGATCGTCCATGGCGATAAGGACGCGGTGGTGCCCTACAAGGACGTGACCGGGCTCGTCGACAAGCTCAAGACCCAGAAGGGCATCGTGATCGAGCAGAAGGTCATCACCGGCGCCAACCACTTCTTCGACGGCAAGATCGAGCCGCTGATGGAATCGATCAGCGCCTATCTCGACAAGCGGCTCAAGATCGAGCGCAAGCCGACCGCGGCGTAGCGCGGTGGATGCCCGCGGGGTGGCGCTGCCGATGTTGCTCGGCGGCGCAATCGTCCTCGTGCTGATGCTCGCTGCCGCCTATGGCGCATTGCATTACATGGCGGGCGTGCCCGGGCGCTCGCACAGCGGCCCGCTGCCCCCGCTCACCGAGGAAGAGCGTACGCTCGCCGCCCTGCTCAGGCGGCACATCGAGACGATCGCCGCGCGCGAGCACAACATCCGCCGCTATGACGAGCTGGAGAAGGCCGCGCGCTATATCGAGGCCACGCTCGCGTCCTACGGCTATTCCGTCGGCCGGCAGGAGTTCTTCTTCGACGACCGCCCGGTGCGCAACCTCGACGTGGTGATCGATCCACGCGCCGACATCGCCGATCCGGAGGTCGTCGTGATCGGCGCCCACTACGACAGCGTGGCAGGCGCGCCCGGCGCCAACGACAACGGCAGCGGCGTCGCCGCGGTCATCGAGCTTGCACGGCTGTTGCGCGATCGCGCCGGCACCGGCGCAAAGCGCATCAGGCTCGTCCTCTTCGTCAATGAGGAGCCGCCCTATTTCAAGACCGAGGACATGGGCAGCCTGCACTATGCGCGAATGCTGGCCGAGCGCAGGGAGCGGGTGGTGGCGATGTATTCGCTCGAAACCATCGGCTTCTATTCGAGTGCGCCCGGCAGCCAGCGCTACCCGGCGCCGTTCAACCTGATCTTTCCCAATCGCGGCGATTTTGTCGCGTTCGTGGGCACGCTCTACTCGCGGGCGCTGGTCTGGGAGACGATCCGCTCCTTCCGCTCGCACACCGCGTTCCCCTCGATCGGCGGCGTCGCGCCCGCCGCCGTACCCGGGATCGACTGGTCGGACCATTGGTCCTTCGAACAGGTTGGCTTCCCGGCCATGATGGTCACCGACACGGCGCCGTTTCGCTATCCGCACTATCACCAAATCACCGACACGCCCGACAAGGTCGACGTCGAAGGCCTCGCGCGCGTGGTCAAGGGCATGGAGCGGGTGATCCGCGAGATGACGCGGTGAGCAATGCCGTCACGGCACACCAGCACGCCGCCGATGAGCGGCTGCCGCGCTGGTCTTGCCAGGTTTTCATCCGACCCCAGACCTGTTACACCACGCCCGCCCAACAGGCGACCGAGCAATGAGCACCTACAAGTCCGAGTTCCTGCATATTCTGGCGAGCCGGGGATTCATTCACCAGATCTCCGAGCCCGAGGCGCTCGACGCGCGCGCGCACAACGCGAAGATCACCGGCTATATCGGGTTCGATTGCACCGCGCCCTCGCTGCACGTAGGCTCGCTGCTGCCGATCATGATCCTGCATTGGATGCAGCAGACCGGCCACCGCCCGATCGCGCTGATGGGCGGCGGCACCACGCGCGTGGGCGACCCTTCCGGCAAGGACGAGAGCCGCAAGATCCTCAGCGACGAGGACATCAACCGCAACCTGGCGGGCATCCGCGCGATCTTTGGAAAGTTCCTGACCTTCGGCGATCGACCCGGCGACGCCATCATGGCCAACAACGCCGACTGGCTCAATTCGCTCAACTACATCGACTTCCTGCGCGACGTCGGCCGGCACTTCTCGGTCAACCGCATGCTGTCGTTCGACTCGGTCAAGCTGCGGATCGACCGCCAGCAGGAATTGTCGTTCCTCGAATTCAACTACATGATCCTGCAGGCCTACGACTTCGTCGAGCTGCACAAGCGCACCGGCTGCATTCTGCAGATGGGCGGCTCCGATCAGTGGGGCAACATCGTCAACGGCATCGACCTCGGCCGCCGGATGGCGAGCGCGCAGCTGTTCGCGCTCACCTCACCGCTGATCACCACATCCTCGGGCGCCAAGATGGGCAAGACCGCGGCTGGCGCGGTATGGCTCAACCCCGACCTGCTCAGCCCCTACGACTACTGGCAATACTGGCGCAACACCGAGGACGGCGACGTCGTGCGCTTCCTCAAGCTGTTCACGGTGCTGCCGCTCGACGAGATCGGACGGCTCGCCGCGCTCAAGGGCCAGGAGGTCAACGAGGCCAAGAAGGTTCTCGCCACGGAGGCAACCGCGCTGGTGCACGGGCGCGCCGCCGCCGACAACGCCGCCGAGACCGCGCGCCGCACGTTCGAGGAAGGCGCACTCGCGGAAACTCTGCCGACGGTGGAGATCGCTCGCGCTGAGCTTGAGGCTTCGCTTGGCGTGCTCGCCGCCTTCGTCAAGGCCGGGCTTGTCGCCTCGAACGGTGAAGCGCGCCGCCAGATCAAGAACGGCGGTTTGCGCGTGAACGATGTCGTCATCACCGACGAGAAGATGGCGCTCACCCCGGCGCAGCTGACGCCCCAAGGTGTCATCAAGCTCTCGCTCGGCAAGAAGCGCCATGTCCTGCTCAGGCCGGTGTAGGACGCGTGGAGCGCACACCATGCAGCCTCTATCGATCCCAGCGCGCGCGGCCGGATTGCGCCTCACATGGCCGCTTGCCGCGCTGCTGCTGACACCTTGCGCCATCGCCCAGGCGCAACCGGTTGACAGCTTCTACCGCGGCAAGAGCATCAACCTGATCATCGGCTACCCGCCGGCCGGCGCCAACGACGTCTATGCGCGCCTGGTGGCGCGTCATCTCGGCAGGCACATTCCGGGCAACCCTGCGGTCGTGCCCCGCAACCTGCCCGGCGCCGGCAGTCTCCTGGCCGCGAGCCGCATCTTCAACGCCGAGCCGAGAGACGGCACCACGCTCGGCCTCTTGGTGCCGACCATTCCGCTCGACGAGAAACTCGAAAATCCCGCGGCAAAATACCGGTCGACGGATTTTAACTGGATCGGGCGGATGGCGCCGGCGCCGAACATCACCTTCATCATGGCGACATCGGCGGTGAAGACGATCGGCGACGCCTTCGACAAGGTCGCTGTTCTGGGTGCAACCGGCCGCAGCGCGACCAATTCGATCTATCCGACCATCCTCAACAACGTGCTCGGCACCAAGTTCAAGATCGTCAATGGCTACGAAGGCTCCGCCGCCGCGATGATCGCGATGGAGCGCGGCGAGGTCGAAGGCCACTCATCGACCTACGACTCGCTCAAGGCCGTTCATCCGGACTGGATCACGACCAAGCGCGTGAACATCGTCGTGCAATATTCGCTGCGCCGGCATCCGGAGCTCACGGCTGTCCCGACCTCGGTCGAGCTCGCTCGCAGCGACGAGCAGCGCGCCATCCTCAACGCCGTCGCCAGCGCCTCCGAGATCGGCAAGTTCATTCTCTCGACTCCGGGCGTCCCGACGGATCGCGTCACGGCGCTGCGCCGCGCCTTCGATGCTATGGTCAACGATCCCGAGTTCATTGCCGAAGCGCAAAAGCTTAGGATCGAGTTGCTGCCGCTCGCGGGCGAAGACCTGCAGAAGATCGTCGAGACCGTTCAGGACGTGGGGCCCGACCTGATACAGAAGATCAAGGCGATGTACCCAAGCAATTGATGCCGTTTGCTCTACCCTCTCGACCGTCATTGCCCAGCCTTGTCCCGGCCATGACGGCGCAGAGCGTCAACGCAACGGAAACGGTGCAAGCGGATTCTGCCTATCGGCTCGGATCAGCGTAGCTCTGCGAGCGGGTGGCGGCGCCGGTGGGGAATTCGAAGAACTTGCGGATCAGGCCGGGCGCGACCACCGAGATCGGATTGA
>DAIUEP010000007.1:3576-7352 GCA_036845065.1 Xanthobacteraceae bacterium | reverse complement strand
GGGAATTCGAAGAACTTGCGGATCAGGCCGGGCGCGACCACCGAGATCGGATTGACGCGCAACACCGGCGCGCTCGGCGGACCGGCAACCTCGTAGGTGAGCCCGACCAGCCCCTCGTTGCTGCCGCCGCCGAGGATCAGTCCGAAGATCGGGATCTGCCCGAACATGTTGTTGAGGCCGTAGAACGGCAACAAGGTGCCGCGCATGTGCACCTCGTTATTGAGATAGTCGATGTAGCCTTCGGTCGTGGCGCCGATGGCCGAGCCCTTGACCAGACCCTCGCGAATGGTGAAGCGCCCGTGCGAACGGGTGAACTCAACCCGCATGCGCGAGAATTCCACGCCCGGCCGGCTCGCTGCGCCCTGGCCGCCCGGCGTGTTCGATCCGGCGGCCACCCGCTCGAGCGCGGCTTCGCCGCGGACCGAGAAGTCTCGAATATTCAAGATGCCGTCCTGCGGCGCCTGCGGATCCGCGCCCGGCGGATCCATCGCCACCCACATCTCGCCGCCGTAGATTTTTGGATACGTGTCGGTAAAACGGAAGAAAGCACCGGCGTCGGCGCTCTCGACATAAAGGACATTGCGGCCGCCGGTACGACCGCGCAGGTCGCCATTGATGGCGGTATCACGTCCGATCTTGCCGCCGAGCGTGAAGCTCTTGATCGTGCCGCCGCGCCGCGACATTCGCAGGTCGAGGCCGCGCACCGTCTCGCCGTGGAACCCGGCAACCGTACCGAGCCTGATGTCGAGGTCGATATCCGTCAACTTCTGCTTGGATTGCTTGGGCTGGTCGGTCGAAGAGCCCGCCATTGTCTGCTTGATCAAAGTGCGCCCGTCATAGACGTCACCCCGCATCATGACACGCAGCGCGCCGTCCGGACCGCGTTCCGCACGCAGCGTCGCCTTGTCGCCGTCCGCGAGCTGGAACACCGGCAGCTGGGCAGCCACGATGTCGTTCGTCTCGTTGAGCTCGACAGTGCCTTTCACCAGGGTGCCCGGCGCCTCGATCACGAGATCCTCGAGACGCGTGAGCTGCGATTTGCTGATCGCGGTAAACGAGGCGCGCGCCGAGCGACCAGCCGGCTTCTGCCAACCCGGCAGCAGCTTGTCGATGCGCGCCTGGGTGAGATCGGCCTCGATCGCGAAGCGGCTCTCGCCTTCGATTGCCGGCACGCGGCCATCGATCTTGATCGGCACCGGACCATTCAGCAGGCCGCCCATGTCGAAGCCGAGCCGAGTGCGGGCGGCCTCATCGAGGGTCGCACGCACGCGCACCTCCGCGTCGGCATCGCCGCGCGGCTTGCGGTAGTCGAGCGCGGCCGGAACACCGTTGATCTTGACGTCGCCGCGGATTTGATAGCCTTCGTTGTTGGCCGTCACGCGCAAGTTCGTGGCTTCAACCTTCTGGCCCATTACCATCCGGTCAGCCGCGAAATTGGCGACGTCCATGTTGATCGTGTACTGCGCGCTGCCCGCCGGCAGATCGGGCTGCAGCGGCAAGCCAAGCGCGATCTGGGCGCTCAACGTCCCGCGGCTCGTGCCCGGCTCGACCGGGGCGCTCGAAAATTCGCGCAAGCGCTCGGAGTTGAGCAGTTCCACCGCCGCCGGCACCGGCCCATCGATACGGAAGCGCACCTTGGCGGGTGGCGCCGGACCATGGGTGTCGGGCACCTCAAAAACGCCGTTGGTAATCGCAAGCTTGCGATTGGGGGCGAGCTCGATATTGCCGCGGCCAACGTGCACGGTGGCGGTTCGCCCGGAAATGCGCACGTTCATGTCGGCATCGCGAATCGGCGGCAAGCCTTCGATCGGCCGGATCTCGGCGCCGTTGCCAGTGATCTCGATCCCCAATCCGTTGTCCGGGATCGGCGGCCCGCTCGACCGCAGCGTCGACAGCTGCGCGTTGGTTGCGATCGAGATGCGCTCGACGGTGCCGCTGACGAGGTGCTCCTCAACCCAGTGGCGCACCTTGGGGGCCATGAACGCCGGCCACAGCCGCTTCATTGCGGTCACCGACATGCGGCTGCCGGCGATGCCGATATCGAGGCGCGGCTCGCCATTGGCAAGATCGATGTGGCCCGAAGCCAGGAGCCCGATATCGGTGTTGCCGAACTCGCCCTGCTCGATGTCGATGCGCTGCTTTTCCGGATCAAGCCGCATGCGCAGCAGGAAGCGGTTGAGAACGATGGGGTTGGGATCGTTGGTGGCGGCCGCCAGCACCACGGTGCCGCCGGTGATCTTCATGCCCCACGATCCGCCCGCTTCGCGCGGTGCGTCGAGCTGTGCAAACAGCGTCATCCGGTTGCCGCCGGCCACGATCTGGAACGGCACGATCAAGGCATGCCGCATCGCGTCCCAATCGAGCGAGAACTCGGCGCGATCGATGGTCATCTTGCTGAGCGGCTCGTCGAGATCGACGATGGAGCCGCGCTCCATGAGGATGCGACCGTCGACCATGTGCGGCATGCCGTCGGGCCCGATGTCCGCGCGGATCTTGGCGGAGACCGGAAGGTCAGGCTCGAACTGACCGTCCCCGAGCCTGAGCGCCAGCATCAGATCCTTGGCCGGCAGCCGCTGAGTCTCGATGTTGACGATGCGATGGCCGCGCTCGCCGGGCGCAAGCGCAGCGCGCAGCGACCACGGCCGCTCGGCGTTGTCCGAGCCGATGGTCAAGATCACGCTGCCCGGCTTCGGGCGGGTCAGGCTCAGACTGATGTTCTCAAAGGTCCACTGCTTGCCGTTGCGCTGATCGTCGACGGTGAGATTGCCGTTCTTGAGGCCAATCTCGCCGAGATCCTTGCCATCGAGCCCGGTGGCGCCGAGGCTATCGATCCAGGCGAGGATGGCGGCAAAGTCGGGGAGCAGGTTGCGGGCCGTGGGAGCAGACGGCGTAGCCGAGGGCGCCGCCCCGGCGCGCTCGGAGGTCAACAGCGGGTGCGTCACGCCGGCCCGCGCAGTGACCGGCGTTGTCGAGGCCGAGGCTGTCACAAACGTTTGCCTGTTGGTGCCCGCAAACACCGTCACCTTGCTGTCGGGCTCGATCCGCACCTGCATCTCGGCGCCGACAAGGCTGAGGCGCTGAGCGCGCACGCGGCCGGTCATCAGGCCAGAGCTCGAAACGCCAACCTCGGCCTTCGGCGCGCTCGCGACAATCTCGCCGTCCTGATCGCGCACCACGATGTCGCGGATGCGCAGGGCGGTGCGGCCGTTGGCATCGCGCTCGATCTGGGTGCCGCCGACTTCAACGTGGTGGTTTGCGCCGAAGTTCTCTTCGATCGCGGCGGTGAGCCAGGGCGTGGCGACATCCAATTCGATCGGGCCGCTGGCAAGCCGCCACCACAGCGACAGCATCGCGAGCAGCACGAGGCCTGCGAGCCCGCCAGCGGCGTAAGTCACTTTTCGCAGGCGCAGCCACCAATGCAGCAGATGTACCCGCCAATAGTAGCTGCCGAGCAGTTCCCTCGGCGTCGGCACATTGTTGGCCGATACGTCGCGAGGTGCCGCGACATTGCGAGTTGGCGGAGCGGTGCGAGTTGGCGGAGCGGTGCGAGTTGGCGGAGCGGTGCGAGTTGGCGGTGCCGTACGGGCAGGACCACGCGGGAGCCCTTCCCGCTCCAGCAGGTCTTTTTCCAGGCTCGCCTCCAACTTGCGGAGTGCGGCCACGTTCGGGCGCGTATGCTGATCCGCCATGCCCCGACTGGAGGTCCCCCTCGACCGTCGAACGCTGCTGTTGCCTTCAGCAGCAATCCTGCTGCTGTTGCCTTCAGCAGCAATCCT
>DAIUEP010000007.1:0-3476 GCA_036845065.1 Xanthobacteraceae bacterium | reverse complement strand
TTGCCTTCAGCAGCAATCCTAATGCCTTAGTCGACGATTCGTCCGCAAATCAGTCGACCGGCCCGCACTCTCATGCGTATCCTATTCATCGCCCTCGAAAAGGACGAAAGGAAGGCATATGGGAACACCGCTTGCTGTGGGAGATAAGGCTCCCAACTTTAAGTTGCCGGCAGATGACGGCGGGACGGTGTCGCTCTCTGATTTCAAGGGTCGCAAGCTCGTTCTGTATTTCTATCCGCGCGCTGACACCCCCGGCTGTACCAGAGAAGCCATTGATTTCTCTAAGCTTCAGGCCGCCTTCGCCAAGGCGGGAGCAGATGTCATCGGGGTCTCGGCCGATCCCGTGAAGGCGCAGGACGCGTTCAAGAAGAAACACAAGCTCAGCGTCGGGCTGCTCTCTGACGAGACCCACGCGATGCTGGAATCCTATGGAGTCTGGGGCAAAAAATCCATGTATGGCAAGACCTTCATGGGCATCAACCGAATCACCTACCTGATTGGTCCGGACGGGCGGGTCGCACAAGCCTGGCCCAAGGTCAAGGTCGACGGCCATGCCGCCGAGGTGCTGGCCGCGGTCAAGGCGCTGTGACGCACAATGCCGCTTAAGCCGTTGTTGTCGTGAAATTATCCACAGATTGGGAGAATCTTAACCATAATCGGTTGAAATTGACGCGTTGTAGCGCCGGTGTTGTGGGACCGAGCCGGCGGGGAAGCGTCGATGCGTCACCGGCCGGAATCGTATCACCCGTCCAGCAGCCAAGTTGGACGTACCAGCAGTCGCCCGCCGCAGCGCGCCGCGGCAAACGCCAGCACCAACGCGGCCGACTACACGCTCGCCCATGCCGGGCATCAGGTGCGGCTTGGTCCGATCGCCTTCTGGGTGACGGTCGGCACGCTGGTGATCATGGCGACGTGGACCATCATCACAGCGACTTATTTTGCATTTCGCGACGACGTACTGACCGGGCTGATCGCGCGCCAGGCCGAGATGCAGTTCGGCTACGAGGATCGCATCGCGGAATTACGCGCGCAGGTCGATCGGATGTCGAGCCGCCAGCTGCTCGACCAGGAGCAATTCGAACACAAGCTCGATCAGATCCTGCGCCGGCAGACGATGCTTGAGCAACGCGCGAACACGCTGAGCACACTGCCCGACCTGAGCGTCACCGGCGCGATCAGGACCCCCGGCCGCGGCGACCGCCCCGCGCTGACCAAGCCCACGCCGATGAACGAGAAGTCCACTCCGCCTGCGGCCGCCTCCGGCCGCAAGGCCGCCATCGGCAACGTCGAGGGCATGCTCACGCGGCTTGCCGCCGCGCTCGACCGCGTCGAAGCCGAGCAGTCGGCGGCGCTGCAGTCGATCGAGCAGAGTTACGACCTCAAGGCGCGACGCATTCGCAGCGTGCTGACCGAGCTCGGCATCGAAGCCGGCAAGAGCGCCCCCACGACGGACGCCGGCGCAACCGGCGGACCGTTTGTTGCCGCGCGATTGCGATCCGATAGCGGCGGATTCGAGCGCCAGCTTCATCGCATCGGATTAGCCCGCGCACACGTTGATCAGCTCAATCGCACGCTCGGGAACGTGCCGGTGCGCAAGCCGGTCACCGGCGACATCGACGCCTCGTCAGGCTTCGGAATGCGGATCGATCCGTTCCTGAAGTCGCCCGCGATGCATACCGGCCTCGACATGCGCGGCGAGCCCGGCGACCCGGTGCGCGCCACCGCCAACGGCACCGTGACGGTCGCCGGCTGGCAAGGCGGCTACGGCAAGATGGTCGAGATCGACCACGGCAATGGCGTGTCGACGCGCTATGGCCACCTCTCCAGCATCGACACTGAAGTCGGCAAGGCGATCAAGAGCGGGCAGATCATCGGCAAGGTCGGCTCGACCGGACGCTCCACCGGGCCGCATCTGCACTACGAGACGCGTGTCGATGGCGAAGCGGTCGATCCGCAGCGGTTTCTGCGCGCGGGGCTGAGGCTTGGCGGCGTGCAGTGAGCGGGTTTGAGCCTGGCAAACCGTGTAGTCAGCGCGTTCTCTACCTTCCAGCCAGTGAGTACAGGACGCGCCAATTCACGGCGGTAGAGCTCGCGCGGCAACTTCACGCGATCACGTCGTCGCGCATGAGGTCGCGGTGCATACCGAAAAACGCCATGATCGGCGCCAGTCTAGGTTGCATGGGAGCTCCATCCCAAGGAAAAGGCACTGCACGGCCAACTGCAGGGCAAAAGGGAGGCCATCATGCGTGAGACGTTCTCAGGCTCCATGATAACGGTCGCCATTGCTGGGGCCGCTGTCAGCATTGTCATTTCGGTGTCCGTCACACGCGCGTCCGCCCAGGCCCCGGCGGCTGCCGCCGCGGCGCTGACGACGCCCTGGGGCGAACCCGATCTGCAAGGCATTTGGACCGACGAAACCGACACGCCCCTGCAGCGCTCTCCCAAGTTTGCGAACCAGGAATTCTTTACCGAGGCCGAGCGAGCAGAGTTGGATCGACAGCGATCGGCCATGATGGGGCGCGACAGACGCGCCGAGCGCGGGACGGTGGCCGACGTCGCGGGCGCCTACAATGACGCGTTCACACCCAAGAAACGCACCGGCGCGCGGACGTCGCGGATTGTCGATCCGCCCAATGGCCGGCTGCCGCCTATGACCCCCGAAGCTCAGAAGACGGCTGCTGCCGAACGCGAATTTCGAGTGGCGCTCTTGCAGGCGACCGACACCTGCAAAAACAATCAGCTGCCATGTCGAGGGGGCAAGTACGATCCAACGCCCTCGCCGCGGTTCGCGGAACCCGCTCCTCGCTACAACACGGCCACCATCAACCGCTATCATGGTCCGGAGGACGCCTCGTTGGCGGTACGCTGCCTGATGGGCGGGTTGCCGGAGATTGGCACCCTTGGAGCGATCGCCGATCGCATCAGCTTTCGGCGAATCGTGCAGACGCCCGGCGGCGTCTCGATGTTTTACGACGTGGGTCAGGGCCAGGGGTGGCAGCGCAATATCGTCATGGACGGGAGCCCCCATTTGCCTGCCAGTATTCGCCAGTGGTACGGCGACTCGCGTGGCCGCTGGGAGGGCAATACTTTCGTGATCGACGTGACCAATTTTAGCCCGAAGACTGATTTTCAGGGGTCGCGTGAGAATCTGCACGTGGTCGAGCGCTGGACGCGGACCGGCCCCACGACGCTTGAATATGCCGTAACGGTCGAGGATCCGACCGTGTGGGTACGGCCTTGGACCGCCAAACAAGAATTCATTCTGCAGAACAACGAGGAAAACAGAATATATGCCGAGCCGCGCTGCATCGAAGGAAACTATGGCCTCCCAGGGCTGCTTCAGGGACATCGAATGGAAGATATCGCCTTTGCGAAGGGACTGGGTGTTGATCCGAGAACCATAAGCACCATCGCGGCTAATGAAGGTGAGCCCGACCCGCTACAATAACACGCGACAAGGCAAGAGCCGCCATTCC
>DAIUEP010000006.1:29326-49326 GCA_036845065.1 Xanthobacteraceae bacterium | reverse complement strand
CGGCCACGGAGCTGGTAGAGCTGGGACAGCCCGAACCGGTCGGCGCGATGCACGATCAGCGTGTTGGCGGTCGGGATGTCGAGCCCGGACTCGACGATCGCGGTCGACAGCAGAACATCGTATTTGCCGTCGTAGAACGCCGACATGATATCCTCGAGCACGGTCGGCGGCATCTGCCCATGCGCGACCGCGACCCGCATCTCGGGCACCTGCTTGTCGAGAAACTCCTTGACGCCGGCGATATCCTCGATGCGCGGGCATACGTAGAACGCCTGCCCGCCGCGGTAGCGTTCGCGCAACAGCGCCTCGCGCACGATCAGCGGATCGAATGGCGCCACGAAGGTGCGCACCGCGAGCCGGTCCACCGGTGGCGTCGCGATGATCGAGAGATCACGGACGCCGGTGAGCGCGAGCTGCAGCGTGCGCGGGATCGGCGTGGCGGTGAGCGTGAGCACATGCACCTCGGCCCGCAGCTGCTTGAGCCGCTCCTTGTGCGCGACGCCGAAGTGCTGCTCCTCGTCGACGATGAGAAGGCCGAGATCCTTGAACTTGATGCCCTTGCCCAGGAGCGCGTGGGTCCCGATCGCGATGTCGGTCTGGCCCTCGGCAATGCCCTTCTTCACCTGCGCCAGCTCCTTGCCGGTCACCAGCCGGGAGGCTTGCCCGATGTGGATCGGGAAGCCGCGAAAGCGTTCGGTGAAGGTCCTGGTATGCTGGCGCGAGAGCAGCGTCGTCGGCGCGATGACCGCGACCTGCCGGCCGCTCATGGCGACGACGAATGCGGCGCGCAACGCGACTTCGGTCTTGCCGAATCCGACGTCGCCGCACACCAGGCGATCCATGGGACGGCCCTCGGCGAGGTCATGGAGCGCCGCATCGATCGTCACCTGCTGGTCATCGGTCTCCTCGTAGGGAAAGCTGGCGCAGAATTCCTCGTAAGGCCCTTGCTCAACCACAAGCTTGGGCGCCTCGCGCAGGAGCCGTTCGGCCGCGATCTTGATCAGCTCGTTGGCGATCTCGCGGATGCGGCTCTTCATGCGCGCCTTGCGCGCCTGCCAATGACCGCTGCCGAGCCGGTCGAGCTCGACGCCGGTATCCTCCGAGCCGTAACGCGAGAGCAGGTCAATGTTCTCGACCGGAAGGAACAGCTTGTCGCCGCCGGCGTAGTGGATCTCCAGGCAATCGTGCGGCGCGCCCGCCGCCTCGATGGCGCGTAAGCCAACGAAGCGGCCGATGCCGTGGTCGACGTGCACGACTAGGTCGCCGGCCGAAAGGCTCGTCACCTCGGCAATGAAGTTCTCCGGCTGCCGCGCCATCCGGCGTGGCCGCACCAGCCGATCGCCCAGGATGTCCTGCTCGCTGATCACCGCGACGTCGGCGGTCTCGAAGCCGGTTTCGAGGCCGAGTACCGCGAGCGCGACCTGATGCTTGGGCAGCGCCATCGCCTGCGGCCATGACGCGACCGGCGTGAGGTTGGCGAGCGCATGGTCGGTCAGGACGTGCTGCATGCGGTCGCGCGATCCGTCGCTCCACAGCGCAATGACGACGCGCTTGTGCGCGCCCTGCAGCGACAGCACGTGCTGGGTCACCGCCTCGAAGACATTGCGCCCCGGCTCATTGCGCTCGGCGGCAAAATTGCGCCCTTGCTTGGCTCCGATGTCGACGGCCGGCCCTTGCTTTTCGGGCGCGGCAAACGGCGAGAGGCGCGCGACCGGCACGGCTTCAAGACGCTTTTGCCATTCGGCTTCGGCCAGATAAAGGCGATCGGGGGGCAGCGGACGGTAGAGCGCGCCCGAGCCGGGCTGGGTCAGCGCCTGCACCCGCGCATCGTAATAGTCCTTGATCTGCTCGAGGCGCTCGTGACCGGCGGCATCGTCCTGCGGCTCGAGCACGACCGGCGATCCCGGCACATAGTCGAAGATCGTCTCCATGCGCTCGTGCAAGAGCGGCAGCCAGTGCTCCATGCCGGGATGGCGGCGGCCCTCACTCACGGCCGCATAAAGCATGTCATCGGTGGTGGGCGCGCCGAAGGCTTCGACATAGCCGCGGCGGAAGCGCTTGATGGTCTCGGTCGTGAGCTGGAACTCGGAGACCGGCACGAGATCGAGCGCCCGCAGCTGATCGGTCGTGCGCTGTGTCTCCGGATCGAAGCTGCGGATCGTTTCGAGCGTGTCGCCGAAGAAATCGAGCCGTACCGGCTCGGCCATGCCGGGCGCGAACAGATCGATGATGCCGCCGCGCACCGCATAGTCGCCGGGCTCGCGCACCGTCGAGGCTCGCGAAAAGCCATTGAGCTCGAGCCAGCCCGTGATGCCGGCCATGTCGATGACGTTGCCCGGCATGGCTGACAGCGAGAGCGTGGCCACGAGCGCCTTGGCGGGCACACGCTGGAGCGCCGCGTTGATTGTCGTCAGCAGCACCGACGGCCGCTCGTGTCCCTTGATGCGCGCGAGCCGCGACAGCGCGGTCATGCGCTGCGCCACCGCGCCGGAATGCGGCGAGACCCGGTCGTAGGGCAGACAGTCCCAGGCCGGGAACTCGAGCACGGCGAGGTCGGGGGCAAAAAACACCAGCGCACGCGCCAGCGCCGCCATGCGCCCGCCGTCGCGGCAGATGATCAGGAGGCTCGTCGCCGGCGCATCGCGGCGCGTCGCGACTGCGCGCGCGAGATCGGCGCAGACGAGGCCTTCGATGCCATCAGCCATACCCGCCAGCGTCAGCGGCCGGCCGGGCTTGAGGAGGTCTGCAGGGGAACGCGCCATGCCTAGCAGCTCTTTCCAACGCGACATGCCGGTCAGCCCTTGCGGTGGTGGTGGAAATCGCGCATCCGGCGGAACACCGTGGTGTCGACATCCGCTGGCACGTCCGATTCTCCCGTGACCCAGGCGAGGAGGTCGCGGTCGGGGAGCTCGATCAGGCGCTCGAAGTCGGTGAGCTCCGCCTCGCTCAGCTCGGCCAACGCGCTGTCGGCAAAGCGGCCCATGATCAGGTCCATTTCGCGCATGCCCCGATGCCAGGATCGGAACAGGATTTTGCGCCGGCGCACATCAAGACCATCGCTCGTGCGTTCCGTCATCGGGCCTCCAACGCCAAGAACAACGCCAAGAATTGCCTCCAACGCCAAAAGCCCGGACGGACCGGGGGAAGGTCATATAGCGATCGCCATCACCGTTGTCAGCAGAGACCTGGTGCCAGCAAACTTGAGAAGCGGGGCACCAGTTGCCATCGCGCCATTCGCGAGCGAGCATTCCGATTCGGCGGGAGCGCTCATGCGGCCAGACGTCCTCAATCCACTGTTTGCGGCGATCACAAGCCTTCCCGGCATCGGATCCCGGCTGGAGAAGCTTTATCGCCGCCTGCTCGGCCGCGACGACGTCCCGCGCGTGCTCGACCTGATCATGCACCTGCCGAGCGGCACGATCGATCGCCGCGCCCGGCCCAAGCTGCGCGACGTCCAGCCCGATACGGTGGTCACCGTCGCGGTCACCGTCGACCGCCATCGGCCGCCGCCGCCGCGCCGATCACGGGCGCCCTATCAGATCTACACCAGCGACGAGACCGGCGACCTCGTCCTCACCTTTTTCAATGCGCGCCAGGACTATTTGGAGACGCTCCTGCCCGTTGGCGCGAAGCGTTACGTGTCCGGCACGGCGGCGTTCTACGACGGAACGTTGCAGATGGTGCATCCCGACCGCGTCGTCGACGAAGCCGGCCTAGCGAGCCTGCCGCTGGTCGAGCCGGTCTATCCACTGACCGAGGGCCTTGGCCCCAATTTGGTCCGCAAGGCGGTCGATGCGGCCCTCACCCGCCTGCCGGATCTGCCCGAGTGGCAGGAGCCGGAATGGATCGCGCGCCAGGGCTTCCCCGCCTTCGCAGCCGCACTGCGCAAGCTGCATCGGCCGCAGGAGCCATCCGACATCGACCCGGGCGGCGCCGCCTGGACGCGGCTCGCCTATGACGAGCTGCTGGCCGGCCAGCTCGCACTCGCGCTCGTGCGCGCGCATTTGCGCCGGCCGGCGGGACGTCCGACCGTCGGCGACGGGCACTTGCGACAAAAGCTGGCCGAGGCCCTGCCCTATGCGCTGACCGCCTCGCAGACGCGTGCGGTCGCCGAGATCGCGGATGATCTTGCGCGGCCGGAACGCATGCTGCGGCTCCTGCAAGGCGACGTCGGCTCGGGCAAGACCGTGGTGGCGATGCTTGCCGCGGCTGCCGCGATCGAAGCCGGCCGGCAGGCCGCCCTGATGGCGCCGACCGAGCTCCTCGCGCGCCAGCATCATGCGACGATCGCGCCGCTCGCCGCCGCAGCCGGCATCGAGGTCGCGATCCTGACCGGGCGCGAGCGCGGACGCGAGCGCAGCGACATCCTCGAACGGCTGGCGCGCGGCGAGATTCACCTTCTGGTCGGCACCCACGCGCTGTTCCAGGAGGATGTCGCTTTCCACGACCTCGCGCTCGCGGTAGTCGACGAGCAGCACCGGTTCGGCGTGCATCAGCGCCTCGCGCTCGCGCAAAAGGGCGAGGCCGTCGATATCCTGGTCATGACCGCGACGCCGATTCCGCGCACGCTGGTGCTCACCTATTTCGGCGACATGGACATCTCCGAGTTGCGCGAGAAGCCGGTCGGGCGCCAGCCGATCGACACGCGCACGCTGCCGCTCGGCCGCCTGGAGGAGGTGATCGCCGGCATCGGCCGCGCGCTCGCCGAAGGCCGGCGGGCTTATTGGGTGTGCCCGCTGGTCGAGGAGTCCGAGAATGTCGACCTTGCTGATGCGACCGAACGATTTGAGGCTCTCAAGAAGCGTTTTGGAACGGCCGTCGATCTCGTGCACGGAAAAATGAAAGGCGCCGACAAGGACCGCGCCATGGAGCGCTTCGCGGCCGGCGAGACGCAGCTTCTGGTCGCCACCACCGTGATCGAGGTCGGCGTCGACGTGCCCGAAGCGACCGTGATGGTGATCGAGCATGCCGAGCGCTTCGGCCTTGCCCAGCTCCATCAGCTGCGCGGCCGGATCGGCCGTGGCACCGGACGCTCGACCTGTCTTCTGCTCTACAAGGAACCGCTCGGAGAGACCGCGAAAGCCCGCCTGTCGATCATGCGTGAGACCCAGGACGGCTTCCGCATCGCCGAGGAGGATCTGCGGCTGCGCGGCGAGGGCGACGTGCTGGGAACGCGCCAGTCGGGCCTGCCGGGCTTCCGGGTGGCGCGCGTCGAGCTGCATGGCAAGCTGATCGAGGCTGCGCGCGACGACGCCAAGCTCGTGCTCGCGCGCGACCCGGCACTCGCCTCCCCGCGCGGGGAGGCGCTGCGCTGCCTGCTCTATTTCTTCGGGCGCGACGAGGCGATCCGGCTGATCCGGGCGGGATGAAAGCCGCTATCGCGGCGCGGGCAAACGCGTGTAATAGTCAATGATCTGCAGCATTTCGTCTTGCGTCATCTGACTTGAGAAGAACGTCATCAGCGGGTGCCGGCGCGTGCCGGACCGAAATGCGGTGAGCTGGCCGTGGAGATAATCCCGACTTCGACCCGCGAGGTTGGGGGTGGCGCCATCATAGCCGATCCCATCGAAGCCATGACAGGGCGCACAGGTCATGAGGAAGCGCGGCTCCGTCTGCGCCAGCGCGGGGAACCCGCTGCCCAGCACGGCCGTCACCAGGGCGCAACCCCACACACGGGCATTACGACCGTCATTCCATGACATGCAGCAGCAGAACCTCCTCTTCCGGCGTCAACTCATCGGGGGAATCCTTGCGCCCAGGAGGCGCTCCCTCCCGTTTGCTCTCAGCCTGCTCACCCGACGGCGCGGCGAGCGCGCGCGCAAGCGTCTCGGCCGCCACGCGAAGCGTGCAGCTGTCGGCTCCAGAGGGCGCCGTCGCTGATGCTGATCCGGCCAGTGTGCGCAGAACATCGGCCAGGACCTGTGGCTCAAGATGGAGACGCACGGCGCGGCATGCGCCAGCATCGTCCCCTCGCTGCAGGGTCAGCAAAACCTCGTTCGTCTCGAAGCGCGCATCAAACTGGTCCGTGCGGCCGAACGTCCCGATGAACATCTTGTCGGGATATTCGAGCACCACTTCGGCCTTGCCGGTCATAGGTCTGGTCATGGCAGCGCCTCGCATTGAGGGAGCGTGTCGTGCCACCTGAACGCTCGCCGACCGGAGCGCCATGATCTGAATCAAATGCCACGCGCCACAGCTACTTCGCGGGCGCGGCCGTCCGGTTGGCACGCCCAGCAACCCGCGCCGTTTCCGCCATCGCGGCCAGTCGCTTCTGCTGATCACCGTTGCCGCCGGGCTGCACCATGCCGGCCGACATGAGCAGCGTCATCGCCGCCTCGACCGTGACGTCGAGCTCGATCAGGTCGCGACGCGGAACGTAGAAGAAGAACCCGGTGGTCGGGTTGGGCGTGCAGGGCATGAACGCGGCCACGTGCTCGGTATCGGGCAAACGCGCGGCGATGTCGGGACTGGCGGATTGCGACAGGAACACCAGCGACCACATGCCGGGCGACGGAAACTCCACCAGCGCCACGCGCCGGAAGCTCGACCCGCTCTTGGAGAACAGCGTCTCGAAGATCTGCTTGAGACTCTTGTAGATTGGCCGCACCACCGGCATGCGGTTGAGAATCTTCTCGCCGAACTCGACCAGCGTGCGGCCGACCAGGTTGGCGGTCAGGAAGCCCAGCGTCGTGATCGCCAGGAAGGCGACGATGAGCCCCGTCCCCGGCAGCTTGATCGGCAGATAGGTCTCCGGGCGGTAGGCGACCGGGATCAGCGGCCGCACCAGCTCGTCAACCCAGTTGATGAACCACCAGGTCAGATTGATCGTGATGTAGATCGGCCCCACCAGGACCAGCCCGGTCAGAAAGTAGTTGCGGATCCGGCTCATCACCCCGTGATGAAACGATGCCGCGACGGCCGGGGCCTTATCCGGCGGCGGCAGGCCGGCAGGCGCCGGCGCTTCCGGGGCTGGCAGCGAATCCTTATCGGACGCGTTCATGCGCTAGTGGCTGTCGCTCTGAGGTGTCAAAAATGTGGTGAGTGTAATGAGCATCGGCAATGGGGGTGAGGCCTACTTAGGTCGCATCCTCCTATGCCTGAATGTCACTCAACTGTCACTGATTTGGCCAGGTTACGGGGCTGGTCGACATCCTTACCAAGGAAAGCGGCCACGTGATAGGCAATCAGTTGCACCGGAATCGCAAAAACCAGCGGCGACACCGTCGCGGGCATGTCGGGCACCGAGAGCTTGGCCAGCGTCGGCACTTGCGCCTCGCGGGCGCCCTTGGGGTCCGTGATCAGGACGATTCTGCCGCCACGGGCGGCCACCTCCTGCATGTTTGACAGCGTCTTTTCGAACACGCGGTCGTAGGGCGCGATGACGATGACAGGCATCGTTTCGTCGATCAGCGCAATCGGACCATGCTTGAGCTCGCCAGCCGCATAGCCCTCGGCGTGGATGTAGGAAATTTCCTTGAGCTTGAGCGCCCCTTCGAGCGCCAGTGGATAGCTGGTGCCGCGGCCCAGGTAGAGCACGTCCCGGCTCTTGGCCAGCTCCCGTGCCAGCAGCTCGATCTGCGGCTCGAGCGCGAGCGCCTCCGCCATCAGGCGCGGCACCTCGATCAAGGCGCGCACGAGCTTCTTCTCGTCGGCTTCCGACAACACGCCCCGCGCACGGCCTGCTGCGACCGCCAGACAGGCAAGCGCCGCGAGCTGACACGTGAACGCCTTGGTCGACGCGACGCCGATCTCGGGACCGGCCAGCGTCTGCATCACGACGTCACTCTCGCGCGCAATGGTCGAGGTCGGAACGTTCACCACCGACAACACATGCTGACCGTGCTGTTTGGCGTAGCGCAGGCTCGCCAAGGTGTCGGCGGTCTCGCCCGACTGGGAGACGCAGATCGCAAGTCCGCCCGGGCGCAGCGGCGCCTCTCGATAGCGGAACTCGGACGCGACATCGATCTCGACCGGCAGGCGCGCGAAGCGCTCGAACCAATAGCGCGCGACCAGACCAGCATAATAGGCAGTGCCGCAAGCCGAGATCGAAATGCGGTCGAGCGCCTTGAAGTCGAACGGCAGATCAGCCGGCAGACAAATGCGCTCGGCCGCCATGTCGATGTAGTGGGCGAGCGTGTGGCCCACCACCTCCGGCTGCTCATGGATTTCCTTCGCCATGAAATGACGATGGTTGCCCTTGTCGACCAGAAGCGCGGAGGCTGTCGACTTGAGCACCGCCCGCTCGACCTTCGCGCCGGTGGCGTCGTGCACCTCCGCGCTCTTGCGCGAAAGCACGACTGAGTCACCGTCCTCCAGATAGGAGATCATGTTCGTGAACGGCGCCAGCGCGATCGCGTCCGACCCCAGATACATTTCTCCGTCGCCGTAGCCGACCGCGAGCGGCGAGCCCTTGCGCGCGCCGATGAGCAGATCCTTCTCGCCCTTGAACAGAAACACCAGCGCAAAGGCGCCGCGCAGACGCGGCAGCGCCGCCGCCACCGCCTCGGCCGGCGAGCGGCCCTTGTTCATTTCCCGGGTCACCAGATGGGCGACCACCTCGGTGTCGGTTTCCGACACGAACTTGGCGCCGCCCTGTTCGAGCTCTTCGCGCAGCTCCCGGAAGTTCTCGATGATGCCGTTATGCACCACCGCGAGCCGATCGGTCGCGTGCGGATGCGCGTTCGCTTCGCTCGGCCGGCCGTGCGTCGCCCAGCGCGTATGTCCGATGCCGATCCTGCCCTGGAGCGGCTCTCGCTCGAGCTTCTTCTCGAGATTACGCAGCTTGCCTTCCGCGCGCCGGCGCTCGAGCGCGTCACCCTCGAGCGTGGCAACACCAGCGGAATCGTAGCCGCGATATTCCAGCCGCTTGAGCGCGTCGACGAGCTGCGCAGCCACCGGTTCCCGGCCAAGTATGCCAACAATCCCACACACGGGTCGATGTCCTTATCTCTTTCTATGTATCGACGTATCTATGTATGTTTCTATCAGCGAACAGATCGTCATCCGGCGAACTTGTACGCCGGTTGAACGCAGGACTGGTAATCAACATCCGTGTCGATCGTGTAACATTAAGGCTAACGAGCCCAAGGCTCGCGCTTTCCTATTCGGCGGCTTTTTTCTTGCCGGCTCCCTTCAGGGCGCGCAAGCGCGAGGCCCGGTTTTCCTTAACGACCTGGCGCTCGCGCGCGATTGCCAGCCCGTCCGGCGGCACATCGTGGGTGATCACCGAGCCGGTTGCCACATAGGCCCCGTCGCCAACCGTGATCGGCGCCACCAGCGACGAGTTGGAGCCGATGAAGACGCCCTTGCCGATATCGGTGCGGTGCTTCGCCATGCCGTCGTAGTTGCACACGATCGCGCCCGCCCCGAAGTTCGAGCCGGCGCCGAGCCGCGCGTCGCCGATATAGGCGAGATGGTTGGCCTTGGCGCCGTCCTCGATCACCGACGCTTTGATCTCGACGAAGTTTCCGATGTGAACGTCGGCGCCGAGCCGCGCGCCTGGCCGCAACCGCGCGAACGGACCGACCGATGCACCCTTGCCGATGTGCGAGTCGATAAAATGCGAGAATGAGTGAATCACCGCATTGTCCTCGACGGTGACGCCCGGCCCGAAGACGACGAACGGCTCCACCACCACGTCCCGCCCGAACTTGGTATCGGCCGAAAGAAACACGGTCTCGGGTGCAATCAGCGTGACGCCTGCCTCCATCGCGGCCTTGCGCAGCCGCTGCTGCAGCACGGCTTCGGTCTCGGCGAGCTGGGTCTTGGTATTGATGCCGCGCACGTCATCCTCCTCGGTCTCGATCACGACAGCCTCGAGTTTCATCGCCCTGACAATCGCCACCGCGTCGGTGAGATAGAACTCGTTCTTGCGATTGTCGCTTCCGATCTGATCCAGGATCGCGAGCGCGGTCTTGCCCGCAAACGCCATCAGCCCGCCGTTGCACAGACCGATCGCGCGCTCGGCAGCGCTCGCTTCGACCTCTTCGCGGATGGCGACAAGCTCATCGGCGTCGAGCACCAGCCGCCCGTAGCCGGAAGGGTCTTGCGGCCGGAATCCAAGCACGGCGAGCGCAGCCCCCTCCGCGAGCGCGGCCCGCATGCGGGAGAGCGTCTGCGGCCGGATCAGCGGAGTGTCGCCATAGATCACCAGGATGTCGTCCGCGCCACGTGCGATCGCCTGCCTGGCGGCCAGCACCGCATGCGCCGTCCCGCGCCGCTGCGACTGGACGAAGGTTTCTGTGCCCGGGAGCGCTCGTCGCGCTTCGATCGCGACCGCCTCGGCGTCTGGGCCAACCACGACGGCGGTGGCGGTGCAGCCGGCCGCACGCACCGCCTCGAGGACATGCGCCAGCAGCGAGCGGCCTCCCACCTCATGCAGCACCTTGGCGCGCCCCGAACGCATGCGTGTCCCCTCGCCGGCGGCGAGGACGATCGCGAGGCAGGAGCGCTCAAGCATCAGAGTTTTATCCTTGCCGAAATGGGACTTAGCGAGATGGCCGGCGCCGTTCCCACAGGGGAAAAAGCGCTTCGAATGCGAACAAGGCAACAGCGAGGCAGCAACGATGATCGGATTCTGCTAACCTTTTCAATGGGGTGATTCGAAGCTGAGGCCGCCATGGCGGACCATATACGCACCATCGACCGGATGTTACAGGCACGGCCCATCGACATGCGGGCGTTGCTGCGCCTCGCGACGTGGGGATGCGCGGCCGCCGCCGCCCTGATGCTGGCTGTGCTGTCAGGAACCATGGGATCGAACCGCGCGACGCTCGCCTCCTCGACTGGCTCCTCGACGCCGGGCGACTTGCCGCGATCGGCAGCGCAGGTTCCGGCTGCCACCGTACCGCTGGCGGCGCGCGCCACGGAGCCCGACAACACGACGCGTCAGCTGTCAGAGGCCGTCAGCGGGCTTGCTGCCGATCGCGACCGCCTGGTGGCGCGCATCGCTTCCGTTGAACGCAATCTCGAGGACGTCACCGGCTCGATCAAGCAACAGGCGGTTTCACCTCCTCCCCGGGCCGCTGATCCCGCGCCGCTGCCAGCGTTAGCCCCCGCGCCGACGGCCCCACCGCCCGCGCCGCGCAGCCAATCGCAGCCGGAGCCGGCACCGCCTTCCGCCGTCACGGCAGCGCCACCCCCACCAGCCGCGGCGACCCCGCCCATCGTCACTGCTCCGGCCGCGCCATCCTCTGCCACCGTGCCGCCCGAGCCATTGTCCACTCGCGTCGCCAATATCCCCGAGACACCGGGGTCCGAACCAGCCAAGTCGAGGATCGTTGACTTCGGCATCGATATTGGTGGCTCAACCACATTCGAGGGTCTGCGGGCGCTTTGGAATTCGGTCCGAGGCGCCACCGCCGACCTGTTCGACGACCTCCATCCGATGGTCGCCGTGCGCGAGAGCAAGTCCCGCGGGGTCGATCTGCGCCTCGTCGTCGGTCCGCTAACGAGCACCGAGGCGGCAACGCAGATGTGCGCCACGCTCCTGGCCGCGCGCCGCTACTGTCAAATGACCATCTTCGAGGGCCAGCCGTTGCCACAGACGGGTCCGGTTGCAGAGCCTGAGCGGCGGTCGCCGCCGCCAGCCACGCCAACCCGCACATCCGGACAGACCAAGTCGGTGCGCCCGCCGCCGCCACGCCCCTGATTGCTCCCCACCAACCGGCTCGGCATAGTGGCGGCGATGAAGACCTTTCTTCCGACCGCCCGCCAGACCAACTGGCTGCTGATCGTCGGCTTTCTGGCGGTCGGCGAGGCACTTTATGTGCGCTATCTCGCCATCGAGCACGCACCGGTGTCGCTCGCCTGCCAGGGCGGCCAGAGCACCTGGCTGTGTGCGACGTTCCACCTCGCCATCGCCGCCTACAACAAGTCGGTGTTCGGATGGGTTGCGGTCGCGACCGCTGCTCTGAACCTGCTGCGGCCTTCTATCCTTCTCATGACCGTCGCGATTGCCGCCGCCGGAATGGGGCTGGTGCTGCACAATGCCGACCTGGCCGGGCTTGCGGCCGGGCTTCTCATTATAAGTCTGGCGCGGCCCGCCCCGGCATCAGACTAACCGCCAGCCCCAGCAGGCCGGCGGCGAACCATACCGCCTGCCAATTGGCGACGGTCTCATTGAAGCCGATGTAGACGGCCGACAGCGCCAACGTCGCCGCGGCCACGGTCTCTGCGCAGGGCCGCAGACTCCGCAACCTTGGCCACGAGGTCTTGAGCACCGCAAACGGGACGGCTGCCGCGATCAGCGCCGGAAACGGAAAGTCGCGATAGCGCGGATCGAACACCAGCCCGAGCGCCGCCTGCACCGAAAGGAGCGTCAGCGCGACCAGAACGAGCCCGAGCGCGATCGCAAGCTTCCCCTCGACGCGCTCGCCGCGCCGCCCGAGGACGCGCGCGAAGCTTGGAACCTCAACGCCCGCGGCGGCGGCCATGGCGCCTAGGACCGGGGCCGCGAGCGCGACCGCACCCCAGGCCAGCGAGCGCGTCCAATCGCCGATGGTCAGGCTCTCAACCGGTATGCTGGTGATGGTCCAGCCGATCATGGTCCCTGACATGGCCGCGCTCACGGCGATGCCCAGCCATACTCGCGTCGGCAGTGGACGCCCGCCCGCTGCCGCGAGGGCGGCACCAAAAATAAGCGCCGCCAAGCTGACGCCGAAGGCTGCCTGCCAGCGCCAGCGCGGGTGGTTGGACACCCCGACGCTCCACTCGAACTTGAGGGTGCGCTGGTAGCCGTCGAACAGCCCCCAATGTCCGCCAACCGTCCCCTCGAGCTGGCGCTTCCAAGGCTGGTCGTAGGCTTCGATCAGATTGACCCGGTAATTCTGCCGCTTGGCGAGCGCCAGCACGTCGTGCAGCACGCGCGCCTGGTCGGCCGGCGAAGGCCGCGCGCCTTCGCGCATGCGGCCAGCGCTCGGCCAGCCGAACTCGCCGATCAACACCTCCTTGTCGGGAAAGGCCGCGGCGACCTGCTGGCGGATCGCATCAACATGCCGCGCGGCGTCCTGGGCCGGGATCGGAAAGTCCTCCCAATAGGGCAGGATATGAACGGTGACGAAGTCGACGGCGGTCGCGATCTCGCGATAGCGCAGCCAGAACTCCCAAACGTCCGCATAGGTGACCGGCATCGCCACCTGCGCCTTGACCTCGCGGATGGTACGGGCGAGCTGCGGCGCCGACATTTCCCCGCGCAGCAGCACCTCGTTGCCGACGATGATCGCGGTGATGACGTCGGGATAGCGCTTGGCCAGATCGACCGCGCCCTCGACCTGCTTTCGGCTCAGATCCGGAAGGCTGGACAGCCAAAGGCCCTGCATGACCTTGAGGCCGTGCCGGCGCGCGATCTCCGGGATCTGGTCAAGGCCGTGATCGACCGAATAGGTCCGCACGCAGCTCGTAACCTGCTTGAGCTGGGCCAAGTCCTCATCGATCTGGCGGGGATCGATCGGAACGTCCGGACCGAACGGGTTCTGCTCCCCCCGAAACGGCGCATAGGACACGCAGTGGAGCTTCTCGCCCGGGCCGATCGGCGCCTCAGGCATGTCGACCGCCATGCCAAGCCAACCCCAGACCGCGACGATCGCCGCCGCCACGACAACGAACAGCGCAGCCACCACGCCCATAGCCCCTCGGTTCATAGGCCCAGCTCGACATCCCGGGATGCCAGCCAGCATACCGCGGAACTTGTCCGTCAATCTTTACCTTGTTCGCGGACCGGTTGATGAAGCGGGAATTTTTTGCGCGACGTATTGGCGGCGGAGCGCGCTGCTGCTTTAATCTATCGAAAGCATGGAGCGCTGGAAAAGTGCCAGCAGCCCCTGCCTGCCAGCGCGGCGGTAGCCGCAATGCCGGCCGAGCACGGCCCGCATCAGGGGGATCAACCGGCCGATTGCGGCCCAACAATTCGAGCAACCATGGGTTTCGCCAGTATGCGTCTGGTCGCAAGCGCCGCGAGCGTAGCGGCCCTGTTTGTGTCGACCAACCTCGCCACTGCTCAGGAGCCCAAGGCCGGTAATCAGCGCCCGCCGACGACCGAGGCGGAAGGCCCGAAGAAGGTTGATGAATTCGCGGAGGCCGCCAAGCTCCTGATCGGCCCGGCCGGTCATCCTGAATGCGTTTGGCTTGGTCGACGTGCCGTCAGGCTGCTCTTTCGTGACGACCTCGATACGGCATTCCGGCACATGGAACTGTATGACCGTTTCGGTTGTCCGCCCAGCCATATCCAAGCTGCGTTCCGTTGCGTGGTCCGGCAGGGGGAACTCGATACGAAGGTTGCGGAGACTCTCTCGGCACGAGTCCACACCTGCTGGATCAACCCGACGCCTGAGGTTAACGCGCCGGCAGCCGCCGCGGCGCCCGCCACCACCACCAACCGCTAAAAGCTGTACGTCCGTTCAGGAACAAAACCATCGTTAGACTGTTGTCGAGTAATCTTGTGAGCGACAAACTTGGCCCTATATTCGCCACGACCGCTTACTACTTGATCAGACGCCTCTGACTAAGGTACGTTGGCAATAACGGGCCTTTGTCGAACCTAGGGGACGGGTTCGGGCCGTTGTCTCCTGCCCCGCTTGGGTTGGCTTTTTATGCGCTCCGTCGCCGCTGTTGTCGCGCTCGTTGCGTGCGTGCATGCCGGGCTGTGGGCTTTATCGCACCGGCAGCAATCAGTTCCAAACATCGATGGCCCGCTCGCGAGCGTTTCCTACGCACCTTACTCGCGCTCGCAGCATCCCGATCACGGTGATCGACCGACACCTGAGCAGATCCGGAACGACCTCCGACTGCTCAGCCCCTACACGCGCACCGTACGCACCTATACGTCGACCGGCGGCGTCGAGCTCGTGCCGGGCATCGCGGCCGAGTTCGGCATGAAGGTGACTGTCGGTATCTGGCTCGACAAGATTGTCGATGAGAAGACCGGCAAGGTCATCGAAAAGAATCAAGCGCGCAATGAACGTGAAATCCAGCAGGCGATCGCGCTCGCCAAGCGCTACAGCAACGTCAATGCGATCGTGGTTGGTAACGAATCCATCCTGCGCGATGACCTGAAGGTCGACGAGCTGATCGAGATCATCAAGCGCGTCAAACGCCAGGTTCCCGTGCCGGTCACCACCGGCGAGACCTTCGACGTCTGGCTCGGCCTCTACATCCCCAAGACGCCTGAACCCGAAGAGGTTACCAGGGACAAGCGCAACAAGCGGACAGAGGACGCCGCCCGGCTGGCCGCTACCGTCGACTTCATCGCCGCCCACATCCTGCCCTACTGGGGCGGGGTCCCGGTCAGGCAGGCCGTCGACAGCACCATCACGACCTATGACGAGTTGCGCCGGACCTATCCGGGCAAGCGCATCGTGATCGCCGAATTCGGCTGGCCGAGCGCCGGCTACAACATGCACAACGCCGATCCGGGCCGGATCGAGCAGGCGACGGTCATTCGCGACTTCATTGCGCGCGCCGACGCCTATGGCATCGACTACAACATCATCGAAGCCTTCGATCAGCCCTGGAAGACCAACGAAGGTGGCGTCGGCGCCTACTGGGGCCTGTTCGACGCCTCGCGCGACGCCAAATTCGCGTGGACCGGCGTCGTCAGCGATCCCGACGACTGGAAGATCGCCGGCATTGCCGTCCTGCTTGGGTTGCTGATGTCGCTGACGATCCTGGCCAAGCCGCGCGCCACGACCGGCGAGGCCGTGCTCCTGGTGCTGGCCACCAACGCGGTCGGCGCCTGGATCGCGATCATGGTCGCGTTCTGGAACGGCCATTACTTCGTGCCCGGCGCCGCGTTCGCATTCGGTCTCGGGCTGCTGCTGCTCCTGCCACTGGCGCTGATCGCGCTTGCCCGCGTGGAGGAGATCGCCGCGATCGCGTTCGGTCGGGCGCCCCGCCGGCTGTTTGCTCCGGCAAGCGTTCCGACAACGGATGGCTTTGCACCGAAAGTGTCGATCCACATTCCGGCCTATTGCGAGCCGCCGGACATGCTCAAGCAGACGCTGGATGCGGTCGCGCGCCTCGATTATCCCAATTTCGAATGCGTGGTGGTGATCAACAACACGCCCGATCCGGCCTTCTGGCAGCCGATCGAGGAGCACTGCCGCACGCTCGGCGAGCGCTTCATGTTCCTCAACGTCAACAACGTGCGCGGCTACAAGGCCGGCGCGCTGCGGCTGGCGCTCGCCAATACGGCAAGCGACGCCGAGATCATCGGCGTGATCGACGCCGACTACGTGGTGCGCCCGGACTGGCTCAAGGACCTCGCGCCGGCTTTCGCCGATCCGAAGGTCGGCATGATCCAGGCGCCGCAGGATCATCGCGACGCCGAGCGAAGCGTCATGCACAATGTCATGAACGGCGAGTATGCTGGCTTCTTCGACATCGGCATGGTCCAGCGCAACGAGTCGAACGCCATCATCGTGCACGGCACCATGTGCCTCATTCGCCGCTCGGCGCTCGAGGGGGTCGGCGGCTGGTCGAGCGACACCATCGTCGAAGACACCGACCTCGGGCTCACCGTGCTGGAGCACGGCTGGCAGGTGCACTACACCAACCGCCGCTATGGTCACGGCCTGCTGCCGGACACCTATGAAGCGTTCAAGAAGCAGCGCGATCGCTGGGCCTATGGCGGGCTGCAGATCATCAAGAAGCACTGGCGCCGACTGTTGCCGGGTGCGCGCGGTCTCACCCGCGACCAGAAGCGGGAATTCGCGTTCGGCTGGCTCAACTGGCTCGGCGCCGAATCGATCGGCGTCGCGGTCGCGATCCTCAACCTGCTCTGGCTGCCGGCGATCCTCGTCTTCGACATCTCGATCCCCGACAAGATCCTGACAGTCCCGATCATAGCGGCCTTCGTGGTCTCGCTGGCGCATTTCATCACGCTCTACCGTCTGCGCGTTGCAATCTCGACGTCGCAGATGATCGGCTCGGCTCTCGCCGCGATGTCGGTGCAATGGACGGTTGCTCGCGCCGTCGGTCTCGGCCTGTGGAAAGACAGCCTGCCGTTCAAACGCACCGCCAAAGGCGGCACGACCCGCAAGGGCCCCGACTTCGCCGCCTTCTGGGAAGGCGTGATGGCGGCGCTGCTGCTGATCGGCGCGGCGCTGGTCGTGCTCACCAACTACAAGGAGATCCGCGAGCTCAATATCTTCGCGGGCGTGCTTGTCATCCAGAGCCTGCCGTTCCTGGCCGCCGTGTTGGTCGCGCTGCTCGAAGGCACCCGCTTCAACGAGTTCGCCTACTGGCGGGGCGTCGAGGCAAAGGTCACCGGCACCCTGCCGCGGCCGGCCATGGGGGAGGCGCCTGCCCCGCTGCCGACCGAGAAGCGGATCGAGCCGGCGCAGTAATCGACCTTGGCCGAGACGCGCGCCGGAACTGCCCTGTTCTGGACCACTGCTCTGTTCTGGACGCTCGCGGCGGCCGTTCCGCTGGCCGGCATGGAGCTCCTCGGCTTCGCGCTGACCAAGACCCTGCCCGACCTGTTCGACCAGCGCCAACAGATCCTCGAGACGCTGCGGCCGGAGCAGTTCGAGCAATTCAAGCAATCGGTCGCAAGCGATAAGCTCGGCTGGGACAATCCGGCGGGCGAGACGCGGCGCGTGCGCAATTGCGTCGGCGAGGAAGTCACCCACACTTACAGCGCCAGTCGCATCCGGCTGCATGGCGCACAGGCGTCCGACGCCGTCGTCGTCGTGGCGGGCGATTCCTACACCCACGGCGACGAGGTCGCGGACGATGCGACCTATCCGGCATCGCTTGAGCGCATCCTCGAGGCTCCCGTCGCCAACCTGGGCGTCGGCGGATATGGCCCCGAGCAGGCGCTGCTGAAGCTCGAAGGCCTGATCGATCGCTTCCCCAAGGCGCGTGTCGCGGTGCTCTCGATCATGTACGAGAACAGCCGCCGGATGGTGAACAGCTATCGGCCCGTCTACTATCGCGACACCGGCATCCGCTTCGGATTAAAACCATTCCTGCGTGACGGCGAGTTTCAAGGCCTCATTGGCGGCGATCCGTTCCATGATTTTGCCGCGCTGCTCAAGGCCGCCGACATTGCCTTCGACAGCGACTTCTGGCGCCGCCCACGCCCGCAATTTCCCTATGCGCTGAGCACACTCCGGGCCTTGTCATCTCCGGCCTTCTGGGTGCCGCTGCTCGATCGGACCCTGATCGGTCTGGGCATCCCGCAACACCGCGTGTTCTATTCCCTGCCCGCGATCCGCGCCGACCTGCGGGCGCTCTACGAGCGTTTCGCCGCCTTCGCACGATCGCGCGACATCCGCCCGGTCGTCGTCTTCATTCCGCCCTACGAGCAGGATCGCAGCAGCGGGCTGCTTGGCATCGCGGCGGCCACCGATCGTCAGCGCGAAGCGATCACGTTCGTCAATGTCGGCGCTGACTTCGACTGGAGCCGTTTCTTTCGCGGCTGTCATCCCTCGGCCGAGGGCTATGCGATGATTGCCGCCGATGTCGCCCGAGCGGTCCGGCCGCTGCTGGCCGGCGGCCGTCTCTGATCGACACCTCAGCCGCGCAGCGCCGTCTCAACGAGCCTGACCCAATAGGAGGTCCCGATCGGGATCACCTCGTCGTTGAAGTTGTAAGCCGGATGATGCAGGCCGGCGCTGGCGCCGTTGCCGACGAAGATAAAAGCGCCCGGACGCGCTTCCAACATGAAGGAGAAATCCTCCGCTCCCATGACCGGCACCATGGCGGTGTCGACATGCGGGCCGCCGACGACGTCGGCGGCGACCGAGGCCGCGAACGTCGTCTCACGCTCATGGTTGCGCAGCACCGGATAGTCGCGCTTGTAGGTGAGTTTTGCGGTGGCGCCATAAAGCTGCGCGGTGCCTTCGACGACCGCGTGCAGGCGCGCCTCCAGGAGATCGCGCACCTTGGGATCGAGGCTGCGCGCGGTGCCCTTCAGGTGGGCGGTCTGCGGAATGACGTTGTCGGTGTTGCCGGCCTGGAACATGCAGATCGAAACCACCGCCGCCTGCAGCGGATCGACGTTGCGCGACACGATCGACTGGATCTGGTTGATGATCTGCGCGCCGACCAGGACGGTGTCGATCGCCAGATGCGGCCGCGCGGCGTGCCCGCCCTTGCCTTCGATCTCGATCGTCAGCCGGTCGGCGGCCGCCATGATCGCCCCCGGCCGGATCGCGAACTCGCCGACCGCAAGCCCGGGATAGTTGTGCATGCCGTAGACTTCCGCGATGCGGAAGCGATCCATCAGCCCGTCCTGGACCATGGCCTTGCCGCCGGCGCCGCCCTCCTCGGCCGGCTGGAAGATCACGACTGCCGTGCCGGCAAAGTTGCGCGTCTCGGCGAGGTAGCGCGCCGCGCCCAACAGCATGGCGGTGTGACCGTCATGGCCGCAGGCGTGCATCTTGCCCGGGACGGTCGACTTGTAGGGCACGTCGTTGGCTTCCTCGATCGGCAGCGCATCCATGTCGGCGCGCAGCCCGATCACCTTGCCGGCGCCATCCGGCCGGTTGCCGCGGATCACCCCGACCACTCCGGTGCGGCCAATGCCGGTGACCACCTCGTCGCAGCCGAATGCCTTCAGCTTCTCCGCCACGGTCGCCGCGGTGCGGTGCACGTCGTAAAGGAGCTCCGGATGAGCGTGGAGGTCATGCCGCCAAGCCGTGATCTCGCCGTGCAGATCGGCAATGCGATTGACGATAGGCATTTCATCCTCGTTTCGCGCGGCCCGGTAGCTGCGCTCGATCTGGCACCGATGGATAACCTCGCAAACATAGGTCCCTTGCACCGGCTTTGACAGGCCAAATGGGCAGCGCGCCCGCCCGGCCGAGCGGCCGTCTATTGACCCGCCCTGGAGCGCCCCCTACACAGACCCCGCCAAGCGCCTGGGGGTTCCGGCACGGCTTTGCCGCGCAATTCCCGTCAAATCGCGCTAGTCTTCCCGCAAGGGCCCGTAGCTCAGTGGTAGAGCAACTGACTTTTAATCAGTAGGTCGTTGGTTCGATCCCAACCGGGCTCACCAA
>DAIUEP010000006.1:0-29226 GCA_036845065.1 Xanthobacteraceae bacterium | reverse complement strand
AGCAACTGACTTTTAATCAGTAGGTCGTTGGTTCGATCCCAACCGGGCTCACCAAGGGGAAATCAGAGACTTAGGTCAAAGGTTTCGCGACCCGTGACGGCTCGGTCAGCATCGGGTCAGCGGCGGCCGGCCTCCCTTGTGACCCCATGGCCGCTCGCGCTAACCTGCACCCATCGCTGTTACCATCATGTGCGGGAAATCCATCTGCAGGACAATCAGCCGCGAATGACCACTATCATCTCATCATCGTCCACAGAGATCATGGCCGATCCGCAGCGGTTTCTCGATGACATGAGGGCTCGCCGCATCATCGACCTGACTGATCTCGGCTACATGATCGCGCCCAAGGCGCAGATTGTCGGCCTTGCCGACGAGCTGGCGGAGCAGGAGCTGCTCGAGGAAATGGTTTCGTATCGCAAGGATGTGACGGGCGTGGACAACACCATCTTCATCTCGCCGAAGGGCAACACCCGCCACGCCCCGCGGATCAAGCTGGCGATCGATCCACCGCATACCGTCGATCCTCGCGGCAAGACCGCATCCGTCGCAATTGGCGATGGCACGGTGGTGGCGGGTGACATCCCACCCCGGCTACTCGAACAAGCGCGACGGTTCATCGACGTCAATCGCGAGGCGCTGCTCGATTATTGGGAGTATCGGATCGATACCGAAGCGCTGCGCCAACGGCTGAAGCCAGTATAGGAGCCTTTTCCTCCGCATTATCCGCCAAGGATCCGCCAAGTCGATGAGTTCGGCAGCGCTCCATCGGGGCGGGGTGGCAGGGCGGGGCGGCAGGCCGCTGCGGCCACGCGGGTTTTCCCGGTCATGCAACTCCTGCGAACCCCGCCAAGTCAGCGCAGCCAGCAAGCGACAAAAACCTGTGGATAACTTATCTAGTTACCTTGTAACTTAATAAAGATAAGCCGAATCATCGATTCGTCCCCACTACAAGGACCCCAGGGCCCCGCACCCCCGACGATACCCCCTTCAAGTGCGGGGCCCACCCCTCCCCCCAAGACCGCCCAAGAATAGCGATCGGCAATCCCCACCGGGGGCCGAGGAGGCATTGCGCGGCTTGCTCGCAACCGCTGCATTGCCTCCGATTGCTGCTCCAAGCTATTGAATTTTCGACGTGATGCAGGCGGGATCAGCGATCTGTCCCGTCGGCCGCTGTCGGCACAGCTCTATCCGGAGAACCATTATGAGCCAGAACGGGCAACCCTTTCTCGTCGCGGGTGGCGGCATCGGCGGGCTCGCCGCCGCCTATGCGCTCGCCAGCAAAGGCTTCCCGGCCCGCATCCTCGAGCAGGCCCCGGAGTTCCGCGAGATCGGCGCAGGCATCCAGCTCGGCCCCAACATTTTCCGGGCGCTCGACAAGATCGGGCTCAAGGAGGCCGTGCTGGCCGACGCCCATCGGCCGCCCGCCATGGAGATGCGTTGCGCGCTCTCGGGCGAGAAGATCATCCGGATCCCGCTCGAAGGCGAAGCCTTCGCGCGCCGCTTCCAGCATCCCTACGCGGTGATCCATCGCGCCGACATTCATGCCGCGCTGCTGCGGGCTTGCCAGGGCAACAACCTCATCACGCTCGAGACGCAGCGCACCGTCGACAGCTACGAGGAGCACGCCGACGGCGTCACCGTCGTGCTCGCGAACGGCGAGCGCATCGAAGGCCGCGCCCTCATTGGCTGCGACGGCATGTGGTCGAAGATCCGCGAGCGCATCGTCGGCGACGGCAAGCCGCGCGTGTCAGGCCACATCGCCTACCGCGCCGTGCTCAAGAAGGAAGACGTGCCGCAGGATCTGTGGCGGCCCGATGTGGTTCTGTGGGCAGGACCGCGCACCCACCTCGTTCACTACCCGCTCCGGCGCGGCGAGCTCTTCAATCTGGTCGCGGTGTTTCATTCAGACCGCTATGTCGAGGGTTGGAATACCGAGGGCGCCACGAGCGAGCTCTGGGAGCATTTCAAGGGCCAGCGGCCGGAAGTGCTGCGCATGCTGGAGCGCATCGAGACCTGGCGCATGTGGGTGCTGTGCGATCGCGAGCCGGTCAAGGATTGGTGCAAGTCGCACGCCGTGCTCCTCGGCGACGCGGCCCATCCGATGCTGCAATATCTCGCGCAGGGCGCCTGCATGGCGACCGAGGATGCTGTCTGTCTTGCCGACAAGGTCGCGGCGACGCCCGATGACCTGCCGGGCGCCTTCAAGGCCTATGTTCAAGAGAGGTATTTAAGAACCGCACGCGTGCAGATCATGGCCCGCGTCTACGGTGACTTCTATCACGCTCGCGGACCGGCGGCGGAACTGCGCAACCAGATGCTCGCCCCGCGCACGCCGGAGGAGTCCTATGACGGTATCGCCTGGCTCTATGGTGGGCCGTAGTACCGATGATCGCCGCAATACTGCCGCGGCCAAGGCCATGATGTTCATCTGAGGTTCACAACCGCGACCGCAGGATGAAAAGCAAGGGTGACTTTGGGAGACTTCAGGCCATGCTACGCATCATATCGTTTGTCGTCGCAGTGGCGGCGATGCTCGTAATCCCCTTCACTCAAGCTGACGCCCGCCATGGCGGCGGTGGCGGAGCGCGCATGGGCGGCGCTCACTTCAGCGGCGCGCGCAGCTTCAGTGGCGCTCGCTTCACGAGTGTTCGCAGCTTCAGCACTGTTCGCAGCGTCAATCGGGTGCATATCGGCCCGCGACGTGTCTTCGTTGCAAACCATCGCATCCACCATCGGCGCTTCCCATTCGTGGTCGGGGTGGGGGCGTATGGACTGTATGACACCTGCTGGCGCTGGGTACCGACCGCGTACGGCTTGCGCCGCATGTGGGTCTGCGATCCGTACTCATACTACTGAGATCGCGCGACAACGCGGGCGGAGCTTGTACCGCCCTCACGCCTCTCAAGCCCCGCCCCGTGCGGGGTTCTTTTTTTGGCCGAGTGGTCACGTCGCCCCGCAAGCTCAACTGCGCTCTCATGGCGACGGATGCTCTGTTGCCGCAGACCTACCGCAGCGGCGGCAGCCCTGCGATCGCGCGCGCAGCGCCGGTCAGCTCGAGGATGTGCATTCCCGTATTGGCGCGGTCGACGATGTAGATATAGCCGCGGTCGTCGGTCTCGACATTGTTGGTCTGGATCGCGACCTTGCACTTCTGCTCCTCGCCGACGCGGATGCAGCGCTTGTCGGTCACTTCGGTGATCGACGGGATATAGTGCGCGATCTCCTTGGGCTCATAGGGATCGCGCACGTCGAGCACGCGCAGCCCGGCGTTGAAGAAGGCGATCATGGCGAGCTTCTTGTAGAACACCGGCGCCATGCTCTCCTGCGAGGAATGCGCGCCGAAGCGGCCGCCGCGCTCGCAGAAATTGCCGGTCTTCTCCTTGACCGTATAGTTCGACACCACCATCGGATGGGTCTCGACCGTGATGTCGGCGAAGAACACCATCTCGCGCGCCTGCGGCTTGCATTCGTTGCGCGTCGCCTCATTGACGATCATGATGAAGTCGCGGCTCGGGAAGCCGTCCTTGGCGAATTCCTCGATCGGCATTCCCAGCATCGGGTAGACCGTGTGGGCGCCGACCAGGGGATAGATGTCGAGCCGCGAGATTTGCGGATAGAGCAGGTTCGCCGGCGTCGGCTCCTTCGGACCATTCAACAGCTTGTCTCGGTCGATGATCTGCAGCATGCCGCCTGCGCTGCTGCCATAGCCGAAATAGATGCGGTTCTTGTCGATCATGGAAATGGCGCCGTGCAGATCGGTCGGCACCGGCCCGGTCGAGCCCGGCTCCTGGCCGGGCAGGCCGAAGTCGCGGATCTTCACCGGCTTTGCGGGATCCTTGAGATCGTAGATCTCGGTCATGCGCTTGGCGCGCCAGCCCTCTACGGCTGAGACGAGGTAGGCGATGCCGGTCTCGCACTCCCACCAGTTCTTGTGCGTGTCCCGATAATTGCCGCCGATCGCGGAGAGCTTCACCGGATTGGCGGGGTCGGTAACCTCCCAAACCTCGTGACCCTTCGCGCCGAACGTGCGCAAGAGATAGAACTTGTTGGGATCGCGCGCGGCGAGATTGGTGCCGTCGCACACGCGTGTCATCTGCGCGCCGCCGACCTCGGTGCCGCCGGCGAGACCCGGAAGATGCTTGAGATATTTCGGGTTGGCCGGGTCGGTCACGTCGATGATCGACGTACCGTTGAATTCCCCTTCGCGCGTCAACGGGTTGAAAGGCTTCGGCAGATCGGCCGTGTGACCGTGGTGGCCGACATAGGCGATGTAGCGAGTGCCTTGCTTGTGAATGGTCGGCTGATAGGCGCTGCGGGCCTGCAGGTCGCTATAGCCGACAAGGCGCATATTCGACACTTCGGGCGGGTCGCCGATCTTGGGGGCATGCGGCGATTGCTGAACCTGCTGCGCCATCGTCAGCGTAGCAATTCCTCCCAGCGCAAGCACGCTCGCACCACAGGCCACCAGTGTCTTCATCGTCGTCGCCTCCCTCACCACCCGCATGCCTGTACGGGCGTTTGCACTATCAACTGCATGCAAGCCTAACACGGCGGGCGCGAGCGCTGTACCCCCCTATTTACCGCCGAGCTGTGCGCGATGCTGAGCGCTCCTTTCCTGCGGTCCTTTCCTGCGTTGGAGTGGAAAAGACTTTGGCCTACAATCTGCCGTCCGCCCGCAGATGGCGGCAAGTCGCACACAAAAGTCGCACACATAACAGGGAGGCAACGCATGCCGCGAAAGCTTTTGCTATGCGCATCGGCAATGACGGTCGGGCTCCTGTGGAGCGCACCGCAGGTAACGGGGCAGATCTTTGTCGACACGCCACCGCCGCCGCAGTTCCAAGGCCAGGGCCAGCCCTCGACCAGGAACGGCGAATGGCCCAGCAACGGCGCCGACCTGAACTTCAGCAGATACTCGCCACTCGATCAGATCAACGCATCCAACTTCGACAAGCTGCAGGTCGCCTGGCGGTTCAAGACCGACAATCTGGGTCCTTATCCGGAATACAAGCTGGAAGGCACGCCGATCATGATCAAGGGCGTGCTTTACGCAACCGCCGGCACCCGGCGCTCCGTGATCGCGCTCGACGCCAAGACCGGCGAGCTGATCTGGTCGCACAGCCTGCGTGAAGGCACGCGCGCCACCCATTCGCCGCGGCAGCTGTCGGGCCGCGGGGTTTCCTACTGGACCGATGGCGCGGGCGACGAGCGCATCATCTATGTGACCACCGGCTATCGGCTGGTGCAGCTCAACGCCAAGACCGGCGCGCTCATCAGCTCGTTCGGCACCAACGGCATCGTCGACCTGAAGGTCGGCGTCGTGCGCGGCGTCGAGCAGCCGATCGATCTGGAAACCGGCGAGATCGGCGTCCACACGGCGCCGACCGTGGTCGGCGACATGGTAATCGTGGGGGCCGCCATGAAGGAGGGCGCCACCGTCGTGAGCCACAACAACACCAAGGGTTTGGTGCGCGCCTTCGACGTGCGGACCGGCAAGCAGGTTTGGCGGTTTGACACCATACCGAGGCCAGGGCAGCCCGGCCACGAGACCTGGGAAAACAATTCCTGGGCGGTCAACGGCAACGTCGGGGTCTGGACGCATATCAGCGCCGATCCGGAGCTCGGCCTGGTTTATCTGCCGGTCGAGACGCCGACCTCGGACTACTACGGCGGCCATCGGCCCGGCGACAATCTCTATGCCGAAAGCCTCGTCGCGGTCGATCTGAAGACCGGTGTGCGCAAGTGGCACTTCCAGTTCGTGCACCATCCGCTCTGGAACTGGGACATGACGTCGGCTCCCATCCTGGCCGACATCACCGTCAATGGCCGCGCGATCAAGGCGGTCGCGGTTGGCAGCAAGCAGGGCTGGCTCTATGTCTTCGATCGCGTGACCGGGCAGCCGGTGTGGCCGATCGAGGAACGGCCGGTGCCGCAGTCGGACGTGCCCGGCGAGAAGTCGGCGGCGACCCAGCCGCATCCGCCGGACAAGCTGCAATATGCCCGCAACTATCTCAAAGTGCCCGACGACCTGATCGACTTCACGCCCGAGCTACGCGCCAAGGCGCTGGAGACGCTCAAGCGCTACAAGGTGGTGCAATCGCCATTCGCTCCGCCTGCGCTTGGCGACGTCAACGGCATCCTCGGCGTGATCGTCAGCGGTACCGCAACCAACTGGCCGGGAGGGGCCTATGATCCCGAGACCCGCACCGCCTTCATGCCGGCCGGCAACATCCCGAGCGTGCGCTCGCTGGTGGCCCCGCCCGGAGAGTTCTCGGACATCCGCTACGTGACGGGCACCGCCGGACGTCAGTTCCGCGAGGTGCTCGGGCCCGGCGACTGCTGCGCGGCCGACGCGCCGCAGACCGCGGAGCGGGCGCGCCAGGCGAGAAACCCGGGCACGGGCCCCGCGCCCGCGCCGTTCCCGGGCGGGGTGCCGCTGGTCGACGGCCTGCCGATCTCCAAGCCGCCCTACGGCATGCTCGCGGCCATCGATCTCAACAAGGGCGAGGTGAAGTGGCAGACGCCGCACGGCGACACGCCGGACGCCGTCCGCAACAACGCGGCGCTCAAGGGCCTCAATATCCCCAAGACCGGCCAGGCCCAGTCGTCCGGCGTCGGCCCGATGGTGACCAAGACGCTGGTGGTGATGGGCGATCCGATCGCAACCACCACGCCAGAGCGACCGCGCGGCGCCATGCTGCGCGCCTATGACAAGGCGACCGGCCAGCAGGTCGGCGCCCTGCTGATGCCGGCGCAGCAGAGCGGCAATCCGATGACTTACATGGTCGATGGCAAGCAATACATCGTCGTGGCGGTCAGCGGCGGCAGCTACTCGGGCGAGTACCTCGCATTCCGCCTGCCGGACTAGTCTTACTCGTCAGAATGCAGGCGCTCGCATTTGCGCCCTCTCCCCTTGCGGGAGAGGGCCGTGATGGATTTTCAACAAGCACGGTTGGGTGAGGGGTGCGGTCTGCCCCCTCACCCAGTTCTTTCTGTTGATCCGCCGTGCATGCCCTTTCCCGCGAGGGGAGAGGGCGCAGCAACAAGCGCCGCGGCTCATGTCTTTGCTTATGCTGGCCCTATTGCAGCGGCGGCAGGCCCGCGATCGCGCGCGCCTCGCCGGTCAGCTCGACGATATGCAGGCCGGTATTGGCGCGGTCGGCGATGTAAATGTAGCCGCGGTCATCGACCTCGGCATTGTTGCTCTGAATCACCGCGTTGCTGCAGCGCTGCTGGCCGCCGATGACGCCGCAGCGCGGCTGCGTCGCCCGCGTGATCGGCGGTATGAAGTAGCCGACCTCTTTGGGATTGTAGGGATCGCGGATGTCGAGCACGCGCATCCCGGCATTGAAGAACGTGACGAAGGTGAGCTTGCCGTAGTAGAGCGGCCGCATGTCCTCGTTGGAGGAATGCGCGCCGAAGCGGCCGCCGCGGCTGCAGAAGTTGCCCATCGCCTCCGGCACCGTCCAGTGCGACACCACCATCGGCCGTGACTCGATCGTGGCATCCACGAAGTGCACCATCTGGCGCGGCTCGCCGCACTCTTCCCGGAAGGTCTCGCTCACGATCATCACCATGTCGCGCTCGGCGCCTTCTTTCTCCTTGGCAAACTCGGGAATCTTGAACTTGCCGAGCGGCATGGCGGTGTGCGCGCCCGCGAGCGGCAACATGTCGAGCCGGCCGACCTGCGGATAGAGCAGGTTGTCGGGCGTCGGCTCCTTCGGGCCGTTGAGCAGCTTCTCGCGGTCGACGATCTGCAGGATGCCGCCCTTGTTGGTGCCGAACGCGAAATAAATGCGGTTGCCCTTCGCGCCGTTGGAAACGAGACCATGGATCGCGACCGGCACCGCGCCGGTGGCGCCGGGCTGCTGGCCAACTAAGCCGAAGTCGCGGATCTTGACCGGGTTGGCCGGATCGCTGAGGTCGTACACTTGAGTCATGCGCGTGCGCCAGCCGGGCGGCGTCGACACCAGATAGGCAATGCCGCCCTCGCACTCCCAGTAGTTCTTGTGGGTGTCGGTCATGCCCAAGATGCGCGCCAGCACCTTTGGCTTCGTCGGGTCGGTCACGTCCCAGGTCTCGTGGCCCTCGCGCCCGAACGCGCGCAGGAGATAAACCTTGTTGGGATCGCCCTTGCCCAGCGACTTGCCGTCGCACACGCGCGTCATCTGCGCGGCGCCCGCCTCGCCGTCGCCGACTGCGCCGGGAATGTGGGCAATGTATTTCGGCTGCTTGGGATCGGTCACATCGACGATCGAGGTGCCGTTGAGCTCCTCCTGCCCATTGAGCGGGTTGAGCGGCTTGGAGAAGTCGCCGCTGCCGCCATGGTGGCCGATATAAGCGATGTAGCGCGTGTCCTGCTTGACGATCGTGGGCTGATAGGCGGTGCGGCCCTGCAGATCGTTCGAGCCGACGAGCCGCACGTTGAGCGCCTCGGGCGGATCGCCGATCTTGGGCGCCTGCGGCCGTGTCTGTGCCACGGCTGGCAGCGTCAGCAGCATCGTGGCCACGCTCAACGCCACGCCAGCGGTCAACCGGCTGGCAACGTGTTCAAGGATCATCATTGTCTCTCCAGACTTCTCACAATTTCCCCAGACGCTTCCCGGGTGCCCTTAACCAAGCGCGGCCTTCACCCGCTCGGGCGTGAACGGCAGCTCGCGCAGGCGCTTGCCGGTGGCGTTGGCGATCGCATTGGCGATCGCCGCAACCGTGGGCCCCTGCGAGGCTTCGCCGGCCCCGAGCGAGCGCTGGTTCGGCTGGTTGATGAGCACGGTCTCGACCTTGGGCGCCTCCGCGATCGAGAGGATCGGATAGCTCTTCCAGTCGCGCGACAGGATGCCGTTCCGGTCGAACTGCACCTGCTCATGGAGCGTCCAGCTCGTCGACTGCACGATGCCGCCTTCGATCTGGTTGGTGAGCCCGTCCGGATTGATGATCAGACCGGCATCGACCGAGGTCCAGGCGCGCGGCACCCTGACCTTGCCGCTCGCGCGATCGATCTCGACCTCGACGATCACGGCGTTGTAGGTCGCGGTGGTCTTGTACTTGGCGTAGCCGATGCCGCGGCCGCGCACACCATCGCCCTTCTCGCCGGGCTTCCAGCTCGCCGCCTTGGCGACCGCCTCGATCACCGCGCGCTCGCGCGCATCCTTGATATGCGCCAGGCGAAACTCGATCGGATCGATGCCGGCCGCAGCCGCAAGCTCGTCCATGAAGGACTCGATCGCAAACACGTTGGCATAGGCGCCGAGCGTGCGCAGCGCCGAGGTGCGCACCGGCATCTCGGTGATCAAGTGGTGGGTGATCTTGTGGCGCGGCAGATCGTAGAGCGGGATGGCGTTGCGGTCGCCCGCTCCATTCGGCTGTGGCGCCTGGCGCGCCGGACCCGGCGGATGCGGCTCGGCCAGGTACCAGCTCGAGAGCAGGTTGATGCCATCAGGATCGCCCGGCCGCATGTTGTGGCTCTGGCTCCAGACGTCGTAGCTCCAGTCGACGATGCGGCCGTTGCCGAGCGCCGCCTTGGCCTGCATGGTCATGGCCGGGCCGAACGGCTCCCACATGAACTCCTCGGCGCGCATCCATTGCACCCGCACCGGCCGCCCATTGCTCGCACGCGCCAACAGCGCCGCGTCGAGCGCCACGTCGTCGGCGCCGTTGTGGCCATAGCAGCCGGCGCCCTCCATGTGGATGCAGCGGATGCTGGCGGGCTGCATCCTGAGCGCGCGGGCGAGCGTCGCCCGCAACGGATAGACGCCCTGGCTGTGGGTCCAGGCCGTGAGCTTCCCGTCCTGCACCTGAGCGACCGCACACGACGGGGCGATCGCGGCATGCGCCTGGTAGGGTCGGTGGTAGGTCGCCTCCACGACCTTGGCGCCGGCCGGCAGAGATGCGTCCTTCTCGCTGATGACCTTGTCCTGGGTCTTGAGCGTCATCAGCTGCTGATAGAGGCGGGCCGGATCAGGCAGCTCGGGTCCCGCCGTCCATTTGGCCGACGCGGAAAGCGCGGTTACCGCCTTGATCGCCTGCTCCTCGCGCTCCGCGACCACGCCCAGGAAGCTGCCATCGCGGACGACCGCGACCACGCCGGGTATGGCTTTGATCTTGGCCTCGTCGACGCTTTCAAGCTTCGAGCCGTAGCGCGGCGGGCGCGCCACGCGGCCGTGCAGCATGCCGGGCAGGCGCAGGTCCTGCACAAAGGCGGCGCCTCCGGTCATTTTCGCGGGGATGTCGAGCCGATCGACCGGCTTGCCGACGATGGTGTGCTGCACCGGCGGCTTCGCCTTCACCTGGGCGGTCGCCTCGCGCTTGAGATTGGCCTCGCCCGCAAGCTCACCGTAATTGACCTTGCGGCCATCGGGCGCCGTGATGACGCCATCCGCCACCTTGAGCGCCTCGACGGCGACGCCGAAGCGCTTGGCGGCGAGCTCGAGCAGGATGGCGCGAACCTCGGCGCCCGCCAGGCGCAATGCCGTGCCGCTGTTCTCGACCGACTGGCTGCCGGCCGTCTGGCCTTCGTTGGGCGTGCGGCCGGTGTCGGCCGGAACCATGATGACCTGCGCGAGCGGCACGTCGAGCTCCTCGGCCGCGATCTGGGCGAGCGCCGTGACGATGCCCTGGCCGAGCTCCACCTTACCGGTGAAGACGGTCACCTTGCCGTCGGCGCCGACGCGGATCCAGGCGTCGAGCATCCGGTTGGTGTCGAGGCTGCCCGGCAGCCGGGGCCGCTCCTGAGCAGGCGCAAGGCGCGGAGCCAGGCTGAACGACAGGACGATGCCGCCGAGGCCAGCGGCAAAATTACGGCGCGTGAGAGCATTCATGATCAGGTCCTCCCATTCGCCTGGGCGGCGCGCAGCACCGCGCGCACGATGCGGTTATGGGTGCCGCAGCGACAGAGATTGCCCGCAAGAGCAGCGCGCACATCCTGATCGCTGGGCCGCGGCGTGCGCTTGAGCAGCTCCGCCGCCGTCATGATCATGCCGTTCGCACAATAGCCGCATTGCGCCGCCTGCTCGTCGATGAACGCCTTCTGCAGCGGGTGCGGCTTGGCCAGGGTTCCGAGGCCCTCGAGCGTGGTCACTTCGGCGCTCCCAACCTGGGAGATCGGCATGGAGCAGGACCGGGTGGCGACCCCATTCACCAGCACCGTGCAGGCGCCGCACTGGGAAAGCCCGCAGCCGAACTTGGCGCCGTTGAGCTCGAAATCGTTGCGCAGCACGTAGAGCAGCGGCGTGTCCGGCTCGGCCTCGACCGAGCGGGTCGCCCCGTTCACCTTCAGGCTGATGGCCATGCGCGTCTCCTCGAAAGCGGGCCGCCTAGTGCCGCCGATTTGAAGTTCCTACACCACCTGCAGCAAACTCTGTTAGGAACTTCAAATCGAAAAGCGGCACTAGAATCATAGAGTTGCTAGTGCCCCTTTGTTTCCGAAGTTCGTGTCAGAGCATGCTGAGACGTATCACGAACTTCGGAAACGGGGCACTAGCCCCCGGATTGAATGGTTCCATTGTGGTCGGACAACGCCGTGGCGTCGAGGGTGTTCGGAGGGGTTCCTTACCGCGGCAGTATGTCGCCCTGCGCCCAACCGGCCCTGGTTTCGGCCTCATAGTCGGTCAGGAGCCGCGCCGCAATGGCGGCGCGCAGCCCGGCCATGAGCTCCTGGTAATAGGCCACGTTGATCTCCGAGAGCAGCATGGCACCCAGCATCTCGTTCGCCTTGACGAGGTGATGCAGATAGGCGCGCGAGTAGGTACGCGCCGCCGGGCAGATGCTCGCCTCGTCGAGCGGGCGCGGATCATCGGCATGGCGCGCGTTCTTCAGGCTGACCGGGCCGCGGCGCGTGAAGGCTACGCCATGGCGGCCGTTGCGGGTCGGCATCACGCAGTCGAACATGTCGATGCCGCGCATCACCGCGTCGAGGATGTTTTCGGGCGTCCCGACGCCCATCAGATAGCGCGGCGAGCCCACGGGCAGCGCGGGCGCGACCTCGCCGACCACCCGCAGAGTCACCTCTTGCGATTCACCGACCGCAAGCCCTCCGATGGCATAGCCATGGAACCCGATGTCGACCAGCGCGCGCAGGCTCTCGTGACGTAAGGCCAGCTCGTCGCCACCCTGAACGATGCCGAACAGGCCGCCCTTCCCCGCGAACGCGCGCTTGCTGCGCTCGGCCCAGCGCAGCGACAGCCGCATGGCTCGCTCGATGTCGGCCCGGGACGCCGGCAGCTTGACGCACTCGTCGAGCTGCATCGCGATGTCGGAGCCGAGCAGCGCCTGGATCTCGACCGCGCGCTCGGGCGAGAGCTCGACCATCGCGCCATCGAGATGGGAGCGGAAGGTGACGCCTTTCTCGTCGATCTTGCGCAATTGCGAGAGCGACATCACTTGAAAACCGCCAGAATCCGTGAGGATCGCGTGCGGCCAGTGCATGAAGGCATGCAGGCCGCCGAGCGCCGCCACCCGTTCGGCCCCCGGCCGCAGCATGAGGTGGTAGGTATTGCCGAGCACGATGTCGGCCCCGGTGGCGCGCACGGTCGCGGGCGCGAGCGCCTTGACGGTGGCCTGGGTGCCGACCGGCATGAAGGACGGCGTCGCCACCGGCCCGTGCGGCGTCGTGATTTCGCCGCGCCGGGCGGCGCCGTCGGTCGCAATCAGGTGAAAGGAAAGTGCCGTCATCGGATCATGCAGCAAGGAGCAGCCGATATGTCTATACTGTGCGGCGCACGCGCCCGCGAGAGAGCAAAACACCGGCGTGCCCGCACGCGACCAGGGAGGCTGCTGCCATGAGCTCCATCGACGATCTGCGCCACGGACACTACTTCCTGGGCGAATCGCATGAGCACAATGAGCGCAAGACCTGGATCGTCATCGCCATCACCACCGCCATGATGATTGCCGAGATCGTGGGGGGCATCTGGTTCGGCTCGGTCGCCCTGATCGCCGACGGCCTGCACATGTCCACCCACACCGGCGCCCTGCTGATCGCCGCACTGGCCTATACCTATTCCCGCCGCTACGCGCACGACCATCGCTTCGCTTTCGGCACCGGCAAGCTCGGCGACCTCGCCGCATTTTCAAGCGCCATCGTGCTTGCCATGGTGGCGCTCCTGATTGCGTACGAATCGATCGAGCGGTTCTTCAAGCCGGTCCCGATCTCCTTCGATGAAGCTATTCCGATTGCATTCCTGGGTCTGGCCGTCAACCTGGTGAGCGCGTTTCTGCTGCGCGACGATCACCATCATCACGGCCACGGGCACGACCACGAGCCGGAGCCCGATCACGGGCACGACCACGATCATCATGACCACGATCATGACCACGATCATGATCACAAGCATGACCATGACGACCACGGCAACGACCGGCACGCTGCCTATCGGCGCGACAATAACCTGCGCGCCGCGTTCGTCCATGTTGCGGCCGACGTGGTGGTCTCGGTCTTGGTGATCGTCGGGCTGTTTGCGGCGCGCGCGCTCGACTGGCTCTGGCTCGATCCAGCCATCGGGCTCATGGCCGCGGCGGTGGTCGGTGCATGGTCCTGGAGCCTGGTGCGCTCGGCGGGCGCCGTGCTGCTCGACATGAGCCCCGACCCTTCCCTGCCGCAGAAGATCGCCGACCGCCTCGAGCACAACGGCGACCGCATCTTCGACCTTCACCTCTGGCGCGTCGGCCCCGGCCATGTCGCCGGCATCGTCTCGCTCGTGTCCTCGCAGCCGCAGGTTCCGAGCGTCTACAAGAGCCGGCTGGCCGACTTGCGCTCCCTGTCTCACATCACGATCGAAGTCGAGCTGTGGCAGTAGCGCGCGATTGCAGTCGCGCGCGCCAGTAAGGCTTGAGCAATTCAAGGCCGACCAGCAGAGCGATCCCGACGGCAAGCGTCAACGCGAGGTCGTCGACGTGCAACGGCCCGAACCGGAACAGGTCGGTTGCGAAGGGCCACAGCAGGCTCAGGCTCAGGATGGTGATGACGACCAGCAGGACCACGGCGAGCGCCGAGTTGGGTCTACGAAAGGCCGTGATCAGTGATGCGCTGAACGAGCGATTGACGAAAATCAGGCTGACAATCGCCAGGACCAGCGAGAAGAACGCGAGCGCTCGCAACTCGTCCTCCGGCATGCCGCGCCGGAACGCGACGACGAAGACGGCCGCAACCACCCCGAACGCGAATGCTCCCTGCAGGAAGCTCCAGCCGATCAACGGTCCCGAGACCAGCGGCTCGTCGGGGGCGCGCGGCGGCCGGGCCATCACGTCGTCCTCCTCGGTCTCCGCCTCGAATACGAGCGAGCAGACCGGATCGATCACCATTTCCAGGAACGCGATGTGCATGGGCCCGAACAGGATCGGAAGGCCGAAGATGAGCGGCAGCAGCGCCAGCCCGGCAATCGGCACGTGCACGGCGAAGATGAAGCTCGTCGCCTTGCGCAGATTGTCATGGATCCGCCGGCCAAGCCGCACGGCTTTGACGATGGAGCCGAAGTCGTCGTCAAGCAGCACGATCGAGGATGCCTCACGCGCGACATCCGTTCCGCGCCCGCCCATCGCGATGCCGATGTGGGCAGCCTTCAGCGAGGGGGCATCATTGACCCCGTCGCCGGTCATCGCCACAACCTCGCCATTGGCTTTCAGCGCGTTGACGATGCGCAGCTTCTGCTCCGGCATGATCCGCGCGAACACGCGGGTCGTTCGCACCCGCTCGGCCAATGCTGCGTCGCTGAGCTCTGCCAGTTCCTCACCGGTCGCAACGTTCGTGGCATCGAGCCCGGCCTGCCGAGCGACCGCTCGGGCGGTCGCCGGATAGTCGCCGGTGATCATGATGACCGTGATGCCGGCCGAGCGGCACTCCGTCACGGCGTCAGGCACGCTCGGCCGCAGCGGATCGGCAAGGCCGACCAGGCCAACGAACTCGAACGCAAAATCGCGCTGCGAATCGGGCCAGATCGAGCCCGGGAAAGAGGCGCGCGCGACGCCCAGCACGCGCAACCCATCGGCCGCCATCGCGTCGGCGCGCCCCGCCACCGCGGCGAATTCGGTGGCACCGAGGTGGCAGAGATCGGCGATCGCCTCCGGCGCCCCCTTGGCCGCGACAATGAACTCCTGCTTGCCGCCGTCGGGCTGCCAGACCTGCGTCATCGCGAGGAGATCCGGGCGAACCCCATAGGCGCGCACGAGCGTCCATTCGAAATGCGCGGCCTGCGTCACGTCGCGGGCGAGCTCGTGGAATGCCTTCTCCATCGGGTCGGCCGGATCGCGTGCGCTGGCAAGGACGCCATACTCGACGAGACCTTGGAACTCGGCCGACATCCCGGCCGCCGGGCGCAGCCGGAACGTCGCCCCGCTGGGGATCCACAGTTGCGCAACCGACATCCGGTTCTCGGTCAGCGTGCCGGTCTTGTCGGTGCACAGCACGGTCGCCGCGCCCAAGGTTTCGATCGCCGCCGCACGCCGGGTCAGCACCCGCGCGCGCGAAATCCGCCAAGCCCCCATCGCCATGAAAACGCTGAGCACAACCGGAAACTCTTCGGGCAGCATCGACATGCCGAGCGCGATGCCCGCGAGCAGGGCGTCGAGCCAGCCGCCGCGCAAGCTGCCTTGCAGCAGCACCGCGAGCACGCTCACCGCCGCTCCAACCAAGGCGAACAGCCACACCAGCCGCCGGGTCTCCGCCCATAGCCGTGGCGGCTCCGCTTCGATGGTGGCGAGCGATTGACCGATCTTGCCGATCTCGCTGCGCGCGCCGGTGGCAATCACCTCGCCGATACCCGATCCGCGCACCACCAGGGAGCCGGCGAACACGTCAGGGAGGTCGTCGCCGCCCGGTCGGCGGCTGCCGCTCGGCCCATCATTGCCGCTGGCGACATCGCCGCGGGCAACCTTGCGCACGGGCACGGATTCGCCGGTCAGCAGTGATTCATCGGCGTGCAGGTCGAAGGCGTCCACCAGCACCGCATCGGCGGGCACCCGGTCGCCTTCGGACAGCACGATCACGTCGCCCCGCACCACGTCCCGACCGGCGATGCGCTTGCGCTCGCCCGCGCGGATCACCAAGGCACGGGGGCTGGTGAGGTCGCGCAGCGCCTCCAGGACCCGCTCGGTGCGGGTCTCCTGGATCACCGTGATCACAACCGAAAGTGTTGCGAACGCAAGCAGAACCAAGGCTTCCTTCAGGTCCCCCAGCACCAGATAGATCACGCCGCCGCTGAGCAGCAGGGCCAGCATCGGCTCGCGCAGCACGTCAAGGACGATGCGGAGCGGCGTGCGACGTTCCGGCCGCGGCAGCTCGTTGTAGCCCTCGGCGTTCAGCATGGCCCGCGCTTGCGCCTCGCTGAGACCGTGCATCGCAGTGAGCGATACTGGACCGTCGGGCATTTCGTTCCCCTCTGGAGCTCGTAACGCTTGGGTCCAACACCCTGGACCATACCGGACCATGCGGTGGATCAATTCCCCCACGCGGCATCCGCGCCCGTCGCGGCGGCAGGGCCCTACCGCCGAAACAACAGACAGGCATCACCGTAAGAGTAGAACCGGTAGCCCGTCGTGATCGCGTGTGCATACGCGCCCTGCATCACGTCGAGCCCGCAGAACGCCGCCACCAGCATGAACAGCGTCGACCGGGGCAAATGAAAGTTCGTCATCATCACGTCGACGGCACGGAAGCGGTAGCCCGGCGTGATGAACAGCGCGGTCTCGCCCGCGAATGAACTGACCACGCCGTCCTCGCCGGTCGCGCTCTCCAACAGCCGCAACGCCGTCGAGCCGACCGCCACGATACGCCCGCCAGCGCGATGCACTGCGTTGAGCGCCGCCGCGGTCTGCGCCGAGACGCTTCCGGCTTCGGCATGCATGCGGTGGCCGCAGGTATCATCAACCTTGACCGGCAGGAACGTCCCCGCACCCACGTGCAGCGTCACGGTATGGAGCGCGATGCCCCGCGCTTTGAGGCGATCGACCAGCGCGTCGGTGAAGTGCAGCCCGGCGGTCGGCGCCGCGACCGATCCCTCGGCCTGGGCAAACATGGTCTGATAGTCGGCGCGGTCCTGCTCGTCGGGCGCTCGCCGCGACGCAATATAAGGCGGCAGCGGCATGGCGCCGCGCTCGTCGATCGCCTGGTCGAGCACCGCCCCATGAAAGGCGAAGGCGAACGTCACCTCGCCGCCCTCCCCCTTCTCCTCGACCGTCGCGTCAAGCTGGCCAAGGAAGCAGACCTTTCCCTCCTCCCCGAAGCGAACCACGTCGCCCGGCGCAAGCCGCCTCGCTGGCTTGACGAAGGCGCGCCAGCGCGCGCCGTCGAGCCGGCGGTGCAGCGTCGCCTCGATCCGGGGCTCGGCACCACGGCCGATCCGCCGCCCGACGAGCCGCGCCGGGATCACGCGGGTGTCATTGACCACGACTGCGTCCCCCGGCCGCAGCAGGTCGGGCAGGTCGCGCACCGCGCGGTCTTCGAGCGCACCACCCGGGCGCACGACCAGGAGCCGCGCTGCATCCCGCGGCGACACGGGACGCAGCGCAATACGCTCCGGCGGCAGATCGAAGTCGAACAGATCGGTGCGCATCGCTATGACCCAGGCCCATGACAGGCCGCGGCGAAAAGGGCAAGATACTAGTGCCGCCGATTTGAAGTTCCTACAACACAAGCGGCAAACTCGGTTAGGAACTTCAAATCGAGAAGCGGCACTAGAACCATCAACTTGCTAGTGCCCCTTTTGCTTCCGAAGTTCGTGTCAGAGGGTGCCGCCAGGTATCACGAACTTCGGAAGCGGGGCACTAGAATGCTGACGATGGACACCGGCGACGGCCACCAATTCACCCTGCGGTCGCGCTGGGGCCATGGCGCCGCGGCGCATCCGCAACTTGCAGCCGCCCTTGAGCGAGGTCGAGCCGACTACGAGCGGCAGCTTGCCGATATCGAGCGCCATGGTGACGTGCTGCGCACCATCAGGCAGGAGCACGATCCGGCCAACCCGCTCGCGCCTTGCTGGAACAACATCTGGTTCACGGCGCTCGACGCCACGGCGCTAGTGAGCTTTTTGCTGTCGTGCCGGCCGAAGAACTATCTTGAGATCGGCTCCGGCAACTCCACCATGTTCGCAAGCCACACACTGCGCGGGGCGGCGCTGCCGACCATCATCAGCTCGATCGATCCGCGCCCGCGCGCCGAGATCGACGCGCTCTGCCATCGCAAGATCCGCGCGCCGCTCGAAGACTGCGACCTCGCCTTGTTCGATGAGCTCGGCACGGGTGACATCTTGTTCTTCGATGGCTCGCACCGGGTGTTCATGAACTCGGACGTCACCGTGTTCTTCCTGGAGGTGATGCAGCGCCTGCGGCCCGGCGTGCTGGTTCACATCCACGACATCTTCCTGCCGGCCGACTACCCACCGGACTGGAACCAGAGTCTGTTCGCGGAACAATATCTGCTCGCCGCCATGCTGTTGTGCGGCGCGCCACCGTTCAAGGTGATCTTTCCAAGCTACTTCGTTTGCACCGATACGGCTCTCGGCGCGCGGGTCCGCAGCATTCTGGGCGGGATGGAAATCCCCATCAGCTATCCCAATGCAGCCAAGACACTGCCGAGCTCGATCTGGCTCGAAATGACCCGCCTATAAGCGCGGCGGATAAGGATCAAGCCCGTAGCACCAGGCCGGCTGCGGATCGCCGTGTTCGTCCACGCGGCAAACTTCCGTCTCCTCGCCGTTGGCGCCAAGCTTATGCGCGGCGTCGACCGCAAAGAGCATCGCCTCCCGCTCGCTGATGTAGGGACCGAAGTCCTCGCCGGCGAACTTGATGAACCAGACATCTTCCTGGCGCACGACCAGATAGCGGGTGCGTGGCCGATTGGAAACGAAAGCGGGCGCCTGCGTGGACTCACTGAGCCAAAGTCGCAGCATGATGTTTCCCGTCCCTGTCGATTTCGTCACAGATTGCAGAACGCCTGACAACGCGACTGACCGTGACTCGTTCCGCCAATTGCACTCGTTCCGTCAATTGCGGCTTAATTTGTTTCTTACAGTGCAATTAAGTCACGGCGATGGCTACGAGAGAATTGGCAACATGCAACCGCCGATGATGGATTATCACGACCATTGCGGGTCACTTTGCACGCCGAGCTCGGCGCTCCCGCTAGCTCTCAACATTTTGATTCTCATGTGATCTTGGAACTGTATCGATCACATGGCCTCGTCAGGGCGCCACGAATTTCAAATCCACCACACCAGCGCCAAACGATCGTCGCACATCTTCACTAATACGCACACACCACCAACCGGAATGAATGCAGGCAGAAATCAGGCATGGATGCAAACACGGGTGCAGGCATGGATGCAGACGCGGGCGCAGGCGCAGTGATGATCAAATGTCCGGAAACCGGCCGCGACATCCCCACTGGAATCGTCGCTGATCGCGCAAGTTTTCGCGCGACGCCGGTGTTCTTTGCGCTGGCGTATTGTCCCTATTGCCGCACTGAGCATGAATGGTTCGCGCAACAGGCTTGGGTGTGCGAGGCTGAAGCGGACCACGTGGAGATGTCCTGACAGGCGCGGTCGCGCAAACTGAATGACCCAATGGCATGGCCACCGCCGCAGACCTGCGCCGAATCACCTTGTCGCTCGCGGGAACCACCGAGGCGCCGCATTTCGACCGCATCGCCTTCAAGGTGGCGCGCATCTACGCCACGCTCGCGCCCGACCGGCTCACCGCCAATCTGAAATTCTCGCCCGAGGAGCAGGAGTTCAAGTGCCTGCTGGCCCCGAACGCGTTCGCACCCGTTCCGAACGCCTGGGGCAAGCAGGGCTGGACCACGGTCACGCTGGCCATCGTCAAGGTGGCCGAGCTCAAGGACGCCCTGGAAACGGCATGGCGCCACGCCGTTCCAGCCCCGCGATCAAAAGCGAAACCAGTACGTACCCGGCGGAGATGACAGCCTCAGGCCGCGTCCGCGGCCATCTTGGCGCTGACGATCTTGTCCGGGTTCTGCACCGGCTCGCCGCGCTTGATCTTGTCGACGTTCTCCATGCCCTCGGTCACCCGGCCCCACACCGTGTACTGATTGTCGAGGAAGCGCGCGTCGTCGAAGCAGATGAAGAACTGGCTGTCGCCGGAATCCGGGTTCTGCGCGCGCGCCATCGAGCACGTGCCGCGCACATGCGGCTCGCGGTTGAACTCGGCCTTGAGCTTCTGGCCCGAGCCGCCGGTGCCGGTGCCGTGCGGACAGCCGGTCTGCGCCATGAAGCCGTCGATGACGCGATGGAACACGATGCCGTCGTAGAAGCCGTCGCGCACAAGTTCCTTGATACGCGCGACATGGCCGGGCGCCAGCTCTGGCCGCATCTCAATGACCACCCGGCCCTTGGTGGTTTCGAGGATCATGGTGTTCTCAGGGTCGGTCATGGCTGCTCCCGGTTGTCGACGTAGCGAATGGCGATCGGGCGACCGGCGACTGCGCCGCCCAATCCGGTGGTGAATGGCAGCGGCGTGCAACGCTCAAGCGCCGCGGTGATGGCCTGGTGATAGGCGTCGCGGACTTCGCGCGGCGTGTCAGGCGTCGCGTAGGTCACGCGCGGCGTGCCAATGATCTCGCCGCTGCGCTTGAAGCTCAGGCGAACCGACATCTGCATGCCGTGGCGGGCCTCGGCCGCAGGCGGCGGCACCCAGCAGGCGCGCAAAGCCGCGAACAGCTCGCGCAGCGTGTCGAGCTTGTGCTCGCTGCCATCGTCATTGCGCTCGTGCGCAAGCGCCGAGACACCGGCCACGGGCGCGCTCTCGATCGTCAGCCGTAGGTCCTGCCCGATCGGGTACTCGATCTCAGGAATGCAGGGTCGGCGCTGGTACACGCTGCAGACCGTTGGCGCGCACGGCTTCTTGTCAAACACGCTGCAGACCGCAACGGCCGGCGTGGCCGAGCCGGCGGCCATTGCGGCCACCACGAACGCCATTCCTAGATGCAGCCCGCGCATGAGCCGTTGCCGTCAGCGTGTTGGGCAGGACAGCCTGTCCCGCTATTGCCCGATCGTAGCCTTCCGCACGAAGTCGAGATTCGGGAAGTCCTTCGTCAGATAGGCATTGCCCTCTGACTGGATGCGACCCTGATTGGGGCCACGCCCTTGCGGCGCGCCTTCGCCGTAGCCGCTGAACAGCTCGTCCACCACATTCATGCCGGTGGACACTTGTCCAAAGGGCGCGAAGCCCATGCCGTCAAGCCGGCTGTTGTCACCGTAATTGATGAACACCTGTGTGGTGCGCGAGTTGGGACCGGAGGTCGCAAAGGTGATGAAGCCACGCTTGTTGCTCTGCTTGACCGGGTCATCCTTGATCTGCGCATTGCGCCACGGCGTCGAGACCTGCGGATTGCCGTTGATGCCGAACTGCACCATGAAGCCAGAGATCACGCGGAAGAACCGGGTATCGTCAAAGAAGCCGTTCTTGACCAGATTGTAGAAGCGATCGGCCCCGGCCGGCGCCCACTCGCGGCGCACATCGATCACAAACGCGCCTTTGCTGGTTTCGAAGCGGGCCTTGTAGGTCGCCGGCGCCTGCTCGGTCAGGGCGGCCGGATTGCCAAGATTGCCTTGGCCGAACAGCGGCGTGGCCAACAGGCCGAGTGTCAGCACCGCGCTGAGCGTCACAGCGGAAAGACGGATTGTCATGGCACTCCCTGTCGAGGCTTGAACTGAAATCAGGCTTTGGTCTTGCCCGCGAACTTTGCTTTCAACCGGGCCGCAACCAGCGGCGGCACGAACGCCGATACTTCGCCGCCCATGGACGCGATCTGCCGCACCAGTGTGGCGGTGATCGGGCGGACCGCCGGGGCGGCGGGCACGAAGACGGTCTGCAGGTCGGGCGCCATCGTGGCGTTCATGCCGGCCATCTCCATCTCATACTCGAAATCGGCGCCGCTGCGCAGGCCGCGGATCAATAGGCTTGCGCCTTCGCGCTTGGCAGCCGCGACGACCAGATCGGCAAAGGTGACGCACTTGAGTTCGCAGCCTGCCGCGCGAGCAACCGGCGCGCAGGTCTCCTCCAGCATCGCCAGCCGTTCCTCGACCGGGAACAGGGGTGTCTTGCCGGGATGGGTACCGATCGCGAGCAGCAGCCGATCGGCCAGCCGCACCGCCTGGCGCACGACATCAAGGTGGCCGTTGGTGACGGGGTCGAACGAGCCCGGAAAGAGCGCTGTGCGCGGCATGATCGGGGTCTAACCCGGCCGCCCCCCATACCGCAAGTTCCAGTCGTATTGTTTGGGCTCGCGCCCCTCTGCCGACGCCCCACGTCCACGGTCTGCGCCCCAAAGCCCGCGCCCAAGGAGCGCCCAAGGAACGCGCCTTAAGGCAAGATTCTGGCGATATTTGAACCTTTTCTGGAGCCGGTGCGACAAAACCACAAAAGGAGCGGGAAGCTCCATGGGCAAGGCGCAGGCAGGGGCTTCTATCATGCTGATCGACAAGGTCATTCCGGCGGTTGCCGCGGCCGCGATAGGCGCCGCGGTCACGCTCGCATTCCCGGGCTTCAGCCCCGAGGCGGACGCCAGCACGCCCCCTAAGGTGGTCAAGTCCGATCGCCTTGACCTGCGCCCGACCGGGAGGGACTGCACCCCGCAGGCTTGGCCCTACTACGAGACGAATTGCCTGAGCGACCGCACTCAGGCCGCCCGCCAAGCCAAGCCGGTCCGCGTGATCACCACCGACCGGATCGCAGCGCAATAAGCCCCTGCCCGGCCCTCCCCGTTGTGGGGACTGCGGCAATTCCCGACCTTCAACCTCGCGACACCCGTGCTACCATTCCGGCCCAGGAGCGATAACCTATCCGCCCGGGGTCGTCATGATTCGACACGCCAAGCTCTTCCGTATCGCAAAGCTCTGCCTAGCCATTGCCGCAGCGCTCGCCTGTTCGCTGAGCGCCCCGCAAGCCCAGCAGGCACCGACCGACCGCGATATCGCGATCTATGCCGGCCTGCACGCCGCCGCCGCCAACGGCGAGGTGGCCGAGATCGAGAAGCTGATCGCCGAAGGCGAAAATCCCAACATCCAGGATGCCAACAGCCGCACGCCGCTGCACGTCGCGGCGTTCCGCAAGCACTACGCGGCGGTCGAGGCGCTGCTCAAGCGCGGCGCCAATGCAAACGCCCGCGACATGCAGGGCTTCGACATTCTCACGCTGGCGGCCGTCAACAACGACATGCAACTGTTGAAGCTCGCGCTCGCCGGCGGCGCCGACCCGCGCAAGGTCACGGGCCCGCTCGACGGGACGGCGCTCATTTCGGCGGCTCATCTCGGCCATGTCGAGATCGTGCGCGCGCTGATCGAAGCCAAGGCCGCGCTCGATCACATCAATCGGATGGGCTGGACCGCGCTGATCATCGCCGTGATGCTCGGCAACAATAGCAAGGGCCACATCGAGACTGTCGATCTCCTGGTCAAGGCCGGCGCCGACGTCGACATCAAGGATCGCCAGGGCACGACCGCGCTCGGCCATGCCCGCGCCCGCGGCTACCAGGATATGATCACCATTCTGCAGCCAGCCACTGGCCGCAAAACATAACTTTGGGGAGATAACGCCCATGCGACGAGCAGTTGCGCTCGCGGTGGCTGCCATTTGCCTCGCGACCGGGATGCCGGCTCACTCCCAGGACCGGACCCAAGACCGGTATCCCTCGCGTCCCGTCAAGCTCCTGGTGCCGTTCCCGGCCGGTGGTCCGGTTGATGTCATGGGGCGGCTGGTCGCGCAGCATCTGTCGACCGCGCTCGGCCAGCAGTTCATCGTCGAAAATCGACCGGGCGCCGGCGCGACCATCGCCGGCAAGGCGGCGGCGACGGCAGAGCCGGACGGCTATACGCTTCTGGTCGGCAGCGCGGCGACCTATGCGATCGGCCCGACGCTCTACCCCAACGCCGGCTATGACCCCACGACCGCGTTTGCGCCGATCGCATTCGTGTCGAGCGTGCCCTATGTGATGATCACGAGGCCGCAGGCCGTGCAACGGACCATTCCGGAGCTCGTCGCCTACGCCAAAGCCAATCCCGGCAAGCTCAACTTTGGCATTCCCAACGGCGCGCCGCCCCACATGCTCGCCGCCTGGTTCCGCAACGCGACCGCAACCGACATCGTAATCGTGCCCTATCGCGGCGCCTCGATCGTGCTCACCGACATGATCGGCGGCCAGGTCGATCTCGGCTTCGAGACCACCTCGGTCACATTCTCGCATGTGCACGAGGGCAAGGTGCGCGCGCTCGGCGTCGCCACGTCGGCGCGGCTGCCGGAGCTTCCCGGCGTTCCCACGATGATTGAGGGCGGCGTGCCCGACTTCATCGCAAGCTCCTGGACCGGCATCGTCGCGCCCACGGGAACGCCACGCGAGATCGTCAACAAGCTCAATGCCGAGATCAATGCCGGCCTCAACTCCCCGATGCTGCGGGAACGCTTCAAGCAGCTTGGCGCCATCGCAAATCCCGGCACGCCGGAAGATCTTGCGGCCTTCGTCGCGAAGGAGCGGCCCAAGTGGGTGAACATGGTGAAGCTCTCGGGCGTCCAGCCCGAATAGCAGGTCGCGCGAGGTGAGTTGACACTCACGCCAAGCGCGCGGCGATCGGGAGGCGACATGACTCGGATGCTTTTGGCGCTGCTTGCGCTCGCCGCCGCGACCTTGCTGGGCGGCTCCGCTTCGGCGCAGCCCTATCCCAATCGCACCATCAAGCTGATCGTGCCGTTTCCGGCCGGCGGGCCGATCGACGTGATGGCGCGACTTCTGAGCCAGAAGCTCTCCACGACGCTCGGACCGGTGATCGTCGAGAACCGGCCCGGCGGTGGCGGCACCGTCGGCCTCAAGGCGGTCGCAACCGCCGAGCCCGACGGCTACACGTTCCTGTTCGGCGGCACCATCACGCTCAGCGTCGTGCCGGCGGTGATGACAGGGCCGGAGAGCGATCAGATCAGGCGCATGACGCCGGTCGCGCTCATTTCGAGCACGCCCTTCGTGCTCATCGTGGCGCCAAGGCTGCCGATCACGACCATACCGGAGCTGATCGGCTATGCCCGCGCCAATCCCGGCAAGCTCAACTTCGGCGCCCCGGCGGGAGCGACACCTCTCCTCGTGGGCGAGTTGTTCAAGCTGCGGGCCGGCATCGCCTTCACCACGGTGCCCTATCGCGGCGCCGCCAACACCATGACCGATATGCTGACCGGGCAGATCGACATGGCGATCGAGCCGACCTCGGTGTCGCTTGCTCATATTCACGAGGGCAAGATCAGACCGCTCGCGGTGACCAGCCGGACACGCAGCGCTGAGCTGCCGGCATTGCCAACCATGGTGGAGAGCGGCGTGCCCGGAGTCGTCGCGGTGTCGTGGACCGGCGTCTCAGGACCTGCGGGCTTGCCGGCGGAGATCACGGCGCGGCTCAACCGCGCCATCAACGAGGCGCTCGCGGCCGAGGACATGAAGCTCGCGCTCCGGAAGCTCGGCAGCGATCCGCTCGGGGGCTCGACCCAGGATTTCGCCGCGCTGCTGGCGGAGGAAAGCCCCCGCTGGCTCGAAGTGGTGCGCGCAGCCGGACTCAAGTTTGACTAGGGCGCGTAGTGATGAATCAGCTTGGTTGATCTGGCCGGCTCGACGTCCGCTGATCCCCCAACAGCGGGATGAATCCAGACGTGCGTCGGTTAGGGCCAACCCGACATGCCTTCCATAGCGTCCTCAAGCTGAGGTAGCCTAGTAATTGAGCTGCCAGGGGGGCGTGCCGAATAATCCTTTTCATTTCATAGGCAGCGTTGGTGCCATCGGCCGGCGAGCATTCAGAAGATAATCGGACTCTTTGGATGGGTGTCGCGATCAACGCCGCTTCCATTCCTGCAAGATGATCTGGGAGAACGCCATGAAATTTCCCCGTAGGCAATTTCTGCAACTGGCCGCCAACGCTGCCGCGCTGCCGGCCGTCTCGCACGTCGCTTGGGCGCAATCCTATCCGACGCGGCCGGTCACGTTGGTCGTGCCGTTCCCAGCGGGCGGCGCTACTGATGCGCTGGCGCGTATCTTGTCCGAGCGGATGCGCACAACGCTGGGACAGCCTATCGTCATTGAAAATGTCAGCGGTGCTGGCGGCAGCCTCGGTGTCCGCCGCGTGGTGCGCGCACAACCCGATGGCTACACGCTCAGTATCGGCCAATCGGGCACGCACGTGCTCAACGGCGCGACCATGAACCTTGATTACGACGTGTTGAAGGATTTACAGCCCATATCGCTTCTTGCAGATACGCCATACTGGATCGTTGCGCGAAATTCACTTCTTGCAAGGGACCTGAGAGAACTCATTGCCTCGGCTAAGGAAAAACCCCGCAAAGCGACGGTTGGTGTCGTCGGAGCCGGTGGTGGCGGTGAAATCATTGGTGTCTATTTGCAGAAGGCGACCGGAACGACTTTCCAGTTTGTCCCCTACCGCGGAATCGCGCAGATCGCTCCCGATTTGATCTCTGGACAGATTGATCTGACCATTACTCAGGTTGCCAATACCCTGGAGCAGGTCCGTGGCGGGCAGATGAAGGCACTTGCCGTTATGGCCAAGTCACGATGGTGGGCAGCTCCCGACGTGCCGACAATTGGCGAGGGCGGCGTGCCGGAGCTCTATGCTTCGCTCTGGCACGGGCTTTGGGCTCCCAGGGGAACGCCGAACGATGTTGTCGCCAGGCTCAACGCAAGCGTTGTAGGTGCTCTCGCTGATCGTGAGACACAGCGGCGCTTTGCGGACCTCGGGCAAGAGATTTTTTCGCGCGATCGCCAGACACCCGAAGCACTCGGCGCACTGCAGAAGGCCGAGATCGAGAAGTGGTGGCCGATCATCAAGGCAGCGAATATCAAGGCTGAATGACAGTGTCTGGTCCAACGGGCAAATGTGATTGCCCCCAAACGTCTGCTGTGGGTCATACTGAAGGTGAGAAGTTTGCGTCAGCAGCACTGGAGTAAGCGGACGGAATGCTGCATTTCAAAGATTCGACGATCCCAGCCCAAAGTAGTCAAACGAAAACGTCCTAGGCTACTGCGTCAGGCCCATTTCAGGCGCGCAAGGATCGCGCGTCCCATCACCCAGTCCTTGTCGCTCTCCGACAGGAAGCTCAGCTCTTCGGTGAAATGGGTGACGCGCTGGCGGTAGCTTGCGTTGGCGAACGAGTTCGTGATGTCGGTACCCCAATGGCAGCGCTGAGGACCGTAGGCGTCGAATAAGCGCTGCAGGTACACCGTCATGTCGCGGAACGGATAAGGTTCGAGCGAATTGCCGACCGCACCCGACAACTTGACGCTGACGTTCGGATATCTGGCGAGCGCAATGGCCTGATCAATCGCCGCCGGAATCTCGGTGATCCTGTTGGTACGGCTCGATGAGTTCAAGCCCATGTGGTCGATGATGAGCGTGAGCTGCGGGTGGCGCTCCGCGATGCGCGCGAACCTGGGAACCTCGCCGACCGCAAGAAACATGACGGCAAGCCCAGCCTTCTCGGCTGCCGGCCAGAACCAGTCGGCGGTGCCGTCGGAGAGCCAGGCGAGCGTTGAGGGCGTGTTGAACGTCACGCGCACGCCGAGCATGCCCGGCTGCTGCTTCCATGTCGGCAGCAGCGCCGCCGATTTCGGGTCCTGCAGCAGAATGCGGCCCATGACTCCAAAGCGGTTGGGATAACGCTTGGCGGCTTCGAGCGCATAGTCGTTGCGGTCGTTCAGGCCCGGCGGCACGATGACTACGCGGTCGACGCCAGCCTCGTCCATCATTGGCAGCGCGCGCTCGATGGTGAATGGTTCCGGCAATTGCGGCCTGGCACCTGGATCCCAGGCCCAGTCCGGCGAATTTGCTTTCCAGAAATGCACCTGCGCGTCGACGATCGTGCGCTTGCTTGCGGGCTGCGGCCGCGCCTGTTGCGCGCTTGCGGTCAGCGCTGCACCGGCGACCAGCGTCGTGCCGATGAATTTGCGTCGTGTCAGCATGATGGTCCTCCCTGCTGGCGCCGCTCTTTGGCGGCGTTCGTCGTTGGAAGACTGTAACCTGGGCAAGGCAAAGCGCAATCCCGGTCCCCGCAGCTTAGACCGCGGCAACGTGCGCCACTATCGTTGTGCGCGCCATCGCACGGCACCCGCGCCGCGGTAAGTGCCTCGAATTTTTGGGGGGATTGATCCTGCCTATTCTAGGTGCCGACGCGCGGCCGAGCTTAGGCTCGACTTGGCCGCGACCGACGCGACGTCTCCTGTCCCCAACGGCAGCACGAATGTTGATTGACGCCGGCATCGAACCCACGCTCAACTCAAACCCGGAAAAATTCCGGCAGTCGCTTGCAGCCGATGTTGCTCTCTGGGCGCCGGTCGTCAAAGCGCTCGGGCTTAAGATCGACTGAATGTCTAAAGGGACCGCGTTCAGAAAACTCCGGCAGCCGATGACCACTTCGGGTCAAATGAGCATTAGACGTCCGCTTTCGGGTGGAGCGCAACCATAGAGCGCTTGCAGGTGATGTTGAGATTGGCTGCCGTGTCAGAGCGGCGTGCCCGGCGTCGCGCGGTATCGTGGACCGGCGTCTCCGGACCTGCCGGCACGCCAGCAGAGATCACGACGCGGCTCAACGATCAACGAGACGCTCGCGACCAAGGACATGAAGCTCGCGCTCGGAAAGCTCGGCAGCGATCCGATCGGGGGCTCGACCCAGGATTTCGCCGCGCTGCTGGCGGAGGAAAGCCCGCGCCGGCTCGATGTGGTGCGCGCAGCCAGACTCAAGTTTGACTGATGTCCCGGATCGTGAAGCGATAGTGCGCCATCCCGCTTGACGCGTCCCCTGCGTGCACGTGCGGAGCATTTGATTACGATTTGAAAGGTCGCGGCGACCGTCCGATTACCATGTTCTTGCACCCAAAATTCGCAATCACGCTCCATACTTTGAGAGATTTGTGGAGCTGTGACATGCGGTTCGATCGCGGATATTTGGAAGCTCTATTGCTGGCGTCGCTGCTGCTGCTTGGCGGCGGCTATCTCATGGCCAACAGCGCCGAGGAAACGGAGCAGGTTGTGGACCTGTCGTTCCTGCAGGGTGGCTGGGACTTCAATGGCCTCGAGGCCTTTGCCCGCACCGGGTTGGTCGCTTCGGCAGCACCCGTTGTTACGCAGGACAGGCGCTTCCCTGGCGCCAAGGCCGTAGGGATGGTCCCTTAGCGCCCCAAAACTAGGCGCCCCCCTTGCGGTCGCAACCGGGGCGACGCATTTTAGCGTCATGACGACGACGTTG